>JBAWAV010000029.1:0-2142 GCA_049589475.1 Mycobacterium sp.
CAGGCGCCGGAGAACTCGAACAGCGGCTGCAGGAACTGGGTGCCGCGCACGGTGCCGAAGTCCACCCGGGACCGGTCATTGGTCGGCAGAGTCTCGAAGAAGGCGATGTTCTCCCGCTCGGCAGCCACTCGCGGCTCGGCCAGAGCGAGGTTGATCGCTTTGGTGACGGTGTTGCCGGGTAGGACGACCGGACAGGCCTCGACGCACAGGCCGCACCCGGTGCAGTCCTCGACGTACACCTGCAACGAGAACCGGGCGTCCGGCAGGCCGACTGCGTCCAGCGGCGCGGAGTCGAATTGTGTTGGCGCCCCGGCCAGCTGGGACTGGTCGTAGAACTTTGAGCGAATCACGCTGTGCGGGCAGACGAAGCTGCAGTTGCCGCACTGAATGCAGCTGTCGGCGTCCCAGACCGCAACCAGCTCGGAAACGTTGCGCTTCTCGTATGCGGTCGTGCCGCTCGGGTAGCTGCCGTCCACCGGAAGTACACTGACCGGCAAGGTATTTCCGCGTCCGGCCATCATCTCCGCGGTGACGGTGCGGACGAACTCCGGCGCGGACTCGGGCACGGTCGGCGCCGGTGTGCGGGTCGAGGTGACCAACTCGGGCACCTCGATCCGGTGTAACCCGGCCACCGCGCCGTCCACTGCGGCCAGTTCTTTGGCCAGCACGTCGGCGCCGCGGTTTCCGTACATCTTCTCCACCGATTCCTTGATCCGGGCGATCGCCTGTTCGCGAGGCAGCACGTCGGAGATCGCGAAGAAGCACGTCTGCAGCACGATATTGATTCGCCCTGCGAGCCCGGCTTCGCGAGCGATCCGGTCGGCGTCGACGGCGTAGAGCGTGATCCGCTTGGCCAGGATCTGTTCCTGGACCGGCCGCGGCAGAGCGTCCCAGACCTTGGCAGCGGGCTGACGACAGTTCAACAGCAGCGTTGCTTCGGGGGCGGCTCGAGCGAGCACGTCGATTTTGTCGAGAAACCGGAACTGGTGGCAGCCAACAAAATTGGCGCCGGTAATCAGGTAGGGGGCCCGGATGGGATCCGGCCCGAAGCGAAGATGCGACTCGGTCTGCGAACCCGATTTCTTCGAGTCGTAGACGAAGTATCCCTGGGCGTGCAGGCCTTCCTGGGACCCCATGATCTTGATCGTGTTCTTGTTCGCGCTGACGGTACCGTCCGACCCCAGTCCGAAGAAGACCGCCCGGAACGTGTCGGGAGACTCGATGTCGAACGACGGGTCGTACTCGAGGCTGGTACCGGAAACGTCGTCGTCGATACCGATGGTGAAACGTCGCCGTGGTTGCTCGCGAGCGAGTTCGGCGAACACCCCGGCAACCATGGCGGGCGTGAACTCCTTGGAGGACAGTCCGTATCGTCCACCCGTCACGCGCGGCATGACCGGTCGCTCTCCGTCGGCGTGCGCTTCGGCGAGCGCCGCGACAACGTCCAGATACAACGGCTCGCCGATCGACCCGGGCTCCTTTGTGCGGTCCAGAACACCGACCGTGCGCACCGTCGCCGGCAGCGCTTCAAGAAGCGCTCTGGTGGGAAATGGGCGGTACAGCCGCACCTGAACCACCCCTACCCGCTCGCCGCGCTCGACGAGAGCGGCGACGGTCTGCGCCACAGTCTCGGCGCCCGAGCCCATCAGCACCAGCACTCGCTGCGCTTGCGGGTGTCCGGTGTAGTCGACGATGCCCATCGTGCGGCCGGTTCGCTCGCCTAGGCGGGCCATCAGGTCCTCGACCACACCCGGAACCCGCGCGTAGAACGGGTTCACCGTTTCACGGGCCTGGAAGAAGACGTCCGGGTTCTGCGCGGTGCCGCGAATGAACGGGCGCTCCGGGGACAGCGCCCGTCCGCGATGCGCCCACACCAACTCCTCGGGCACCAGCGCACGCAGGTCGTCGTCGGAAAGTGTCTCAATCGTGTTGAGTTCGTGCGAGGTTCGGAAGCCGTCGAAGAAGTGCACGAACGGTACCCGGGTCGCCAGCGTGGCCGCCTGCGCAACGAGCGCCAGGTCCTGGGCCTCCTGCACGGAGGCCGACGCGAGCATCGCGAACCCCGTTTGCCGTACGGCCATCACGTCGGAGTGGTCACCGAAGATCGACAACGCCTGCGCTGCCACTGACCGGGCTGCCACG
>JBAWAV010000030.1:0-7125 GCA_049589475.1 Mycobacterium sp.
GCATGACGTTGGCCGCGGCGATCTGCGCGGCGCTGGTGGCCCGGGCCCGCACCGGGGCCGGGCAGCTGGTCAGCACGTCGTTGTATCGGCAGGGCGCCTACACCGTCAGCTTCGACCTGAACACCTACCTGATGTCGGGTCAACCGATCGCGATCGGTCAACGCGTAAAAATGTTCAACCCGTGCATGAACAACTATGCCGCCGGTGACGGGCGGCGGTTCTGGATCGTCGGGCTGGAAGTCGACCGGCACTGGCCTCCGTTGTGCCGTGCCGTGGGCAGGGACGAATGGCTGGATGACCCGCGGTTCGGCGACGCCCGGTCGCGTGCTGTCAGCGCGGTCGAGTTGATCGGTGAACTGGATCAGATCTTCGCCACCAAACCGCTCGACGAGTGGGCGGAGATTTTCGCGCGCGAGCCGGACTTCTTCTGGTCGCCGGTGAACACGATCGAGGATGTGGTGGCCGACGAGCAGTTCCACGCCGCGGGCGGCATGGTCGACGTGCCGGACGGGTCCGGGATTGTGCCGATGATCGCGACGCCGGCGGACTTCCACGGCACGCCGTGGGCACCGCGGTCGCCTGCACCGCAACTCGGCCAGCACACCGACGAAATTCTCGCCGAGCTCACGGCACGACGCCAGTCTTGACTCAATCGAAACTTTACAGATTGACGTAGAAGTGTCACGCTGGGTCGGCCGGGTCATTGCCGACGATCTGCTGAAGGGATGCGATGAGGACCTTCGACGTGGACTTCGAGAAACGGCGACCGCGCGCATCCGGTGGATCAGTCAAATATCGGCTCGACGTCATCGCCGTCAGCCCCGCTGACGTGGTTGGTTCCGTTGGCGGCTGGCTGTGCGACCGGGTGCGGGCCGGTTGGGACGTCAACGTGCTGTTGCCACACCCGTGTGACACGCGTCCACTGCAGATCCTCGGCATGCACACCACCGACCTCGACGCGCAGGCCCTGCCCGAGAGCGCCGACTGCGCGGCGCGCGGCCTGGCCGTCAGCGCAGAGATGTACGCCGCCGATGCGCGGATCAAGCAGGCGGTGCACTCCGCGCTGGACCGCTGGATGACCGAGGTGACGCTCTGGCACGACGGATGGCCACTGGCCGTCGGGCACCGAACGACCCCGGTGCAGCATGTGCTCAGTGGCGCCGCGCGCGCCTTCAAACAGCACGCCCTGGCCGCGGCCGGCACCCCGGGAATCGTCGCGCCGACCGAGACGCTGCTCAGCGACATGAAAGCCTCACTGCCGGTCGATTCCGAGCTGATACCGGTCGGTTGATGCGCAAGTACCACAGCCACACGCTGCTCTACCTGCACGAGACGATCTCGCTCGGAACAGGATCCAGTGACCGGTTTACCGAGATGTTCGCCGACATCTATCAGCCGATGATGACCGACTTGGGCGCTCGACTGTTCGCGCTATGGGAAACCGCGCCCTACAACGGCCATTGGCCGCAGGTGACGATCATCTGGGAAATCGACGCATTCGCCGACTATGCGCGAATCGGGGCGGCGCAGGCCCGCGGCGGAAGCCACGAGGCGGCCGCCGGCAAATGGTCGTCGTTCCTGGCCGAGATCCGCGCATCGGGGGAGGGCCGGATCATGTACCCCGGGCCGAGCAACAAGACGCTCGCTCAGCTACGTGACGCGAATTTCAGTGCAGCCGTGGTGATTCAGGAGATCATGCAGACCAAGCCCGGCCGCCAGGACGACTACATCCGCGAATTGGAGCGACTGTACGTGCCGTGGTCGGAGCGCACCGGCAAGCACTGGCTGGGTTCGTTCACCACCACCTTCCGCTACAACGAGGTCATCCACTACTGGGCACTCGAGGGCGGCTGGGAGTGCTTCGCCGAGCACTACCCGTCCTGGAAGGACAGCCCGCCGGCCGAGATCGTCACCTGGATGAGCGTGGCTCCCGCCCTTCGCGATGGCTGGGAAGACTCGATTCTGCAAGCACTTCCGCCGTCACCGCTGCAATGATGGATTTCGCTTACGATCCGTTCGACCCGGCGGTGATGGCCGACCCCCTGCGGTACTACCGAGTGCTACGTGATCATCACCCGGTGTACTACCTGCCGCAGTGGGACACGTTCGCGTTGTCGCGCTTCGACGACATCTGGAATGTGTTGGCGGTCAACGACGGAACGTTCGTCGCCTCAGAGGGTACGTTGCCCCCGGCGACGGTGCTGGCCGTGCACAATCAAGGCCCGGTAGCCGATCCGCCGCTACACCCGCTGCCGTTCCACGCGAACTTCGACGCGCCGATCTACGACGGCGTGCGCCGCGCCCACAGTCAACCGTTCCGGCCGAAGGCCGCCGCCGGTTGGGAAGCCCGGATCCGCGAGCTGGCCAACGAGCGGCTCGACGAACTGCTGCCGCGCGGCACGTTCGACCTCACCCAGGAATACGGCGGGATCGTCGCCGCTTCGGTGGTATGCGAATTGCTCGGTGTTCCAGTCGATTTCGCGCCGGATGTGCTGGCGGCAGTCAACGCGGGCAGTCTCGCCGAGCCCGGTAGTGGAGTCGACACCGCGCAGGCCCGGCCGAACTACCTCGAACACCTCATCCCCGCGGTCCGGCGGCGACGGGCCGGGAGCGCCGACGGGGCATTGGCCGTTGTCGACGGCCTGCTCGGCTACCGACTGCCCGACGGCAGAGCACTCGACGACGTCGAAGTCGCCACCCAAATGCTCTGCGTGTTCATCGGCGGCACCGAAACCGTGCCCAAGGTCGTCGCGCATGGACTGTGGGAGCTGTTGCGGCACCCCGACCAACTGGCCGCGGTGCGCGCCGACCCGGCCGCCAACATCCCCGTCGTGCGCGAAGAGATGATCCGCTACTGCGCGCCCGCGCAGTGGTTCGCCCGAACTGTGCGCAAGCCGTTCACGATTCACGACACCACCTTCGAACCCGGGCAGCGGATCATCACCCTGCTCGCCTCGGCCAACCGCGACGAGCGCGAATATCCGCAACCCGACGAGTTCATCTGGAACCGGACCATAGGCCGATCGTTGGCATTCGGTCGCGGACAACATTTCTGCCTGGGCTATCACCTGGCGCGCTTGGAAATTGCGATCCTGGTGACCGAATGGCTGCGGCGAGTGCCGGACTACCGGATCATCGACGAGGAGGCGTTGCGTCCGCCGTCCAGCTTCCAGTGGGGCTGGAGTCGGTTGCCAGTGGAGGTCTGACATGTGGTCCTACCGGATCGTCGCGCCATACCAGTTCGAGCGCACGTCGATCGCGGTGAAGACGGCCGCCGACATTCGCGACGGTCAGGTGTTGCTGCGCTTCCTGGCCGCCGGAGTCTGCGGCAGCGATATGCCTGCCTTTCGCGGCGTGCGCGGCAAGCTTCCCGGCGACGACGGCCGCAGCGGCGCCGAGAAAGACGGCTACCCGGTCCACGAGATCGTCGGGGAAGTGATCGCCAGCCGACACCAGCTGCACCGGCCCGGCGACCGCGTGGTGGGATGGGCGTCGGCGTTCGACGGCTTGATGGAACGCGTGGTCACCGATGGAAACCAGGTCGCGCCATACGATCCGGCGCTGAGCCCCGCCGAGGCCGTCGGCCTGCAACCGCTGGCCTGTGTGCTCTACGCCGTCGAGCAGTTACCCGACCTGCACGGTCGCCATGTCGGCATCATCGGGCAGGGCTCGATCGGGCTGCTGTTCTCCTGCGTCGCGAAAGCGGCTGGCGCCCAACATGTCACCGGCGTCGACCCAGTCGACCGCACGGACATCGCCGAGAAGTTCGGCGTCGACACGGCGGTGCGGGCCACCAGCGACCGGTGGGTCAGTCAACTGGACCGCGACGATCGGCCGGACGTCGTGATCGAAACCGTCGGCCATCAGGTAGCGACGCTCAACCACGCCATCGAAGCCGCCGCGCCGGGCGGGACGGTGTTCTACTTCGGTGTGCCCGACGACGACAGCTACCCGATCAGCATGCGGACCATGTTGCGGCACAACCTGACCCTGAAATCCGGAATCGCACTGGACCGTCAACGGGTATTGGAGCGGGCCAACACATTCGCTGCCGAGTACCCCGGCCTTCTCTCCAGGTATCTGACCCACGCCTTCCACACCGACGACGTCCAAGGTGCCTTCGAGCTGGCCACCCGACCCGTCCCGGGACGGGTGAAGATCGCGATCACGGCATGACGGAAAGCTACCTGCGGCAAGCGCTTTCACGGCGCAAACCGGTGTGGGGCGGCTGGATCACCGGGCCCACCGAGATCGGGCCAGAGGAATTTGCCCGCGCCGGCTACGACTATGTCGGCTTCGACGCCCAGCATGGATACATCGACGACGCCGACATCGCACGCATGCTGCGCCGCCTCGAACAGGTGCCCATCGGCACAGCGGTGCGACTGCCCAGCGTCGACGCGGCGCCCATCGGGCGGGTGGTCGACGCCGGCGCCGACGCCATCATCGTCGCGATGATCGACTCGGCCGACCAGGCCGCCGCCGCGGTGGCGGCGACCCGCTACCCGCCCTACGGTGTGCGGAGTTTCGGTCCGCTGCGGGCCAGTCTCGGCGTCGACACCGCCGGCCTCGCGGCGCGGGTCAGCGTGTTCGCGATGATCGAAACCGCCGCAGCCCTGGCGGATGTGGACGCGATCTGCGCGGTGCCCGGTCTTGCCGGCGTGTACGTCGGTCCCGCCGATCTGGCGATATCGATGGGAGTCGACGTCACCAAGGCCAACACCGACCCGGCGGTGCGGGAAGCCATCGTCGGAATCCACCGGGCCGCGACCACCGCGGGCATAGTGCCGGCGGTCCACGCCGGAAACGGGAAGGTCGGACATGCCATGGCGGAGCTTGGTTTTCAGATGATCACGCTTTCCGCGGAATCGCAGGCGTTGCGGCGCGGAGCTGCCGAGGGCCTCGACGAGGCGAAGGGTGACCGGTGACCGACCGGGTAGCGCTGGTGACCGGTGCCGCCGGCGGGCAGGGCTGGGCTATCGTGCAACGGCTTCGTGCCGAAGGGTTTTCGGTGGCGGCGTCGGATGTGAACGCGGCCGAGTTGCGCTCCGCTGTCGACGGCTTGGGCGACGACGCGGTGATCGGGATCCCGCTGGATGTGACACTGCAGTGGGAGTGGCAGCAGGCCGTGGCGAAGACCGTCGAGAAATTCGGGTCGTTGACCACGCTGGTGAACAACGCCGGTCTGCTGCACCGCGCATCGCTTGACGAAGAGTCGGTCGAGGGATTCGAAAAGGCTTGGCGGGTCAACTGTCTGGGCGCGTTCCTCGGCATCCAGACGACACTCGACCAGCTCCGTGCCGCCGAGGGCGCCGCCGTCGTCAACACCTGCAGCACCGGCGCGATCCGCCCCTTCCCGCGACACAGCGCCTACGGTTCGGCGAAATGGGCGTTACGCGGCCTCACCCAGGCCGCCGCCGCCGAACTCGCCCCCTCGGGCATCCGGGTGAACGCGGTGTTCCCCGGACCGATCGCGACGCCCATGTTGGACGACGACACCCAGGCGCGGCTGGCCGCGACGTCGGCATTCCGCCGGATCGGGCGGCCGATTGAAGTGGCCGACGCCATCGCCTTTCTGGTTTCCGACAAGGCGTCGTTCATCACCGGTTCGGAACTCGTCGTCGACGGTGGCCAATGCCTGCAGATCTGATCGTGGACGCGCGACTCGATCCCGTGCTGCGCGGGGTCGCCACCACGCGCACCGATCTGTCGTTGTACCGGGTCATCCGTGAGTCCATCGACGAACGTCGCCGCGCCGCGCTCGCCGACGTGGACAGCTCCGGCGTCGTGATCCGCGACGCGACTGCATCGGGCGTACGAGTGCGTATCTACGGCGGCGCACCGGCGCCCGCACCCGCCGTCATCTATTGCCACGCAGGAGCGTTCATGCTCGGCAACCTGGACACCGATCACCGGCAATGCGTGGAGCTGGCCCGGCGCGGACGCTGTTCGGTGGTGTCGCTCGATTACCGGCTCGCGCCCGAGCATCCCTACCCTGCCGCCCTGGACGACGCGATCACGGTGTTGAACTGGGTCAGCGACAGCGCCGACGAGCTCGGTGTCGACCCGTCACGCATTGCGGTGGCCGGCAGCAGCGCCGGCGGCGCACTGGCGGCCTGCCTCGCACAACGTTCGGCGGACGGCTTGCTGCCTGCCGTGGTGTTCCAGATGCTGCATCAGCCCGCCCTCGACGACCGGGTCACCGGGTCGAAGGCGGAGTTCGCAGCCACCCCGGCGTTCGACGGTCCCGCGGCGGAGTTGATGTGGCGACATTACCTGGGCTCGGCAACGCCGTCGGCGGCGAGTGTGCCCGCCCGGCGTGGCCAATTGGGCGGCCTGGCAACGGCATTCATCAGCTGCTCGGACATCGACCCACTACGCGACGAGGCGCTGGACTACGCGACACGACTGCTGGCGGCCGGGGTCGCGACCGAACTGCATGTCTTCCCCGGCACCTGCCACGGGTTCGACTCGCTGTTGCCCGACTGGGAGGTCGCCGAGCAGCTGTTCATCTTGCAGGGCCGTGCGCTGCGGCGGGCGTTCCACGGGACGTGAGCTAGTCGAACGAGATCACTTGGCGCACAGCGAGGCCGTCGGCGAGTTGATCCATCGCGGCGTTGATGTCGTCGAGGGTGATCGTCGACGACACCAGCGACTCCACCGGCAACCGCCCAGACCGCCACAGCTCCACGAACCGCGGAATGTCACGCGCGGGAACCGCCGATCCCAGATAGCTGCCGATCAGCGACCGGCCCTCGGCGACAAAACCCAACGGCGACACAGTGATCCGCGCATCCGGTCGCGGCAGGCCAACGGTGATGGTCCGGCCACCGGGGGCGGTCAGGCCGACCGCGGTCTCCAGCGCAGCGGGATGACCGGCGGCCTCGATGACCACGGCGGCCTTGATACCCTGGTCGGCGGCGGCCTGAGGTGTGTACGTCTCGTGAGCGCCGAGATTGCTTGCCGCCGTGAGCTTCTCGTCCAACTGGTCGACACCTATCACGCGCACACCGGCATAGGACAATGCTGTCATCACCGCGGCCATTCCGACGCCGCCGAGCCCGACGACGGCTACCGCCTGTCCCGGTTGCGGCCGGCCCACATTGAGCACCGCGCCGCCGCCGG
>JBAWAV010000031.1:0-2877 GCA_049589475.1 Mycobacterium sp.
CGTGGCAGAACTACCTGGATTCGACCCTGCGGTTGTACGCGACGCTCAACCGCCAACTCACCGATGTGCACCAACTCTCGCTGTTCGACGTCAGGGTCCTCGACCTGTTGGACAGCTCACCCGCCGGGTGTGCCCGGATGGGAGATCTCGCCGAGGCGCTGGCGTCGCTGCCGAGCCGCCTGACCCGCCAGGTCCGCCGCCTCGAAGGTCAGGGGCTGGTGCGTCGCGAGGCGAGTCAGGCCGATCGCCGCGGTGTGATTGCGGCCATCACCGACGACGGCCGGACGGCGGCGCGACAGGCCATGGTGACGTACTCCCAAGCTGTGCGAACCTACTTCCTCGCTCAGTTGTCCCGCTCGCAGATCGCCGCGATGGGGGAGAACTGTCGTCGGATCAGCGCCGCGCTGAAGAGTTCGGGTTAATAAGACCGAGCCGCTAACCTTGTCCGCGGTGGCGTGGCAGAGCGGCCTAATGCACTCGCCTTGAAAGCGAGAGACGGCTAAAACCGTCCGGGGGTTCAAATCCCTCCGCCACCGCCATGTGATGAGTCGCCTTTGACGAGCGTGAACTGTCCGACGTCGGTAATGCCGCGACGAAAGAAGTCCGCGCATCCCGTCAGGTACCGCAGGAAGCGGTCGTAGTTGACCTCCGACGTGATCGCGATCGCCTCATCACGGCGGGCCTCCAGGTTCGCTGCCCATAGATCCAGCGTCCGGGCGTAGTGCGGACGAAGCCCTTGAACACGCTCGACACCGAATCCCGCCTCGGTCGCGAACGTGACGACGTCGTCCTCGCACGGCAGTTCGCCGCCGGGGAAGATCTCCTGGCCGATGAAGCGCATGAATTTCAGGTCGCTCATCGTGATCGCGATCCCGTGCGGCGCCCAGTAGCTGAGCGGGTGCGCGAGGATCGTGTGCAGCAACATCCGGCCGTCCGACGGCAGCGCCCCGTGGGCCGATTCGAAGAACGCCCCGTAGCGTTTTTTGGTGAACGCCTCGAAAGCGCCGATGCTGACGATGCGGTCGACCTTGTCGTCGAATTCCTCCCAGCCCTGCAGTCGGATGTCGACGGAACGGGTCGTCGGCACCTTCGCCAGTCGCTCGGTGGTCCACCGGTGCTGGTTGCGGCTCAACGTGATGCCGATGACGTTGACGTCGTATTTCTGCAGGGCAAGTTCCAGCGCGCCGCCCCACCCGCACCCGACGTCGAGCAGCGTCATGCCCGGCTCGAGGGCCAGCTTGCCCAACGCCAGGTCGAATTTCGCGACCTGCGCCTCGTCGAGGGTCATGTCGTCGCGCTCGAAGTAAGCGCAGGTATAGCCCATTGTGGGGCCCAGGAACAACGCGTAGAAGTCGTCGTTGATGTCGTAGATCGACTGCGACTGCTCGTAGAACGGCTTCAGCTCGATTTTTTCGCTAACCATTGCAATGGCTACCCAATCTCAAATTCGAAGGTCGGGCAGCACAACCCCAGCGCTCATGGCTCGAGCGCCAACGGTGCTGGTCCCCCGACCACAACCAAAATGTCCAAGATATTGGACGTCCGCAGAGTAGCCGATGGACTCAGGCCGCATCAAGATCGGTGCCCGAACCGGTCAGGCTCGCGGAATCTCTAGGGTGATGCGGTCCATCAGCGCTCGGTACCGCTTGACCTCGGGGTCGCTGCCGGGCTTACCGCTACTCACCAGACCGCCGGACAGCTGACGCTCCGGGTCGGCCCAGATCGCGCAGTTGGTCAACCCGAGATGGCCGAACGCCGCCGGCGCGTTGCGGCCGAACGGGCCCCACTTCGTCGTGCCCAGCTGGAAGCCGGTGCCCCAGCGGGCCGGTTGCAGACCCATCGCGAAGTCAGGCCGTAGGCGTCGGCTTTCCCGCACCGCGCCTTGCAGCGTGTTCCGGCTCATCACCCGGACACCGTCGAGTTCGCCTCCGCGGCACCAGATTTCGGCGAATCGCGACATCTCGTCGGCGTTCGAGACGGTGTTCGACGACGGGATCACTGTTTTGAGGAACAGCGGCGTATTGGTCACCGGGATGATCTGGTGCACCGTGCCGCCGATCGCCTTGCGGAACAACGCCGCGATCGGGGCGGGCAATTGCTTGCCGGTCGCATGGCTGGGTGCAACCAGGGGGATGTCCGCTTCGGCGACGCCGAAGTTGGTCCAACGGAACCCCAGCGGGTCGAGGATCTCGGTGGCCAGAATTTCGCGCAGGTCCTTGCCGGCGGCGGCGTAGATGATCTCGCGCATCAGCGGACCCCAGGTGAGCGCGTGGTAGATGTGCACCAACCCCGGGCGGTACACCGGCCGCAGATTGCCGAGTTGCTCCTGCGCGTACTGGTGGTCGTCCGCCCGTTTGAGGTCAGATCGGGGACCGTTGGGGAACGGGACGCCCGCGCTGTGCGTCATCACGTGCCGGATCGTGGTGCGGTCTTTGCCATGGCTGGTGTAGTTGGGCAGATATGTGCAGACACGGTCGTCGAGGGAGAACTGTCCGCGCTCGACCAGCATGTGCACGACGGTCGCAGTGATCGCCTTGGCGGACGAGTAGACGCAGAACGGGGTATCGGTCTGGACCGGGATCTTCTCGGCGTCCGGCGGGTCGGCGGGCGCGTTGCCCCAGCCGTGCCCGATCGCGCGGTTGAGCACGACCTTGCCGTTGTGACGCAGGCACAGCTGGATCGCCGGATGCAGCCCAGCCTGATACCAGTGGCGGGCCGCCTGCCAAATGCGTTCGATAGCGGCCGGGTCGATCTCGGAGTGGTCTTCGTCGCCGACAGCGGTGACGGCGTCGAGGTCGGCCGGCACGCGGATTCTGCCCTGCAAGTCGTCCTGGCCGGTCATGCACACCCTTTCTCGACGACCCCTTTCTCGACGAC
>JBAWAV010000032.1:0-2622 GCA_049589475.1 Mycobacterium sp.
GGTTCGTGGTGCTGCCGGGATCCCCCTGCTCCAGCCATTCGGCCAGCGACCAACCTGCGTCCAGCACGTGCCGCTCGGCGATCCGACGGGATTTGTCGACGTCGCGATCCGCCAACGCGGTGACCAGTGCCTGATGTTCCTCGAGCGCGTTGTGCTCATGCTCGGGAAATATCGCGAAAAAGTTCGACGGGACCACGCGGACGGCCTGGCGAATGTGCGCCATGAGCCGCCGTGAATGCGACGCCCGATGAATCTCGCGGTGGAACTGCCAGTTCGCGTCGACATCTGTAGCCAATTGGCGCAAGCGCTCGATGCCGTCGTCGGTGACCCGCTGCGCTGCCCACGCGGCGGCCTGACCGGTCAGCACGCCCAGAATCGTGAAGCTGTCGACCACATCCTCGGGGCTCATGCCGATGGCCGTGATGCCGCTGCGGGGCGCGACGCGGACCAGGCCGTCATAGGACAACTCGAGGAGGGCTTCGCGCACCGGGGTGCGGCTGGTGGCGAATTCTTTGGTGATCGCGTCGAGGTCGAGCCGGGTCCCGGCGGGCAGTGCGCCGGTCAAGATCCGGTCGCGCAACTCCCGCGCGGCGCGCTCGCGGACCGTACCGGCGATATCAACGCCGTCGTTCTGGGCCATGGCGGGGACCTTAAGGCAATCGGAGGTCTAGCACTTGAAATCTAATATATCAGATGTTAGACATCAATGATGACTACACGACAGATGGCACTCGTCGCCTTCATGCAAGCGGGCAGCACGTCGGTATACGCCGGCTCGTGGCGTCACCCCGCCACCGAGCACGGTTACCTCGACGCGTCCTACTACGCCAAGATCGGCCGGCAACTCGAGGAGGGCTGTTTCGACCTGATGTTCTTCGACGACCGCCTCGCGATGCCGGGCGTCTACGGCGGATCGGTTGCCGATGCGGTCAAATACGGTGCGCGCCCGGTGAAGCTGGACCTGTCGATCGTGCTGGGCGTGCTCGCGCAGGCGACGTCGCATATCGGCCTCGGCGCGACCGGTTCCACCACCTACTACACGCCGTTCCACATCGCGCGTACCTTCGCCACCCTCGACCACCTGTCCCGCGGCCGCGCGGCGTGGAACATCGTCACCTCGGTCAACGACAGCGAGGCGCAGAACTTCGGCCTGGAAACGCATCTGGGTCATGACGCCCGCTACGACCGCGCCGAGGAATTCCTCGAAGCCACGGTCGGGCTCTGGGACACCTGGGAAGACGGCGCAATCCTGCACGACCGGGTCAACGGCATCTACGCCGACCCGGACAAGGTGCATGAGCTGAATCACGCCGGCGAGTTCTTCTCGGTCCGCGGACCGCTGACGGTGCCGCGCACCCCACAGGGAAGGCCGGTGCTCATCCAGGCCGGATCGTCGGGCCGCGGGCGTGAATTCGCTTCGCGCTGGGCCGATTTAATCTTCACCGGCGACCCGGGCATCGAGGTGGCCCGCAACCACTACGCCGATCAGAAGGAGCGCATCGACGCCGCCGGCCGCGACCCGGAGTCGGTCAAGCTCTGCCCGATGGCCTACGCCGTCGTCGGCGAGACGGAGGATCACGCCAAGCAGCGCGAACAAGTCTTCCTCAACGATCTGGTGCATCCGATGGCGTCGCTGACCCTACTCTCAGAGCTGATGAACTACGACTTCGCCAAACACGACCTCGACGACCCGATCACCGACGAGCTCATCGAAAACGCGTCGGGCATCCGCGGCCTGGTGCAGAACCTGCGCGCCCACATCGGCGACAAGATCACTTTGCGCGACCTCGCCGGCCACCGCGCCACCCTGCTGCAGGGCCCGCGTTTCGTCGGGACCGGAACGCAGGTGGCCGATCAGATGGAGGAGTGGTTCCACGGCGGTGCCTGCGACGGGTTCGTCTTGGCTGCAACGCATCTGCCCGGCGCATTCGAAGACGTGACGCGGATGGTGATTCCGGAACTGCAGCACCGCGGCCTGTTCCGTAAGTCCTACAGTGGGTCGACGCTGCGTGATCACCTCGGGCTGCAACGGCCGGCCGGCGTACCCGTCAGAGCATGATGCTCGAAGGCATCCGGGTTCTCGACGTCGCGACGTTGGCCGCCGCTCCGCTGGCCGCCACATACCTCGGTGAATTCGGCGCCGACGTCATCAAGGTCGAGCAGCCCGACGGCGGCGACCCGATCCGCACCTGGGGAAATCAGGTCGACGGCGTCGGGCTGATGTGGAAGTCGTTGGCGCGCAACAAACGTTCGATCACGCTCAACCTGCGCGTCGCCGAAGGCCAGGCGCTGCTGCGGCAACTGGTCGAACATGCCGACGTGGTGATCGTCAACACCCGCCCGGCGACCTTGCGCAAGTGGGGCTTGGATTACCCGGCGCTGCGGGCCGTCAATGACAAGATCGTCATGCTGCACATCACCGGTTACGGGCTGACCGGGCCGAAGAGCGAACGGCCCGGCTTCGGCACGCTCGGCGAGGCGATGAGCGGCTTCGCCAACATGACCGGCGAGGCCGACGGGCCGCCGACGCTGCCGCCGTTCATGTTGGCCGACGGGGTGGCGTCGCTCAACGCCGCCTACGCGGTGATGATGGCGCTCTACCACCGCGACGTGCACGGCGCG
>JBAWAV010000033.1:0-3387 GCA_049589475.1 Mycobacterium sp.
TGTTCCGTCCGAAGGTGCCGATCGTGGTGATGGTCGGTGAGCCGATCATGCCGACGCTGCCTGCACCCGAGCTGACGGCGTTGCTGCACTCCCGGATGCAGCATCTGCTGGAGCGGGCGCAAGACGCGTACGGCCCGCACCCGCCCGGTGAATGGTGGGTTCCGCGCCGGCTCGGCGGCAGTGCCCCGACCCTGGCCGAGGCCGCTCAGCTCGATGCTGAGGAAGCCAGCCGGCGCGCAGCCGCCAAGGCGGCTCGTGAGGCGGGCTCCGCCGGGTAACGGTCGTGGAGCCGGTTTTCCGCACGCTCGAGGTCACGGCCAAGGCCCTGGTCTCGGCGACCGGTACAAAGATCAGCTACCAGGACCTCGAGAACATCCCGCGTACCGGCGGCGCGGTCATCCCGATCAACCACACCAGCTACGTCGACTGGCTGCCCGCCGCCCTCGCCGTGCATCGTCGGGGCCGGCGCATCCGCTACATGCTCAAAGCCGAGATGAAGCAGGTGAAGATCGTCGACTTTCTGATCAGGCACACCAAGGCCATTCCGGTCGACCGCGGCTCTGGCGCGAAGGCCTACGCCGAAGCCGTCCGGTTGCTGCGCGCCGGCGAAATAGTTGGCCTGATGCCGGAGGCGACGATCAGCCGCAGCTTCGAGCTCAAGGAGTTCAAGACCGGCGCGGCCCGGATGGCGCTGGAGGCCGACGTCCCCACCGTCCCCCTGATCGTCTGGGGCGCGCAGCGCATCTGGACCAAAGACCATCCGCGGAATGTGGGTCGAGCGAAGATCCCGGTGGTTGTCGCCGCGGGTCGACCGCTGGCGCCCGACGGTGACGACGAGCATCTCGATGCCGCGCTTCGCCATGAGATGACGGCATTGTTGCATCGCGTACAGGACGGATATCCGCACCCTGACGGGGCCTTCTGGGTGCCGCGCCGACTCGGAGGCGGCGCACCGACGGTAGCGGAGGCCAAAATAATTGAGGAAACTGAAAGGACCGAGCGGGCCCGTAAGCGGGCGAAGCACGGTCCTTGATACGGGGAACAGCTAACGACCTGTCCGCGTTCAGGGGGGTTGACGCTTAAGACAAGGAGCAACGGGCATGCCGGAGCCGTTTTACCGGTTCGGAGAGTGGGTGGTGCCGCCGGTCGTCGCGCTGAACGGAACCAAATTCACTTTTCAGGGCCTGGAGAACATTCCCGAGCGCGGTGGTGCGGTGCTGGCCCAGAACCACACCAGCTACCTGGACTGGCTTCCGCCGCTCTTCGCCGCCCGGGAACGCGGCCGGCGGATGTACTTCATGATCAAAGCCGAGATGGCCGACGTGAAAGCGGTCAACTTCGTCATCAAGCAGGCCAGGCTGATTCCGGTGGACCGCAACCAGGGCCACGACGCGTTCGAAGTCGCCGTGCAACGGCTGCGTGAGGGTGAACTGATCGGGATGCATCCCGAGGCCACCATCAGTCGCAGCTACGAGCTGCGCGACTTCAAGACGGGCGCCGCGCGGATGGCGCTGGATGCCCAGGTGCCGATCGTCCCGATGATCGTCTGGGGCGCCCAGCGCATCTGGCCGAAAGACCATCCGAAAAAAGTGTTTCGCAACAGGGTTCCGATCACGGTGGCCGTCGGTCGCCCGCTGCCGCCGCGCGGTAGCGCCGAGGAGCTCAACGCCGTGTTACGCCGGGAGATGAACGCGCTGCTGTACCGGGTGCAGGAGTCGTACCCCCATCCCGAGGGGGAATACTGGGTGCCACGTCGATTGGGCGGCAGCGCGCCGAACCGGGAAGACTCCCAGAAACTGCGCGCCGCGGAATTGCTCGAGCGGATGCGTCAAGAAGAGGAGCGGCGACGGTGACATATGGCAGATCGGGCACAGTGGCCTGCACATGACGCTGCCCGCGCTGATCGCCTGCGATGTCGATGGCACCCTGATCAACGACGACGAGCGGATCACACCGCGTACCCGCGACGCCGTGTGTGCAGCCGTCGAGGCCGGGACGAAGTTCGTGCTTGCTACCGGCCGCCCACCACGCTGGATACCGCAAGTGATCGACGAGCTCGGATTTGCGCCAATGGCGGTGTGCGCCAACGGCGCGGTGATCTACAACCCCGCAACCGATCAGGTGCTGTCCGCGCAGACGCTGTCAGTCGACGCCCTGGGCGAACTGGCGGAAATCGCGAACCGCGTCATCCCCGGTGTCGGCCTGGCGGTGGAGCGGGTCGGGCGTACCGCGCACGACACGGCGACCCCGCAGTTCGTCAGCTCACCGGGCTACGAGCACGCCTGGCTCAACCCGGACAACACCGAGGTGTCGATCGAAGACCTGCTCAGCGCGCCCGCGGTGAAACTGCTGATCCGCAGGGCCGGTGCGCGCAGCGCCGACATGGCCGCCGAGCTCGCCAAGCACGTCGGCATCGAAGGAGACATCACCTACTCGACCAACAACGGGCTGATCGAGATCGTGCCGGTGGGCGTCGACAAGGCGACCGGCATCGCCGAAATCGCACGGCCCCTGGGCATCGCCGACGAGGACTGGATTGCGTTCGGCGACATGCCAAATGACGTGCCGATGCTGCTTCGCGCCGGCCACGGCGTGGCAATGGGCAACGCACACCCTGACACGATCGCCGCGGCCGATGAGGTCACCACGCCCAACACCGATGACGGCGTGGCGCGAGTACTCGAGCGTTGGTGGCTGTAAGCGGGAATCAAGCGGCTGGGGCGACGGGGGAGAACCGCTCGAGCTGAACCGGTGGCCCGGTCGCGGGCGGCGGCGGTAACTCCTCGACGATGCCGTCGATGACCCGGCTGACCCGGCCGCTGAGCCGCTCGAGGTTCAGCGTCCCATGCTGGAAATTCTGCTTGACCCATTGCGGCTCTTGGATTTCGGCGCTGGTCGGCAGGCCCAGGGCTCCCCGCTCGAAGCCGAGCGAGGCCCACGCGTCGTAGATGGCGCCGGTCATCGGTTGCGGGCCGGTGCTCGGCGACCAGTACATCGCGCCCTTCTCGAAGGTGGCGTAGCGCGCGCCATCCGCCCCGGTCGCCTCGGGTGACGTCGGTGCACCAAGCAGGCTGCTCGGGCCGCCGATCGCCTGCCATCGGTCGTAGATGGCACCGCCCTGCAGCGCCATCGCCAGGTCTTCCGGACGCGGTGGGCCGCTGAAATGGGAAGCGGTGTCCCGTATCTCGTCGAGCAGGCCGTAGGCGACAGTCCCGGGGCAGTCGGTGGCGCCGACATCGCGGTGGCTGAAGATGGTCGGCAGCATCGCCATGGTGTTGAGCGGGAAGTTGGTGTTCTCCCCGCCCGCCGACGGCAGCGCGACCATCGCCTTGGGGTCGATGTGATCGAGTCCCAGCCGCCAGCCGAGCAACCGGCCGAGGGTTTGCA
>JBAWAV010000034.1:0-3153 GCA_049589475.1 Mycobacterium sp.
GGCTGCCGGTTCTACGTCAGCCTCCCGCGTATCGCTGACGTGGCCGCGCACGCCGATTCAGTCGGTTAGCTCGGCGATCGCCGCCTTGATTTTGCTCTGCGCCTCATCAAGGGATTCCGCGGACGGGTTGCGGTCGACATTGGCGAAGCCGAAATCGCTCAGGCTCTTCGCCGGGAAGACGTGGACGTGCAAGTGCGGAACCTCGAGACCGGCGATGATCACCCCGGCACGGTCCGCCTCGAACGCCTTCGTGACAGCCTTGCCGATCAACTGGGCGACCGACATGATCCGGTCGAACGCCGCCTGGTCGACGTTCTGCCATTGATCGATTTCTGCTCGCGGCACCACCAGTGTGTGTCCCTGGGTCATCGGCTCGATGGTCAAGAACGCGACGACCTCGTCGTCGGAGTACACGAACCGGCCCGGCAACTCGCCGTTGATGATCCTGCTGAAGATTGAGGTCATTGGCGCCGCTCCTCCTCGTCGCTTCGCTCCGCATCGTCGCCGACGCGGGGGCATCGTCTCAGCATAGGTTGCGCCGTGAAGGCCTAGGCGGCGCCGCCGTCGAGCAGCGCACAAAGCTCGTCCACCGACCACGGTGGTGAGTCGTGGTGGTCCCGGTAGCCGATCAGGGCCGGCGCGGCTTTCGGGAATCGGCCGACGAAACCGCCTGAGGCAGCGAAGATCTCACCGGTGCGACGCTTGGCGAGTTCGCTGGCCAGGTAGACGTAGATCGGGGCGGCATAGTCAGGTCCCGCAACATCCAGCGAGCCCTGCATCGAAACCTCGTCGAGCAGGCCGCGGCGATTCAAATCGCTGATGTGGGCGACGTAGTCCGGCCCGGTGGACAGCCGCGTCTTGGCGCCCGGACACACGACGTTTGCCCGTACGCCATGCTCTTTCAGCTCAGCCGCGATCGCCAGCGTCAGGCTGTTGACCGCGCCCTTGCCGGCCGGATAGCCCGTGCCGCCGTAGTCACCGAGGAACGCGAACGAGCTGGTGTTGACGATGCTGCCGCTGCCCTGCGCGACCATCTTCGGCGCCGCGGCGCGGCAGGTCGCGAACACCGTGCCCAAGTGCGCGTCGAGCAGAGCGGCGAACTGGGCCGGGGTGATGTCGAGGATCGACGAGCCCGGCGGCTCGGCGATGCCCGCGCAGTTTATCAAGATGTCGATGCTGCCGAATTCCTCAATGCACCTGTCCATCAACGACTCTGCGGTCTGTTGATCGGACGGCGAGCCGGAATGGGCGATCGCCCGCCCGCCGGCGGCGGTGATTCCCTCCGCCGTGGACTGGGCGGCGTCGAGGTCTCGACCGTTGACGACCACCGCAGCACCGTGCTGCGCCAACAACCGCGCGACCGCTGCGCCGATGCCCCGCGACCCGCCGACCACGACGGCGCCGCGGCCGGCGAGCAGTGAGCTCACTCCTCGTTGCCGAAAGTCATCGCCTCGAGGTTCCAGTAGCCGCGCATGTTCGCGATCCGCCCGGCGTCATTGACCCGGTAGGTGAACACACCGCGCACGCTGCTGGTGATTCCGTTGTCAAACTTGCTGCGCAGCACCAAGATATGCGCGATCTCGGCGGGATCGCTGGACGGGAACGTCTCCTCGCAGGTGATCGTCAACTGGTTGGCGGCAATGTTGGTGTCGTAGAACTCCGCGACGGCATCCTTGCCCCGCACGCCGGTGCCGTCGGGGTTCGTGATGGACTTGCCGATCGGATCCTCGATGACGACGTCGTCGGCCATCAACGCCAGCCAGCCCTCCCGATCGTGGGCCTGCACGCAACGCCATGACGACTGCGACGCCGCCAGCGCGGGGGACTGCTCAGCAGTTTCCTGCGACATGGTGTTTACCGGTCGGCGTCGGTGTAGCGGATGACGCCGCGAATGTTCTTGCCGTCCAGCATGTCCTGGTAGCCATCGTTGATCTGCTCCAGCTTGTACTGCCGGGTGATCATGTCGTCGAGGTTGAGCTTGCCCGCCTTGTACATCGTCAACAGCTGAGGGATGTCGAACTGCGGGTTGCCGCCACCGAAGATGGTGCCCTTGATCGTCTTCTGCATCAAGGTCAGCATCGCGAGGTTCAGCGTGACGTTGGTGTCCAGCAGGCTGCCGATGGCGGTCAGCACGCAGGTGCCGCCCTTCGCGGTCAAGATCATGTAGTTCTCGACGTCGGCCCCGAGTAGCTCACCGACGGTGACCACCACCTTGTGGGCCATCAGGCCGTGCGTCACTTCCATGATGCCGCCCATCGCGGCGAAGATGTCGGGGTAGACGTGCGTCGCGCCGAACTTCAGGGCCTGGTCGCGTTTCCACTCGACCGGGTCGATCGCGAAGACGTTGCGGGCACCGGCGGTGACGGCACCTTGCAGCGCTGCCATGCCGACGCCGCCGATACCGACGATCGCGACGTCCTCTCCCGGACGGATGTCAGCGGTGCGGACCGCCGAACCGTAGCCGGTGGTGACGCCGCAGCCGACCAGCGCGGCGACCTCGAACGGGATTGACTCGTCGATCTTCACCACCGAGCTGCGGTGCACGACCATGTACGGGGAGAACGTCCCCAGCAGCGTCATCGGGAAGACGTTCTCGCCGCGGGCCTGGATGCGGAATGTGCCGTCGGAGACCGCGGCGCCGCCGAGCAGCCCGGCACCCAGGTCGCACAGGTTGCGCAGGCCGGCCTGACAGGTCGGACAGGTGCCGCAGGACGGGATGAACGACAGCACCACATGGTCGCCCGGGGCGAGATCCTCAACGCCGGGACCCACTTCGGTGACGATGCCGGCGCCCTCGTGACCACCGAGAACCGGGAAGCCGCCCATCGGGATGCCGCCGGTCACCAGGTGGTGGTCGGAGTGGCACATGCCGGCCGCTTCCATCTGGATCTTGACTTCGTCCTTCTGGGGGTCGCCGATCTCGATTTCCTCGATCGACCACGGCTGATTGAACTCCCAGATCAACGCGCCTTTGGTCTTCACCGTGAACCTGCTTTCGTCATTGAACGTCGGTTGAAAACGGCCCGAGCTCCACGCAAGCAACCGCTTGGTTGAGTGTAGGTCAGCGGGTGATCGGGGTCACCAGGGGAGCCGGATGTGATCACCAGATGGGGACCGGAGCCTGTCCCAGCGGGTAGTAGCCGGGCAGCTTCT
>JBAWAV010000035.1:0-15118 GCA_049589475.1 Mycobacterium sp.
CCGACCTCGGCTTCCTGCCGGGCGTGACCCGCATCCTGGCCGCGACCCCGGCCGACGGTCAGCGCCTGATGTTCTCCGCGACGCTCGATAACGGCGTCGACAAGCTGGTCAAGCGCTTCCTGCGCAATGAGAAGACCCACTCGGTCGACGAAGCGAACTCGCCGGTGCAGGAGATGACCCACCACGTCTTCCACGTCGCCGGCGTCGACGCCAAGAGGCAGCTGGTGCAGCGGCTCGCGTCGGGCAGCGGCCGCCGGATCCTGTTCATGCGCACCAAGCATCAGGCCCGCAAACTGGCCCGCCAGCTCACCGAGGCCGGCGTTCCGTCAGTTGACCTGCACGGCAACCTGTCTCAGCCGGCTCGCGACCGTAACCTGGCCGCGTTCAGCGCCGGCACCGCACGCGTGCTGGTCGCCACCGACATCGCAGCCCGCGGTGTGCACGTCGACGAGGTCGAACTGGTCGTGCACGTCGATCCGCCGGCCGAACACAAGGCCTACCTGCACCGCTCGGGACGCACCGCGCGTGCCGGCAACAGCGGTGACGTCGTCACCGTGGTCCTGCCCGAGCAGCGCAAAGACCACGCGCTGTTGATGCGCAAGGCCGGCATCAACGTCCGCCCGCAGCAGGTGACCGCCGACTGCCCGCCCGTCGCCGACCTCGTCGGTGAGGTCGCGGCTTACCAGGCGCCCGCACCCAAGCCGGTGCAGCACGCCCCGGCGAACAACCCCCGTCGTCCTCGCCCCGCTGGGGCGCGAGGGGGCCAGCGGCCGCACCGGCGCAGGAAACCCGTCTCCACCTAGGCCTGGGTCAGACATCCGAGGCCGGTCTCCGGTTATGTTGTCCGCGGGTCGCTGACAGACGCGGGGCCGGAGGTTGTTGAAACATGCACGTCGACGGGCGTCAGGTCACCGTTACCGGTAGCCTGCTGCAGCCGCTGACCCGGCGTACCAACGACATGCTGCGGGTTGCGCTGTCCGGGGCGTTGCTGACGGCGGTGATCACCAGTTCGCTGGTCACCCGCACGCGATGGGACGAGCTGGAGAAGTCCATCTCCCGGATCGTCGGCGTCCTGACCCCCACCCAGTCCGACGTGGTCTACCTGGTCTACGGCCTGGCCGTACTGGCGTTGCCGTTCATGATTCTGATCGGCCTGATCCTCGCCCAGCAGTGGCGACTACTCATCCCGTACGCCGCCGCCGCCTTCATCGCCGTGCTCGCGCTGTCGATCACCGGCAAGGGCCTCGCCGCGCCGAAATGGCACTTCGACCTGTCCGACCGGCTGCGCACGGTGCTTTCCCAATTCCTCGACGACCCGCGCTGGATCGGGATGCTCGCTGCGGTGCTCACCGTGTCCGGCCCGTGGCTGCCCGCGCGCTGGCGGCACTGGTGGTGGACCCTGCTACTGGCCTTCATCCCGATCCACCTGTTGGTCAGCGCGATCGTGCCCGCCCGCTCGCTGCTGGGGCTGGCGGTGGGCTGGTTCGTCGGCGCGTTGGTGATCCTGGTCAGCGGTACCCCCGCACTCGAGGTGCCGCTCGACGGGGCGGTGCGCGCGATGGCCAAGCGCGGGTTCGCCGTCACCGGGCTGACGGTGGTACGCCCGGCCGGATCCGGACCGCTGATTCTGTCGGCGACCACCGAGGATCCCGAGGACGACAACGCCGTGGTCGAGATGTACGGGCCGCATCAACGCAGCGGCGGCGCCCTGCGGCAAGCGTGGCTGATTTTTCGGTTGCGCGGCAGCGAGACCGCACCCCTGCAAGCGTCGATGCGACGCGCCGTCGAGCATCGAGCACTGATGGCCATCGCGATCGGCGAGCTCGGCGTGGCGAACACCTCGACGATCGCCGTCGGCTCCCTCGACCGCGGCTGGACGCTGTACGCGCACAAGCGCATCCGCGGGGCGCCGCTGAAGGAATGCCACTCCTCGACTCCGGTCGCCGAGGTGTGGGAGTCGCTGCACAAGCTGCAGGAGCATCAGATCTCCCACGGCGACCTGCGCGACAAAGAAATCACCGTCAGCAACGGCGCCGTGTTCTTCGGCGGCTTCGGCAGCGCGGAATACGGCGCCAACGACAACCAGCTGCAGTCCGACATCGCCCAGCTGCTGGTGACCACGTCGGCGCTGTACGGCGCGGATGCCGCGGTGGAGGCCGCGATCTGCGTGCTCGGTAAGGACACAGTCCTCAAGGCGTCCCGTCGGCTGACGAAAACCGCTGTGCCGAAACATATTCGGGATTCGGTGAACGATCCGAAAGGCGTGATCTCCCGAAGCCGCGCGGCGGTGATGCGCCAAACCGGCACCGAGAAGATCAAATCCGAGAACGTCACCCGGTTCACGCGCAGCCAGCTCATCCAGATGGTGTTGCTGGTCGCGCTGGTGTACGTCGCCTACCCGTTCATCAGCACCGTCCCGACGTTCTTCAACGCGCTGAGCAGAGCCAACTGGTGGTGGGCGCTGCTGGGGCTGGTGATCTCGGCGTCGACGTACGTGGGCGCGGCGGCAGCGTTGTGGGCGTCGGCCGACGAATCGGTGAACTTCTGGCGGTTGTCAATCGCTCAGGTGGCCAACACCTTTGCCGCCACCACTACCCCGGCCGGCGTCGGCGGGTTGGCGCTGAGCACCCGGATCCTGCAGAAGAGCGGGCTCAGCACCACCCGAGCCACGACGGCGGTTGCGCTGCAGCAGTCGATGCAGGTGATCATGCACTTGCTGCTGCTGATCTTCTTCAGCACCGCCGCGGGGGCGGGAACTGACTTGTCGCACTTCGTCCCGAAGTCGACCATGCTCTACCTGATCGCCGGCGTGGCGCTGGGTGTGGTCGGCATCTTCCTGCTGATTCCGAACGTGCGGCGCTGGCTGGCGACCGAGGTGGGTCCGAAGCTCAAGGAGGTCACCACCGACATCATCGAGGTCGCCCGCGAGCCCAAGCGGCTGGCGTTGATCGTCTTGGGCTGCAGCGGAACGACTCTCGGAGCGGCACTGGCGCTGTGGGTCAGCGTCGAAGCATTCGGCGGCCACACGTCGTTCGTCACCGTCACCGTGGTGACGATGGTCGGCGGGACACTCGCCTCGGCCGCGCCGACGCCCGGCGGTGTCGGCGCCGTCGAAGCGGCGCTCATCGGTGGCCTGGCGGCGTTCGGCGTTCCTGCTGCCGTCGCCGTGCCGTCGGTCCTGCTCTATCGCGTGCTCACCTGCTGGCTGCCGGTGTTCGTCGGGTGGCCGGTGATGCAATGGCTGACCCGCAACGACATGGTCTAGGTCGGCCGCGACTGCAGCGTCGGTGCGGCGGCGGCGAGGATCTCGTCGCGACTTCCGTTGAGGGGCGGATAGATTCGCCTGCAGTTGATGCTCCGCTTGGTGGCTTTGGCTTCGACCCCGCTGGCGATCACCTGCCGATCCCAACCTTCGGTATAGACGGCCCCCGCAGGCCCGAGGTCTAAAACTGTTGCATACCAAGGAATGCGCAGGGGCAACATCGGCTCACCGAGGAGCTCGCTGATGACGTTGTATCCGGCGAACCGCCCCATCGGCCTGCCGTGCTGGCAGGACATCACCGAAAGATGCTCATCGTCCATCCACGCCGCCGCAACATCCCCGGCGGCGAAAACCCCTGGCACGTCGACCACACGCAGGTAGTCGTCGACCGCAACCCGGCCGAGACCGTCACACTCGACACCCAGATCCGCGGTAGGCGGACTGGCGCGCATGCCGGCACACCACACCACTGTCGACGCGGCCAGCCATTCGCCGGTCGACAACGTCACTCCGTCTGCATCGATAGCGGCCACGCCAGTACCGAGCCGGGTCTGCACCCCATTCGCCGTCAGCGCGACCTCGATCACTGGGCGCGCTGACGCGCCCATGTCCGAGCCGACGTGCTCGTTGCGATCGACGAGTATGACGCGGGGAGTGATGTCGCCGAACAGCGTCGCCAACCGCGCGGGCAGCTCGCAGGCGGTCTCGATGCCGGTCAGCCCCGCGCCCACCACGACCACGGTCGCCGCGGCGAGTGTGTGCGGACCGCCGGCGATCTCCGCCAGGTGCCGCTGCAGCCGTAACGCCGCGTCGTAGGTGTCGACGTCGAAGCCGAATTGACCGAGACCGGGAACGTCCGGCTTGACCACGCGGCTGCCCAACGCCAGCACCAGACGGTCGTAGGTGCGAGCACCGAGCGTGGTGGCCACCGTGCAGGAGCCCGGGTCGATCGCCGTCACATCGGCGACGACATGCTCGACTGCAACCGGGTCGAGCACATCCCGCAGCGGAATGCGGCACGCCGTCAGGTCTGCCTCATAGTTGCGCACGCGGATGTCGTGATACGGCAGCGAGCTGACCACCGTGATGTTCACTTCGCCGGGCGCGACGCCGAGTTCGTCGATCCGGCGGGCCGCACCCAGGGCGGCCCACAGACCGGCGAACCCCGACCCGAGCACGACGACGTCGCTCACTGGGCTCACGTTAGCCGCCGGACGATAGGTCCTTCATATTCCCGCTCCCGAGGCCTACTCTCTATGGATGCGGCAAATTTTGCTGCGCGCAGTTCTGCTTCTCGGATCGTGGGCGATCGGATTACTGGTCGCCGCGTGGGTGGTTCCCGGGGTTTCCTTGTCGGTGTCGGGTTTCATTGTTGCCGTGGTGGTGTTCTCGCTGGCGCAGGCGCTGCTGCCCTTGTTGATCGTGAAGTTGCCGCATGGCTATGCATCGCTACTCCTCGGGGGTACCGGCCTGGCATTGACCGTTGTCGCGTTAGGTCTGGCCGCGGCAGAAACGCACGGGCTCGCCATTCACGGCTTGGCGTCCTGGGTTGCCACCACGCTCGTGGTGTGGCTCGTGACAACCATTGGGGCAGTGTCACTTCCCGAGGTGTTCGGCCGCGAACTCACCGGATCTACCTGACCAGGCGGAGGGATTTGTCATGGGCGACACTCACCACGATCCGACGGACCACTCTCGGACCACGCAGCCGCACGCCGGCATCGCCATGAAGGACAACTTCATGTGGCCGGGATTGATCCTGCTGGCCGTGTCCGCCCTCGGGATGATCAGCTTGGCGGTCACGGCCGCCTATCGGCATTACGAGTGGCTCACGACGACGGCGCTCATCGCCGTGCTCGGAGCGATCGCCGGCGCGCTGTGGATCGTCGTCGAGCACCGCCGGGTGACCCGCATCGAGAAGAATTGGCACGCCGCGCATCCCGAGGTTCTGCTGCGCTAACGCGCTACGCCGCGTTCGTAGATTCGCCGGGCCGGCAGGCTGACCTGCGTGGTCTGCTGAGCGGACCACATCCTTGCCCTCCGCGTGGGCAGCGAGCGATGATGGCCGCATGGATCCTTTCGTAGGCCAGCTCGTACTTGTCCCATATGATTTCGCCCCCAATGGATGGGCGCTTTGCAACGGCCAACTGTTGCCGATTGCGCAAAACGAGGCGCTGTTTACCCTCCTTGGGACCATTTACGGCGGCGATGGTGTCAGCACCTTCGCGCTGCCTGATCTCCGCGGTCGTGTGCCGGTCTCGTCCGGTCAGGGCCCTGGATTGTCGAGCTATGTCGTTGGACAAACGTTTGGAACCGAATCGGTGATGCTCGAAACGACTCAGATCCCGTCCCACACGCATTCGGTCAACTGCGACTCGGCCAAGGGGAAAGAGGCTGGACCAACCGGACTCTTTCCTGCTGAAGCATCAACCAAAATCTACGCGGGTACCGCAAACGCGCAAATGAATGCAGGAATGATCGGGGGCACCGGAGGCGGCGCGGCGCATGAGAACCGTCAGCCCTCTCTCGTGCTGAATTGGATCATTGCGCTTCAGGGTGTCTTTCCCTCTCGTTGAACCTTTCTGGGGTCCGGTCATCCATAAATTAGCATCGAGCCCTATGAAGGCGGCTCGATCGAGTACCACCGCGGAGCAGATGGCGCTGTCACGAGCGATCGAGACACGCAAGCCTCCCGCCGAGCGGATCTGCTGCGATCCGTTGGCGGAACGATTTCTCGGCGCGAAATACCGAATGCTGCTGTGGGGTAGGCCGTTTCGAGATATGGTGGAGGGACAGATCGAACGGCGCTTCGCCGGGCATCATTACTACGTCATCGCCCGTACCCGCTATTTCGACGATCTCTTGCAGCAGCGGCTGGCGGGCGGCGCTGAGCAGCTGGTGATACTGGGCGCCGGCTACGATTCGCGACCCTATCGGTTTGCCGATCGGCTGAGCGGCGTGCAGGTGTTCGAGGTGGATCATCCCGCGACGTCCGCGGCGAAGCAGGCCAAGATCCGCGCCCTCATCGGTGAGATCCCGGCCAACGTGTCTTACGTTGCAGTGGATTTCACGGTGGACAACTTTGCCGACAAGCTGCTGGCGAGCGGCTACCGCACGACGCGCCCGACGGTGTTTCTGTGGGAAGGCGTGACGCCCTACCTCGACCAGGCAGCGGTCGATGCGGTTCTGGGCTTCGTGACGACGAATGCCGCCGCGGGCAGCGCGATCGTGTTCGATTACATACTGCGCTCGGTCGTGGAGGGTAGCTGCGCGCTACGTGGGGCGGCGAACGAGTTCGCCAAAATGAGCCGCACCAGCGAGCCGCTCAGTTTCGGTATCGACGAGGACCAGGCGCCCGGATTCCTTGCCTCGCGGGGCTTTCAGAACGTGGTCGACGTAGGGGCACAAGAGCTGACGAGCCGCTACTTCGATCCTCGCAGCAAACAGCGCTACATCAAACCGTGGTGGCGGATCATCTCCGGCGACGTGGGCGGCCCAGCTGCGGCGTCCGCAGTGCCTTAATAGCCGGCGCTATCTTCGCTCACGGACGTCGCTCACGAGAGTCGTTCAGGAGTGCGGTAAGTCGATGACGTCCGGTCCTGGATTGGCGGCGTAGAGCTTTTCGGTCTCCGCGGAGTACTTCTCCGCGATGGGCTTGCGTTTGAGTTTCATCGTCGGTGTGAGTTCGTCCCCACCGGGCTCCCACGCGGTGCCGACGATGATGAAGCGTTTGACCTGCTCGACGCGGGACAGTTTCGAATTGCCCTCGAGGACAGCGGCAGTCAGCATTTCGCCGGCCTCGCGGCTTTGGGCGAAGGCGGCCAACGACGGATCGACCATACCGAGCGCGGCGGCCTGTGCGGCGACCGCATCGGTGTCGAGGGTGACCAGCGCGGTGACGTACGGCTTGGCGTCGCCGAAAGCGACCACCTGGTCGATCAACACGGACGAGGCTTGGATGGCCATCTCAATGTTGCTGGGAGAGAGATTCTTTCCGGCTTCGTTGACAAGCAACTCCTTCTTGCGGTCGACGATCGTAACGAAGCCTTCCGAGTCGACGGTGCCGATGTCACCGGTGTGCAGCCAGCCGTCGGCGTCGATCGCCTCGGCGGTCTTCTCTGGCTGATGGCGGTAGCCGCGCATCAGGACCGGCCCGCGTACCAGCAGTTCGCCGTCGTCGGCCACCGAGATCTCGACGCCGGAATTCGCCTGCCCGACCGAACCGGCCTTGATCCCGCCGGGACGGGCGGACGTCCCGACGCCCACGCACTCCGATAATCCCCACACCTCGAAGATCGGAATGCCTAGCCCCCAAACGAATTCCATGGTTTCGACCGGAGTAGGCGCGGCACCGATTGCTGCCCAGCGCACTTGGTCCAAGCCGAGTGCTTGGCGCAATTTTGCCAGCACGAGGCGGTCGGCGATGTTGCGGCGCAACGCAAGTGACGGGGGTACGGGTTTGCCCGCCAATGTGAACCGGGCGGCCTGGACACCGGTGTCGATGGCCCACCGCGCCAGCCGCCCCTTGGTTCCGGTCGCTTCGGTGGCCAATTTCGTTTCGATTGCGGCTTTGAACTTGTTCCACACTCGCGGCACCCCGAGGAACGTCGTCGGGTGAACATCGGCCAGTGCCGCCGCGATCGCCCCGGGGTCGGCGACGTCGGTCACCTGTGCTCCCAGGATCATGTTGGAGTAATGTCCGCTAACCCGGTCCGCGATGTGGGCGTGCGGCAGGTATGAGGTGATCCGGTCGCCGGTTTGCGTTTCGAGGAGATCGGTGATGGCCGAGAACGCGGCGATCAGATTGGCGTGCGTAAGCTCGACGCCCTTGGGCGGCCCGGTGGTTCCCGAGGTGTAGATCAGCGTGCCGACATCGTCTGGCCGCACCGCTCGCCACGCCGCATTGAAATCGAAATCTGTTTCAGAACCTAATGATTCGAGTTGCTCAAGCGTCATGCAGCCGTCGATGTCGGCGTCGACGACGATCACCCGAGCAAGGTCCGCCCCGGCGGCTTCGATGGCGGGCAGAAGGTCTTTTTCGGTGATGACGATGTTGTTCTCGGCATTGCTGAACAGGTAGCGGATCTGGTCGGGGGCTGAGGTGTTGTAGATAGAGAACGGGATCGCACCGAGGTGCAGGATGGCGGTGTCTGCCAAGTGGAATTCTGGACGGTTGCGCAGCATCAGACCGACCGTGTGGCCGGGTTCGACGCCAAGCGCCGACAGCCCGGTGGCAATCTTCCGCACGCGATCGGCGTACTGGCGCCAGGTGATGGCTTCCTTGCCGCCGACCGTCCGGATGGCCACCGCGTCCGGCTCCAACGCTGCGGTCTCCTGAAAAGCCTGTGGCAGCGTGGAAACCAATGCCCCGCTTCGGTGCTGAACCACCGTCATGTCGACTTGGGTCATCTCATATCCCGTCTAATTCGATACCGCATTCAGTTCTGCTCGGGCCTGGTCGATTTGGTCGTATGCGTAGGTCGCCATGGCAGCGGTGGTCATCGTTTCGCCCTTGCGGGCCAGCGATTCATAGGTCGCCTCGCCGAGGACATCACGCAGGTGGGTGATCGCGGTGGTGATTTCGGGGACCGCCGCGGCGACGGGACTGAGCGCGAACCCGGCGACGGTGGCCGCCGGTTCGTAGCGTCCGAGCCGGTCGAAAAGAACGGCGAGGCTGGCCAGCGGGCCGCGGATCGTCGTGATGTCGCCTGCATTGTGGTAGTTGCGGATCGCCAGAGTGAGGTGATCGAACGCGGACACCGGGTCGCCGTGTTCGGCCTCAAGTCCTGCCAGAGACAGCGCCAGGAGTGACGCGGCGGCGCGGTTGCCGCTGTCTTGAGCGATCACCAGACCCCGGCCGACGGCGTTAAGCGCCCCGACGGGATCGGCGTCACGGAAAGCCAAACCGTAGGCAGCGAGCGCCCACGCGAGCGAGAACGGGTTGCCTGTTGCCTCCGCAGCCTCGATGAGGCCATCCGCGGAATCCTTCGCCTCCCCACCGGAACCGGCCACTGCAAGGGCGACAACCAGCCATGCCCGGATGGCGACGTGGGTGTCGCGGCGGCGTGCGAGCTGGGCACGGCACAACTCGGCCATCCGCTCGGGCTGCCCGATGGCTAGGTATACAAGCCCAAGCAAGCCGTCGGTGCCGCCCGGCAGCGCATCGCGGCTCCTGCCGAGAACGATCTGGGCGGCGTCGCTGTAGCCGACAGCCGCCTCGATCCGTCCGGTCGTATAGCACAGCGACGCAATCACGTACAGGAACGCCAGCCGGGGGTGGTCGGCGACGCGGGCGGGCTCGATCAGCTCTTCAACCCAGGCTATCGGCTCATAGGTTTGGACCGCAGTGCCGAGAAACCCCGCATAGGTGGCGATGGGGGCGGCGACATCCAGATCGCCGTGGTCGGCGGCCCAGCGAAACGCGGTGCGCAGATTGGGCAGCTCGATCGTGAACCAGTCGTAGGCATCCCGTTGGCGGGGGCTGTCCCACAGGGCCAGGATGTCGGCTTCGCGTCCGGCGAAATACCGCGAGTGGGTGGCCCGAATCTCGAATGCTTCGCCGCGGGCAACCAGTTGTTCCTCGGCGAACTGACGGATCGTCTCCAACATCGCAAACCGGGTCCGCCCCGCCGACCGGTCGGCGACCAGCAGCGACTTGCGCACCAGCGCGTCGAGCAGATCCAGGGTGGCGAAGTCATCATCGGAACCCGCCACGGCGCAGGCACTTTGCAGGTCGAATCCCCCGGCGAACACCGAACACCGCTCCAGCAGCGCCTTTTCCGCGTCGTCGAGCAGCTCGTAGGACCACGCGACGGCGTGGCGCAGGGTGTGGTGGCGTTCTAGACCGCGCCGCGACCCCACCAGCAGCCGGAACCGCTGATCCAGCCGGTCACGCACCTCGCTGGCCGTCATCGACGCCATCCGCGAGGCCGCCAACTCGATAGCTAACGGGATGCCGTCGAGTCTGCGGCAGATTTCCACCACAGCGTCCGCCTCGCCGGGCTGGGCCAGTGAAAAGTCCGACACGACCCTTCGGGCACGGTCGACGAAAAGGTTCACGGCGGCGGATTCGGTTCCGGAGTTGACGTCGAGCGACGGGACACGCCATAACTGTTCTTCGCTGACCCCCAATCCTTCGCGGCTGGTCGCGAGAATCGTTACGGTCGTCGAGGCGGCGAGGATCGCCTCGACCAGATCCGCGACAGTGTCCACAACGTGCTCGCAGTTGTCGAACACCAGCAGCCGCGACCGGCCCTCCAACGCGGCCGCGACACTGTTAGCCACGCTCTTCCCCGGCTGTTGGATGATGCCCAGCACCGCGGCCACCGCGTCGGGCACCGCCGCCGGATCGGCGACCGCGGCTAAGTCGAAAAACCAGACCCCGTCGGGGAATTCATCAGCCAATTGCGCCGCGACCTCCAGCGCCAGCCGCGTCTTGCCGACCCCACCCACCCCGGTCAGCGTGACCAGCCGATGAGCCTTCACCGCGGTTTGCAGCTCGGCGACCTGGGACTCGCGCCCGATCAAGCTCGTGGGCGCAGCCCGCAGGTTCCCCGGACTCGCGTCCAGTGCCCGCAGGGCCGGGAACTCCGTGCGCAATCCTGCTGCTCGTAGCTGGAACAGCCCGATTGGGGTCGGCAGATCCCGCAACCGGCGCGGTCCCACATCGATGAGATCAACCCCGCTGAGCAGACCCGCAGTCGACTCGGCCAACAGGATCTGACCGCCATGCCCGGCGGCCATCACGCGTGCGGCCCGATTCAAGACCGCTCCGAAATAGTCGCCCGCGCGCAGTTCCGCTTCGCCGGTCGCCAGCCCCATCCGTACCGGCAACTCCAGTGACCGTTGCGCGGCCACCGCCGCATTCACCGCCGAGCCGGGCGAAGCGAACGCGGCGCACACTCCGTCACCGGTGTGCTTGAACAACCAGCCACCGTGCGCCTCGATCGCGTTGCGTAATACCTCGTCGTGAGCGGCCAGTGCCACCCGCATCGCATCCGCGTCTGTCTCCCACCGACGGGTCGAACCCTCAACGTCGGTGAACAGAAAGGTCACCACCCCTGCAGGGGCTGTGGCCGCCGCATCAGCGGACATGCCTGCAGAATGTCACAACAGAGCGGCTACGTGTTGAAAAGCCCCAGCTTGAGGGTGTGCACTACCTGAGTGATCGCGGCCTGGGCGCGCACGCTGTTGCCGGCCTTGTCCAGCGGAGGCGAGAAGGCGGCGATCGCCAATCTGCCTGGCGCCACGGCGAACAGGCCGCCGCCGACACCGCTCTTGGCGGGCAATCCGACGGTGTAGGCCCAGTCACCCGAGCTGGTGTACAGGCCCTCCATCGTCATCTCGGCCAGCACGTGCGACACATTGGCTTTCGCGATGACGCGCTGGCCGGTGACCGGGTTGACGCCGCCGTTGGCCAGGGTCGCGCCCATGATTGCCAGGTCGACAGTGGTGACCATCGTCGAGCACTGCAGCGTGTACACGTCGCAGGCCTCCATCGGGTCGCTGTACATGTATCCCCCACACAGCAGCAGCCACGCGATCGCGCGATTGTGAAAGTTGGTGGCGCGCTCGGATTCAGCGAGCTGTTCGTTGACCGCGATCGGGCGCCCCGCGAAATCGCTCTGGATCTTGACGACCTGGCGCTCACGGTCCTTGGCGTCGGTGGCCGATATCAGGCTGGTCGTCGTCATTGCTCCCGCATTGACCATCGGCGAGTTCGGCTTGTCGTTGTGCAATTCCAGCGCCAGCACGGAATTGAACTCCGCGCCGGTCGGATCGGCACCCACCTTACGGTGGAACACTTCTGGGCCGACTTGTTCGACGGCGAGCGCGGCGGTGAACACCTTGGAGATAGACTCGAGCGCGAACTCACAGTCGGCATCGCCGGCCGAAAACGTCTGGCCGTCAACGGTTGCCGCGCAGACGCCGAACAGTTGCGGGTCCACGCTCGCCAGAGCCGGTATGTAGCTGGCGTTCTTGCCGCGGCCGTTCGTTTTGTGTTTGGCGTAGGCGGCATTGACCGCCTCGGCGATCCGCTCGGCAGGTATCGCGGTCATGGTGTCGTGGTCACGACGCGATGGATGAAACCCAGCTTGGCAACGACGTGCGGGAAGATCGTGAACGGATACAGGTCGTCGCGGCCCATCGAGTTGTTGACGCGGTTGAGCACGCCCGACAGCACCAGCCAGTCGGCCATGATGTCCTCGATGGTGGCATCGGCGTAGGACTCCCGCGCATCGATATTGGCGGGCAGGTCCCACTTCACCCGATCAGCTTCGACCACGAGACCCGAATCCGCGATCGTGGCAAGGGTTCCGGTGATGTGCAGATAGTGCGCCCACGTCTCGGCGAAGTCTTCCCACGGGTGGGCGGTGGCGTACTCCGAGATGAAGTCGTGCTGCCAATTGTCCGGTGCCGGGCCGTGGTAGTGACGCTGCAGCGCGGCCTGGTAGTCCTGCCGATCGTCGCCGAACATCGTTCGGGCGTCGTCGATCAGCGGGGTGTCCTGCACCAGCAGCATCTCGTAGTAATGGCCGACCTCGTGGCGGAAGTGGCCGAGCATCGTGCGATAGGGCTCACGCAGTTTGATGCGCAGACGCTCACGGTACAACTCCAGGGACTCCGCCAGGTCGATGGTGATCACGCCGTTGGCGTGCCCGATCGTCACCGGCCGCTTCAGAGTCTTGCTCGACAGCAGATCGAACGCCAGTCCGCGGGGGTCGGCGTAGTACGGGTGGACGGGCAGGCCGAGGTCCACCAGTTCGAAGATCAACCGCCGCAGCGCCTTTAACGTCGAATCGAGTTCGGCCATCGCCTCGGTGTCATCCGGCGCGGGTCCCTCCCGTACGAAGCTGTCGGCGAAGCAGCAACCGGACGCGGAGTCGTCCGCGGCCAACCAGTTGCAGCCGCGCTCCCAGTGCGCGCACCGGAACCAATCACTGCCGTCCACCGTGACCGTTTGCGATGGCGCGCACACCATCTGCCGCGACGGCTGGTGATAGCCGACCGTCGTCGAGCAGGTCGGGCATTGCTGTACCTCGAACGCGACGGCCTGCCCGCAGTTGGGACACCTGAATGCGCGCACGGTCAGCTACGGCCCGACTCGATGTATGTCCACGGCTGCTGCGGGCGGTCCTTCAAATAGCTTCGCTGCCAATCCCATTGCGGATGCTGCCGCAGGAATTCTTCGGCGTCGAACGCGGTGCCGTCGGCACGTCCATACCGGGCCCAGATGTTCAGCGCCCTGATGTCGGCGGAGGTGGCGACCTTGCCGTCCACCGACCCGAACGGGGTGAACGGGGTCAGCCCACTGTCGAGGCAGGGGTCGACGTCAGACTGTGCGCAGATGGTTCGAGCCGACGGACGGATGTAGCCAAGGTAGGTGTCGAACGTGTCGGCCAACATGCGCTTGCCGGCTTCGGCGTCGATACGCCCGTTGTACTGGCCGAGCAGTTGCCGCCAGCGCACTTCCCGCGCGCCGTTGGGGGTGCGCACGTCGCTGAACCCGGTCCCGAAGCACTCCAGGTTCCGGATCCGCGGATCCACCGGTTGGTTGTCACCCCAGAAATAACCGTCGATGGTGCGACTCAGGCTTTGGTACAGCAGGCCTTCCTCGTAGCGCGCGATCTCACCGGTCTTGACGTCACCGATCAACCACGAGTTGGCGTACCCGCCGTTGTTGTCGGTGTTGAGCGTCTCGACCCAGTGGTCGATATCCCGTGCGTACTGCGAGGCTTTGCGGGCGCGGACGAACTCTGGGACCCGGGTCTCGTCGTAGCCCTTGAAACCGTCGTAGCCACCGATCGTGGTCTCGGCGATCGCCAGTCCGGCACCGGTCAGCCAGAAATCGCTCATGCTGGCGATCCACCCCGGCGCGGTCTGCATGACCATCCGGTTGCCGTCGTCGGGTGTCATGTCCAAGACGACGTTCTCGAACTGGCCCTGCCAGAAACCGGTAAAGCTGGTGTGCCCCAGTACGATCGACCCGTCGGCAGTCGCACCGCCGGTCGCGATGAAAGCGCTGCAGTGGTTACCCTCGCCGCCGGTGGGCGCCAACGCCGTGTAGCGGCCCGAGTTCTTCGGCCACCAGTAACCGGTGAGTTCCATCCAATCGTTGATGCCGAGCACGTCGTTGAAGGTGGCCGGCACACCGGCAGCGGTCAGGCCCGAGGCAACCCCTTCCATCTCTTCGCGCAGCTCATCGGGAATCTTGTCGCCGTGCAGCGCGGCAGCCCGCTCGACGAAGAACTCGTAGCTCATCCCGATGTCCTGGTAGGTCATCTCCCGGTACACCCGAATCGAGTCCGCGTACTCGTCGGCGACGAGAAAACCGTATTGAAAGCCGCGCGCGGTCGGTGATCCCTTGACCTTGACATGCAGCCAGCCGTTGACGTCGCTGCGTGAGGCCTCGGAGAGCCAACCCCGTTGTTCGTCGGTGAGCTCGGCGGGCGTAGTTCTCGTCGGGGCTGTCGCCGGCCCCGGCGGCGGTTGCACGTTATGACCCTTCGGAGTCGAAGCGATCGCCGTCACAGACCCTCCTCGGTCGGAACCCCCGCGCCGACGAGCTTAGTGCACAGGCACCGGATTGTTTCGATTGTTTCAATAGACCGCCGTCACTAGTACCCTGAAGTCATGTCCACCAACGTCGCTCCGCTGGCTCGTCGGGTCGCCGAACGCGCTTCACAAGAACCCGGTTTTGCCGAGGTGCTCGACGCCGTCCTGAAGGCACCGATCGCGCCGCAGGGAACCCTGGAGCGGATCGCCGCCGGCAGTCTGAACGAAGAGCGCCGCCGCGCGCTGGTGCACGAGTTCGTCGACGGCTCGCTGCCGACGCAAAAGGTGCAGCAGAGGCTG
>JBAWAV010000036.1:0-4468 GCA_049589475.1 Mycobacterium sp.
ACGGTGCCCGCGCCGCTACCCAGGAGCTCGACGGCGTGCGGAAAGGCGGTGGCGACGATGGGTCGGCCGCTGGCGACCGAGTCGACCAGGACACCCGAGGTGACCTGGTCCTTCGAGTCGTAGGGCAGCACGACGACGGCGGCGGTCTGGACGAGCTGGGTGATGGCGGCGGGGCTGCGGTACTCGGCGTCGAAGGACACCGATTCGGCGACGCCGAGGCGCTGAGCTTGGGCGCCGAGCGCTTCGCGATACGCCTCACCCTGGGTGGCAAGCACCTTGGGGTGGGTGCGGCCGGCGATCAGGTAGCGCGGGGGGTTCGGCAGGTTCTTCAGCGACGTCATGGCGTCGATGACTCGCTCAATGCCCTTGCCCGGGCCGATCAGGCCCCACGTCAGAATGCTGGGTCGGTCCTGATGCCGCACGCCGTTGGTGGCGGGCAGCGCCGCGCCGTGCGGGATGGTGGTGACTTTGTGATGGTCGACGGCGAAGCCGTCGCACAGTCGTTGGCGAGCCCCTTCCGACATCACGACCACTTGGTCGGTCAGGGCCATCACTCGTTCGAGCACCGAACGTTGTTGCGGCGTCGGGTCTTTGAGCACTGTGTGAGCGACGACGATGGACGGCACACGTAGCGCCTCCATGATCTGGACCACCTCGTCGCCGTCGGGTCCGCCGTAGATGCCGTACTCGTGCTGGATGAGCGCGATGTCGCTGCGGTTGAGCAGTTCGGCGGTGGCGGTCGCGGACGTGGGGTCTCCGTTGACGAGTTCCCCGACGACGGCGGACTCCGTGGAGGCCTCCTCGTCGGCAATACGCACGACACGGACCTCGACGCCTCTAGCGGTCAGACTGTCGGCGAGCGCGGCACTGAATGTCGCAAGCCCGCATGCCGTCGGCGAGTAGGTACTGAGGATGCCGAATCGCGGCACATACGAGAAGTGTTGCGTCCCAAAGGGAGCGATCAACGGCTGAAGCAACGATGGAGCTTTCAAGGTTATCCCGACTGGCGGTTGCCACGTGTGTCTGTGGCGAGTGCCACGTGTGTCCGGTGTGAGCGGATGCTCGGGCCAATCAGCGTGAGAACTGAGCCGTACCGGATGGGCTGGTGAGTACCAGCGCTGTCAACGCTACACCCACGCCGACCGAACGGCATGGTCGCGGGCCCGAAGGCCGGATTACCCGCACGGGCGACACGTTGCTGGATTGGGGTCCAAGCGGCTAAGCCTTCGGCGGAAATCCGCCTGTCGCAATCGGACCCCAACGCGACGGGATGACCCTGATCAGACACTTCCCTTGGTCGATCATTGCCTGGCGGTACTCATCCCAGTCGGAGTGCTCGCCTGCGATCGCGCGGTAGTAATCGACCAGCGGCTCGACGGCATCGGGCAGCGAGATCAGTTCTGCCGCACCGTCGATCTGAACGTACGGTCCATTGAATTCATCGGAGAGTACGCCGACGCTGGCAAATGGTCGCCGCGCAATGTTCACGGATTTCGCCCGCTGCGGGTAGCTGGCGATGACGATCCGACCTTCGGCATCGAGCCCGCCAGTCACTGGGGAGCTCTGCAGCGTGCCCTCGCTGCGAAACGTGGTGAGCACCATGTGGTGCCGATTCCTGACGAAGTCCAACAGTGCGGGCAAGGCGACGGTCTCGGCGGTTGCGATCTTTTGCGGCATGACCTGTCCCCCTGGTGATCAGTAGTCGATGTTCAGCGAAGCGTCGTTCGGACGGTTACATGTCGATCCTCGCACTACATCTCGGTTGCTCGCATCGCTATCCGATCCGAGACCGAAGCAGTTGCACACCTGGGCCTTTCAGCTCATCGAGGTAGGGCATGCGGCCACCCATGCCCATGATCAGGGCGAGGGTTGATCCGGTGACCAGAGCACCGCTACCCGCACTGAACGGACCGTCATCAGCCTGCAGATGGAGGTCGACGATGCGGGTACGGCTGGCAACGGAGAAATTGCGCTGAGCGAAGAATTCAGCCACCGGTGTCAGCGCGTCGAGGCTCGGTGTCCGCGCCAGCCCCAGTGGCTGGCGGATGTCCTGGGCGTGGACGACCACCTCACCGAGGTAGGCCGGGATATGGGACGAGGGCGCGGTGGTGCTGGTAATGACGGCGCGGAATCGGTCCAGCGTCTCGGCGGGGGTGTCCCCGCGATGCTCCACCAGCCGTCGCTGATTGTGAACGTCGGGGCGGAGACGCGCGCCGAGCATGCTGCGCAACCATTTCCACTGGCTAAGACTCGCCGCGGCGGTCAGGTGGGCGACGACCTCTTCCACGTCCCACGCCCCGCACAACGTGTCGTGCCTCCACTGCTCTGCACCGAGCCCTGAGAGATCTTCCGCCAGCGCGCCGCGCTCGACGTGCGCCAGTGCCCACAGCTGGTCATGCCGCAGTTTCGCCATATCGCTGTACCCCATCACATCGATGCCGTCACCCGAGTCAGACCCCTGCACGCCGGAAAAATGATCGAGCCGCGGATTCTGCAACGTGGCTGCAGCCGCCGTTGGCCTTCCACCGTGTCGGCGTGCTCGAATGTGTGCTTCAGGAATGGGCACGGTGCCGCTGGGGCGAACGCGTCAAGCAGCAAAGGCTGAGCGCTATACGTTCTATGTTGACAGAGGCCAACGATCGGCCATCCCTACAGGCCCACTCATGAGGAGTGTTCATGATCTATCGGCACGTTGTGTGGGCGCTCGGCACTGCGTTGGTGGCGGCCACCATCCCTGTCCAAGCACATGCCGAGCCGCCGACGAAGTGTCTGACCAACACCCAAAAAGGCAAGCAGGTCTATGTGCCCTGCGATCTACTCAACGCCGGCGGCAATTTCCCGCCGGGGCAGCGTTGTCCTCCGCCGCTCGATCAGTACCCGAAAGATGTGGCCGACTGGTGTGGCGAAGGGCCAGGTCTTGCAAGTCCCACGCCCACAAGTCCGACGAGCCCAACAAGTCCGACGAGCCCAACGAGTCCTACAAGCCCGACGCGCACCACGCCTGCGAGCCCGACCAGTCCGACCAGCCCGACAGCTTCGACCAGCCCGACGCACTAGTCGTCGATGTGCGACGTCGCCCACCAGACTGTCACCCGCACTTTACAGATCAGCAGCGCTTTGTAACGATGCATCAGTGAGCAACCTGGTACCGGCCCTTGGCTTGGCTGCGCATCTGGGCCGCGGCATGCAGCGGGTGGCCACCGACGCCATCGTGGGTCGACAGCGCTCGCTGCCGCGATCGATCAATGAGCTTGATGCTCAGGCACTCTCGAAGATCATGCAGCGACGGGTGACGTCAGTTTCGGTGATCGCCGGCGACGCGGGCACGTCCTCGCGAGCGAGACTGGCGCTGACGGGCGACGACGTCCCGGATTCCGTCTTCGTCAAGATGCCCGCCGAAACCGTCGCCACCCGGCTGATGGGCGAACTGGGCCGGCTCGCCCAGACCGAGGTGCTCTTCTATCGCGAACTGGCCCCGCAGGTCACCGGCCTGCCGGCGGCGTACGGGTCGGCGTTCGACTCGCTGACCGGTCGCTTCGTGCTCGTCCTTGAGGACTTGGCCGTCGATCCCTGCGTCTTTCCCGACACCCTGCATCCGCTCGACAAGGACCAGGCGAGCCAGATCGTCGAGCTACTGGCCCGACTACATGCGACCTTCTGGGAACGACTACCCGCCTGGACTTACTCCGCGTCGGGCGATCACACCTCGTTGTTGACCGGACCGCTGCTGAACACGTCGGCCCGTCGGCTGGCCGAGCGAACCGACATCGATGTCGAAGACGGACGCTTCATCATCGACAACTACCGGGCAGTCGCGGAACTCATTGACAGACAACCGAATACGGTCATGCACGGCGATGCACATCCGGGCAACGTCTACTTCCGCGGTGACGAAGCCGGTTTGCTCGACTGGCAGGCTGTTCGCCGCGGACACCCGGGCCGCGAGTTGGCCTACACGCTCATCACCGGCATGACCACTGCCGACCGGCAAGCCGGCGAGCGCGACCTCCTTGCTACCTACCGCCGCGCCCTGGCCGCCGCCGGCGGCCCCGATCTCGACGCCGACGAGCTCTGGCAGCGCTACCGGCAGGGCGCGCTGTACGCCTACGTCGCACCCCTGATCACCGCCGGGATGGGTGGCATGCAGGTCGAAAGCATTGCGCTGAAAGGCGTTCGACGTGGCGTCGCCGCGCTCGGCGATCTGGAGACCGTAGCCGCCCTGCGGCAGGGGTTGTCGTCGTAAGTTCGGTAACCATGCGGGTGACGGTTCTGGGCAGCGGCGGATGGATCCCGACCAGCTCCCGGCAGACGAGCTGTTATCTGTTCACCGCCGGCACCGAAGCGTTGATCCTCGACGCCGGCACCGGTCTGGGTGCCCCGCATATCGAACCGTCCCTTCTCGACGGCGTCGAGACGGTGACCGTCGCGCTCAGCCACTTCCACCTCGATCACGTGACCGGCCTCGGCT
>JBAWAV010000037.1:0-2038 GCA_049589475.1 Mycobacterium sp.
CTCCTTGCTTGTAGCCACAGTTCCAAACTTCGGTGATCTTGCCGTTCACGACGCGAAAGATCTCCATGCTGCCGACGTCAACACTGGTGCCATCCTTGAGCGTCATCGGAGATTGGTAGACGACGGCAACATGTTCGCCATCGTCGCCGGCAACCACCAGGTTCAGGTCGAATCTGATGGCCTCGAACGTGGCCCAGTGATCGATGATGCGGTCGACTGCCTCCCGGTGCGTGAGCAGTATCGCCTCCCCTACCTCATGCCGGGTGACCGTGTCGCCGATCAACTCCTCGGCGAGCGCGAAGTCGCGCTCATTCCACACGACGAGGTTGTAGAGTTCGACCACCTCACGGGCCGTGCGCGTCGGTGAGTTCACAGCCGTTCGTTCGCGATCATTCAGCAGGGCGGCTTTCCGCGCCTTCAGTAACACTCCGGAGGAATCGCTCGGTGACCCGGTGCACCTTCCGGGAGAAAATGTGGCCGACGTGACTGCCGTCGTACCAGTACAGCTGGCCACCCCAGCGCTCGTGTAACGCGACGGCCGGATCGCGCATCGCCATCCGGTCGTGCCACGCGCCGACGATGAGCCGGCGCTGCGGTGGCGGCGCGGGATCGACGGCCAGCGGGTCGATCACCGAGGTCAGTTTCGCGACCACCGGCGATGCCAGCAACTCCCGGAATCCGCTTCGCGCCGAACCCCACCGGTCCAGATGACGCGCAATCATCCCGTTCAACCCCAGGATCGGGGTGTACAACCCAACGGCGTCGACCTCCCGCTCCAGGTGCGATACCAACGCGGCCACCGGGGTGCCCATCGAAATCCCAGCCACCACAACGGTGCTGGCCTGCGGTCGTATCCACCGAACGACCGCTCGCACCTCCGACACGGCACGCATCATGCCCCCGACATTGCCCAGCGGATCCATGTCCGGGTAAGCCGGCCACTCGCGCCGACGGCAACCGTGGCCGGGCTGCACCGGCATCGCGACGTTGTACCCCAGCTGGTGATGGATGCGTCCGATACGAGACAGCACCAGGTCTTCGGTGCCGCCCTGGCCGGCGCCGTGCACCCAGACCAGCCACGGCCTCGGTCCGTCGCGGTGCCGGCATACGTGCACCACCGCCCTGGTCGGTCCACTCAAGCCTTCCGCTGTCAGGGTTTTCGGCAACGCCGGATCATGCTCGAACGTCAAGCGCTCGTATGACAGACCGGCGATGCGCCTGCGCTGTAGACCTTGAACCCGCAACGGCTCGGGGTCGGCGTGGGCGCCATCGATCCCCAGCGCCGACAATTCGTCGGCCGCCGCGATGCACGCGTCCGGCGCCCGGACCGTGTCCGGGGTCTCACCGATCAACGAAAAGCCAGCCAGCACAAGCTCATCCAGCATGACCTCGCCGAACTGACGCAACCCGCGCGGCGATGCCGGCGCCCACCCCGTCGATTCGTTGAGGCCGGCTACCGTCCGCGGCAACACCAGGCTCAGCTCCCGGGCAATGTCTCGGCTCAGGCCTAACCCGCGCGCTGCGATAGACATGCTGCCCACCTAAGCCAACTTGAAGCCGGTGTATCCGGCCGCCGCAATCTCATCGCAACGGCGCCGGTATTCGGGGATTCCGCCGGTATAACCCATATACATCCGTTTCTTGCCGGGCACGTTGCCGCCGTTGTACCAGGAGTTGCACGACGGGTGAACCAGAACGGTTGCCGCGACCAGCGAGGTGGCGTGGTCAATCCATTCCTCTTGCGCGGTCGCCAATGCCTCAATGGTGCGAATGCCGTTGGAACGGAGGTACTCAATGCAGTCGCTGATCCACTCAACGTGCTGCTCCAACGCGGGGACGAAGTTTGTGGCCGGGCTTGGACCGCCGGGCCCCTGAACCGTGAACAGGTTCGGAAACCCTGCAACCGCCAAGCCCAGATAAGACAGCGGACCCTCGCTGGCCCAGAACTCGCCCAGCGACATCGCGTCGCGACCGCGGACATCGATACGGCTGAGCGCACCGGTCATCGCATCAAATCCGGTGGCGTAGATGATGACAT
>JBAWAV010000038.1:0-5672 GCA_049589475.1 Mycobacterium sp.
ATCTTGTTGCCGATCAGGTTGTCGTCGACGATGAAGGCCATCTTCAGGTGCTGCTTGCGCATCGCTTCCAACTCGGCGATCACCTGTGCGCTCGTCTTCAGCCTCGGCCGGCGACCGAACGTGACGATGATGTCGCAGAACTCGCATTGGAACGGACAGCCGCGGCTGAATTGGACACTGCCGAACAGATAGTCCTTGGTCTTCAGCAGGTCGTAGCGCGGCACCGGCAGCTGAGTCATATCGGTCGGCTCGGCCTGCTCGTAGCGGTACCGATGTCGGCCCTCGGCCCATTCTTCGAGGAACTGGGGCCAGGTCGTTTCCGCTTCGCCGATGAAAATCGCATCAGCGAGGCCCTCGAAATAATCTTCCTGCACGGTCACCCACGGACCCCCGACGATCGTGCAGACATCGCGGGTTTTCAGCTCGCGCAGAATCTCCAGCATTCGAGCGCGCTGGACCGTCATGCCGGTGAGCCCCACGATGTCGGCCTTCGCCAACCGGTCGTAGTCGATCGGCTCGACGTTTTCATCGACTATCGAGACGGAATGGCCGGCTGGCGTCAGCGCCGCCAGCAGTGGCAGGCACGCGGTCGGTAGGTTGCACTTCTTGCCGAGCAGCGGAAGGGCGTGTTCGAGGCCCCAGTAGGACTCCTCGAACCGAGGATTCAAGAGGACGATGTCAGCCAAAATCGCCTACTTCGACCAGAGTGTTAGGTCATGCCGCTAGCGCAATTTACTGGCGTGAGTCTAACAGCTGCTTTTGGGGCGGCCGGATTAGCCGACCCGGATCGAGAAAACCGCGACGCCCCAATCGCCAGGCTGCGCCGACCGGTAACCACCGCGGCGCAGCGCATCGGTGGGCGCGGCCATCGGCTCGAAGCACACCACGTCCTCGCCAGGCGGCGCGAAGATCTGCGCCGCCGGGTAGCCCTGCTCGAAGTGGACCTCGATGCGGCGGCCACCACCGGACACCGCGAACACGGCACCGTCGGCAACCTCGTCGTACCCGTCGTCAAAAGTCTTGTCGCCCAATGGTTCAGATGCCGCCGGTTGCGGTGTCGTCGCACCGGTGGGCAGGCCCCGCTCGTCGAGCGTGAGATGCCGCAACGGCGGAGTCTCGACGATCCATTGCCCGCGCGGGACGCCTGGCAGCTGAAGGTACGGATGAAAGCCGAAACACAGCGGGACGGGGCGTTCACTGGTCGGGGCGACTGAGCTACGTATCCGCAACGTCCGCTCGAACAGCGAGACGGTCACAGCCAGCTGATGTGGAAACGGAAAGCTGGCCAGCAAATCCTCGTCGCCGAAGTCCACCTCGGCGGTCAGTTCGTTGTCCGATTCGTGCGTCACTCGCCAGTTCGGATAGGCGGCCAGCACGCCGTGGATCGGCAGCCCGTTGGGATCGGCCCGAACCCCATGCTGGCCGGCCGTCAGCGTGACCGTCGTGTCCTCTGCGGTATATGTGTTGGCGCCCAATCGATTTGCCCACGGATACAAGAGCGGGATACCCATCGTCTTGCCGTTGGCGACGTAGGCGTCCAGGCCGCGCCGCTGGCCGAGCAGTTCGGTGCCCGAGTCGGTCAGCGAGATGCCGATCATGCCGGCGTCCGGCACGAACTTGGCTTCCAGATCTGACGACGGGTCCCGCAAAGTGACAACGTGCACCTGATAAAACTAGCTCAGGTTAGCGGTACAGCGGGTCGTGCTGAATACGCTCCGGCGGAGCCCCTTTGGCGATCAGCGCCGCCTCGGTGACACGGACCATCTCCGGTCCGCCGCAGACGAGTATCTGCCGGTCGCCCCAGCCGCCGTATCTGGTCACGACGTCCATCAGCTTGCCGGTCTGGCGCAGATGCAGCCCTCGCGGCGGCGTGACATCGGGGTAGTCGGCGGCCCAGGCCGGGTCGCCGTTGAGCTCGGAGACCGGCGTCACCGACAGCCAGGGGTTGTTCGCGGCGACCTGCCACAGCGTGGGCAGGTCGTAGAGCTCGCACGGATAGCGGCCGCCGAAGAACAGGTGCACGCGCGGGTTCTCGCCCCATCGGGTGAGGTCCATGACGATCGAGCGCAGCGGCGCAAGGCCGGTACTGCCCGCCACCATCAGCACATCGCCTCCGTCGCGGTCGACGTGCAAGCCGCCGTGCGGGTTCGACAATCGCCAGCGATCGCCGGGCTGCGTCTCGTTGACGATCGCATTGCTGACCAGGCCGCCGGACACCGCGCGGACGTGGAACTCGACGGCACCGGTGTCGTCCGGCGGGATGGCCGGCGTCAGATATCGCCATCGCCGGGGGCACTGGGGCACAGCGACATTGACGTACTGGCCGGGGTGGTAGGGCATCGGTTGGTCGAGCTGCAGCCGGACCACGGCCAAGTCGCGGGATACCCGCAGGTGTTCGACGACCGTGCCGTCCCACCAGGCCGGTCCGTGCTCGGCGTCGGCGGCGCCGCTCATCACCCCGATGATCAGGTTGAGCGACTGCTCGGCGGCGGCCTCCACGGCGTCGGTCCACGCCTCGGCCAGCTCGTCGCGCAAGGTCGCATAGAGCGCCTGCCGCAGGGTGTCGTAGTGCTCGGGAAGCACGCCGTACTTGCGGTGGTCTCGTCCCAGCTGGGCGAGAAATGCGACCGGCTCCTCGGCGCGCTGGGCGACGAGTTCGCCGTACACCCAGTTCAGCGCGCGAGCGAACGTGGCCCGCTGGGCGGCCATGTCGGGCGGAAAGAGATCCCGCGGCGACGCCTCGAAGGAGAACCAGCGGGTGTAGAAGCGCCCGATCAGCCCGTTGCCGTCATCCGGGTCGATGACGGCGTGCAGTGCCGTCAGCGCATCCCGATCGTTGAGGCTCACGGCCGCCGATTTTAGGCGCGGTCAGGCTGAACTCGGTTAAAGCGCCTTAAGCCCGTTGTGCAGCACCATCAGGCCGATCAACACCAGGATCGCCGCCATCAGCGCCGCGTTGTTTTTCTCCATCCATGCTTTGAGGCGCGCCATCGGGTCATCGAGGCGGTGACCGGCGGCGGCGTAGGCAAGGACGGGGATCGCGACCGTGGATGCGGCGACGGCGATGAAGATCGCGGCGGCGATCCATTTGGCCGCCATGCCCACGTCACCACTGCCGATGTCCAAACCGGCCAGGGCGCACATGGTCAGCACCTCGACCCTTACCACCACCAACACCAGCCCGATGATCCCGGCATGCGTGGGCGTCAGGGTCTCGAAAGACCGCATCCACCGCGGCGACTCGGTGTGTCCATGACGAGTCAGCCATCGGTAGATACCGAACACGATGAGGGCCGAGCCGAGAACGACGCGCAGCCAGGACGCCCACGTCGGTGGTGACTTGCGCAGGTCGCCAAGCGCATCGGAGGAGGCGGCGAAGGCCGCGGTCAGCGCGACCAGACCCAGCACCCAGCTGCCGAGGAAGGCCAGGCTGGTCGGCCGCGGCCGTGGTGTCTGTAACACCAGAACCGCCGGGATCACCGAGAACGGCGAGATCGCGATGACGAGCGCCAGCGGAATCAACGTCGCCAGCAGGGAAACCCAACTTCCAGTCACGGCTGCATCTTCGCATTGACCGGCGAACAGCAGGTGACATCGTCGCCAGTGCGTGCCTCAGCGGGCGCGCTTCGCGCCCGCATCGTTGCGGCGCAGGGTCGGATCGCGCCGCGCCTCAGCGGGCGCGCTTCACGCCCGCATCGTTGCGGCGCAGGGTCCAGGCCGGCACCCAGTGCGTGACGGTTTTGCGCTTGGACCCATAGGCGATCGGGTAGGTCACCAGGCCCCACCAGTCGCCCTGCTCGCACAGGCCCCAGCAGGTCAGCCGCCCCTCGACGACTTTGTGCAACTGCAGGCCGTTCGCGTGGAACCGGCCTGAGCGGTGTGGCTCGCGCGGAAACAGCACGGTCAGGTCGATGAGCACGGTGACCGGCGGACGGACCACCCGGAACGGGTTGCGGGCCGGTTGTCCGTTGTATCCGATCGACGCAAGGTCGCCCACCGATCGATCATACGTTCGAATGACAGCAGGTTTACAACGCGTCGGAAATCTCTTAGGGTTGAGCGGAACAGACTCAACCTTGACGGCGTTGAACAACACGGCCAGCATTTTCATAACCCCCTCTGACCCGAACGGAGTGTCGTGGACTCTTTCAACCCGACAACCAAGACGCAGGCGGTCCTGACGTCGGCACTGCAGGCGGCGACCGCCGCAGGTAACCCCGAGATCAAGCCTGCTCACTTGCTGTCTGCGCTGTTGACGCAGAACGACGGGATCGCCGCGCCGCTGCTGGAGGCCGTCGGCGTCGAGCCCGCCACTGTCCGCGCCGAAGCCCAGCGCCTCGTCGACCGGTTGCCGCAGATCAGCGGTTCCAACTCCCAGCCGCAGCTGTCCCGTGATTCGCTGGCGGCAATCACCACCGCGCAGCAGTTGGCCACCGAGATGGACGACGAATACGTCTCCACCGAGCACCTGATGGTCGGACTGGCGACCGGTGATTCCGACGTCGCCAAACTGCTCACCGGACACGGCGCTTCCCCGCAGGCGCTGCGCGACGCGTTCGTGAAGGTTCGCGGCAGCGCCCGCGTCACCAGCCCCGACCCGGAGGCGACCTATCAGGCGCTGGAGAAGTATTCCACCGACCTGACCGAGCGCGCCCGTGAAGGCAAGCTCGACCCAGTCATCGGACGCGACAACGAGATTCGTCGCGTCGTGCAGGTGTTGAGCCGTCGCACCAAGAACAACCCGGTGCTCATCGGCGAGCCCGGTGTCGGTAAGACCGCGATCGTGGAAGGTCTGGCCCAACGCATCATCGACGGCGACGTCCCCGAAAGCCTGCGTGACAAGACCGTCGTCAGCCTGGACATGGGTTCGATGGTGGCCGGTGCCAAGTACCGCGGCGAATTCGAGGAACGGCTCAAGGCCGTGCTCGACGACATCAAGAACTCTGCCGGGCAGATCATCACGTTCATCGACGAGCTGCACACCATCGTCGGGGCGGGCGCGACCGGCGAGTCGGCGATGGATGCCGGCAACATGATCAAGCCGATGCTGGCCCGCGGCGAACTGCGGCTGGTCGGCGCAACCACGCTCGACGAATACCGCAAGTACATCGAAAAGGACGCCGCGCTGGAGCGCCGCTTCCAGCAGGTGTTCGTCGGCGAGCCGTCGGTGGAGGACACCGTCGGCATCCTGCGTGGGCTGAAAGACCGCTACGAGGTGCACCACGGTGTGCGCATCACCGACTCCGCGTTGGTGGCCGCGGCCACGCTGTCCGACCGCTACATCACGGCGAGGTTCTTGCCGGACAAGGCCATCGACCTGGTCGACGAGTCGGCCAGCCGGCTGCGGATGGAGATCGACTCACGGCCCGTGGAGGTCGACGAGGTGGAGCGGCTGGTACGTCGGCTCGAGATCGAAGAGATGGCGCTGGCAAAGGAAGAAGACGCGGCGTCCAAGGAGCGCTTGGAGAAGTTGCGCGCCGAACTGGCCGACCAGAAAGAAAAACTGGCCGAGCTGACCACCAGGTGGCAGAACGAGAAGAACGCCATCGACATCGTCCGCGAGCTCAAGGAACAGCTGGACACGTTGCGCGGAGAGTCCGAGCGCGCCGAGCGCGACGGTGACCTGGCCAAGGCCGCCGAGCTGCGTTACGGCCGTATCCCCGAGGTCGAGA
>JBAWAV010000039.1:0-5739 GCA_049589475.1 Mycobacterium sp.
CGCCCTCGAACGGGATGTCGCGGGTGGCGACCCCGAGCTCGACCTCGGTGGTGTATCGGTCGACTGTCTTGCCCATTCCCTCGACGATCATGGCCATCGACTGCGCGAACAACGGCCATGCTTGCCCCAGCAGATTGGGGCCATCCTCAAAGCCGGCCGGATCACTGCCCATGCCCATCTCGTACAGATACTTCAAGGTGTCCCTGCCGAAGTTCACGACCTCGTAGATGTGGATAGTGTCGATCTGGCTGACGATTCGGGCCAGCGTGAGAACGAGCAAGTCTCCTGCGAAACCGGGATTGACACCACCGGCGTGGAACGAGGTGCCGCCTTCGAGGCACGCAGCGTGGATCTTGTCGATATCCGCCTGGCTGTGTTCGGTTCGATACCACCACGCGCCGCCAGACGCGACGACGTTCTTTCCTCCACGCAGCAGGCGGCAGACCTCGTCGGGGTCAGACCACAGCGGCGCATAGAAGACACAGTCGGCGTCCAGCGCCTCGATAGTGTCCTTGTCATTGGTGGCGAACACCCCGGTCGGCGCCTTGCCGCAGAGTTCGCCGGCATCTTTGCCGACCTTCTCAGGACGGTTGCAGAGCACCCCGACCAGTTCGTAGGCGGGGTTGTGGGCGAAATGCCGGAGAGCGATCGTTCCGACGTTGCCGACGCCCCACTGGATCACGCGATACTTCTTGTCGACAGGCGATGTGGATGTCACCGCGTGACCTTGCTCGACTGTCGCCATTGCTCCTCCTTGGATTTCATGAGCACTAGTTGATCGACACTCCGGCGTCGACTTTGAACTGCAATCCGGTGACGAATCGGGATTCATCGGAGATCAGGTACAGCACCGCGTTGCTGACGTCGACGGGTTCGATGAACGGTGTCGGCATGGCGTTGACGAACATCGGTATCAGGTCGGGACGTTCCTCGCCGAGAGTGGCGCCGAACGACGGTGGAATCATTCCGGTGGGCGTACCGGTGGGGTGCACCGAATTGACCCGGACGCTCTGCGCGGCAAGCTCATTGGCCAGCGCAAGCGTGAGGCCAACCACGCCATGCTTGGCTGCGGTGTACGGAATTTGTAGCGGGAACCCCTTCATCGCGCCGGCCGAGCTGATATTGACCAAGCTGCCGCCGCCTTGCGCCAGCAGATGCGGGATGGCCGCGGCGCAGGTGTTCCACGTCCCAATCAGGTTCACATCGACGACCGTGCGCCAGTGATCGGAAGTTGTTCTGTCCCAGGGGGCGACCGTCAGGACGCCGGCGTTGGCGACGGCACCGTCTAGCCCGCCCAGTTCGTCGACGCCATCGTTGACCGCTGAGCGCAAAGCCGCTTCGTCACGGACGTCGGCGACTCGGCTCACGCAGCGGCGACCGCGCTCGGTGACCAAATGCACCGTCTCGGCTAGATCGTCCTCGGTAGCCAGGTCGTATTCGAGCTCCGGCAGGGACTCACAGAGGTCGACGAGAATGAGATCGGCACCCTCCTCGGCGAGTCTGATCGCGTGGCCGCGCCCTAAACCGCGCGCGGCGCCGGTGATGAGGACTCGTTTGCCGGCGGCGCGCCCGGTCGGTGGTGTTGGCGTCGTCACCACATCAGTCCGCGAATGATCTCCGTCGGCGGGATGTCCTCGACGGCGATCAGCCCCTGCGGAGCGCGGCAGATCCAGTCGATCGCGTTGACCACCCGCGCTGCGGTGGCGAGACATCCCGCCTCGGTGACGTCCAGCCCGGGGTGTGACACGCTTGTGTTCAGCTCGACCCGAGGATCTCCGTCGACCACGACCCGGTGCACACCAGGAAGGCCGTCGGGCGGGTACAGCCATTCCGGCGCCGAGGCGGCGGTGAGCCGCGTGATGTGTTCCATGGTGATCACCGGAACTCCGTCACGAACCCCTTCGACCGCGAACTTGACGGCGGCCATCTGTCCCGGTTCCACGGTCGCCATCTTGCATTCGATCGGTTTGTCGGTGTACCACGGCTCGATGCGTTGTCGAACCTCATCGAGGTGCACGCCCAGCTGCTCGGCGAGGTTGCGAACCGCGCCGCCCCACATCGTGGTGAGGACGCCCGGCAGGAACAGCATCGGCGTCTCGTCGTCGGCGCTGACACCGAAACCCATTTGTTTGCCGGTGAATTCGTAGTCGTCGTAGTTGGCATAGTCGAAGATTTCCTGAACGGTGATCGCTCGGGCGCGGGTGACCAGGCTCAGCGCGGAGTGCACCTCGGTGTCGCCGGAGTAGCCAGGGTCGATGCCGTTGACATACAGCGAGGCGTTGCCGGCCTCGCAGGCCTGTTCGAGCGGCACCCGCAGCCAGTCGTCAGCCTGGCGAGGAGTCACCAGCCACACCATCGATGTCGCCACGATGTTGATGCCCGCGGAAAGGAACTTCGACATCTGGTCGATGACTTCCATCGGCCGTGTCTCACCTTGTGCGGTGTACACCACACAGTCCGGCTTCAGCGCAATGAGCGCGTCGATGTCATCGGTCGCGATGATGCCGGTCGGCTCGCTCAACCCGCACAATTCGGCGGCGTCACGCCCGATCTTGTCCGGGCTGGCGGCGTGCACACCGACCAATTCCAGATCGGAGCGCCCGATGATCGCCGGTAGCGAATGGACCCCAACGTTGCCGGTCGAAAATTGAACTACTCTGCGCATCCTGCGTTGGTCCTTGATCAGTAGTCGGGAATCGGCAACGGCGAGTTGTTGGAATCGATGCCGCCGTCGACATGAAAGATCGCGTTGGTCGCATAGCAATCCCGGGTGGACAGATACATACAGAGCCGCCCGAGGTCGGCGACGTCTCCCAGGCGATGCAGCGGTGTCGTCTCCTCCATCTTCTCCCGCGATCCCGGCATCATGTCGAGGCTTCCCTGCAGACCGTCGGTGGCAAACGAGCCCAGCGCTATCGCGTTGACCCGGATCTTCGGCGCGAGCTCTTGCGCCATCGCACGGGTGAGCGCCTCCAGGCCACCTTTCGCGACGCAATACGCAGTCAGCGCGCGGATGCCGAAACGGGCTGAGCCAGAGGAGATGTTGACGATGTTGCCGTGGCCGGCGTCGATCATGTGCGGCGCGACGAGCTGACTCATGATGAACGCCGATGTGACACACCAGTCGAAGGTGTGCCGGAAGTCCTCGTCAGTGATGTCGAGAAAGCGCGCGTATGTCGAACCGCCGACATTGTTGATCAGGATGTCGACGCGCCCAAAGCCTTCCATCGCCGCAGCGACAACCCGTTCACCGTCTGCACGGCTCATGGCATCCGCGACGAGCGCCAGGCCCTTACCGCCGGCATCCTCGATGCCGGTGATCGTCGCGCAAATATCGGATTCCGTACGCGCGGTGCCCACTACGGTTGCGCCCGCCTCCGCGAGGACTCTGGCAATACCCTGTCCGACGCCCTTGCCGGCGCCGGTGACGATCGCGACTTGTCCGGCCAGATTGAACTGTTCCAACGCCATCGCAATCCTCTCACCGCGTCGTGTGGTGCTCATCTAACAAACAAAACTGACTTTAGTCAACGGAATGAAGGGAGCGCCGACAGTCGTCCGGCCGCTATCCTGCAGACGGGCGGGGTATCGGGATCAGAGGACGGACTATGGCAACGGTGGAAAAGCCGTCGACGCGCGAGACCAAGCGCCTCCAGACTCGGGAGCGCTTACTGGGAGCTGCCATCGCCGAGTTCAAACGCGCGGGCATGGCAGACGCCGATGTCGGCTCGATCGTCACGTCCGCCGGAGTCGCGCACGGCACGTTCTTCTTTCATTTCCCGACCAAGGAACATGTGCTGCTGGAACTCGAACGGCGCGAAGAGGAACGGATCGCCAAACAGCTCGACCGCTACGTGGGCGCCGCACACGATCTGCCCTCCACACTCAAAGAGTCAGTTCGACTCATCCTGGGCTTGGAGCGCAGGCTTGGCGCCAGCCTCTTCAAAGACTTTCTTGCTCTGCACTTCTCACAGACCCGACCCGCGGACGAAAGTAAGGAGCATCCTGTCATCGTGCGGGTTGCCCAGGAGATCGAGCGAGCCCAACATCTGGGTCACGTTGCACCGGAAGTCGTTCCGGTGCACAGTGCGGTGTTCTTCTTGTTAGGCCTGTACGCGCTGCTGACCACGACACACGACTGGCCCACCCAGACCGCGATGCTCGACGACTACGTGGCCAGTACTTTGCGCAGCCTCCGCCTTAGTGATTGATTGACGACAGTCAGTCTCTGCGGGAAGATCGGCTCAGTCCATAGGTAGGAGGAGCCGTTGCAGTCGCCCACACTGACCACCACAGGCAGCCAGCTCGACGAACACTTCGAGCAATCGCACCTCGCCCAGAAGCGAGCAGACAAGTGGCTCATCTCCGGCAGCATCCTGATCGGCACCGCGGCCCTCGGCATCTTCGGTCTCCCCCTGTTCCTCCGTGGGGTGTGGTTGCTGCGTAAGGCGCAGCGCGACGGCCTGTCGGTCCGCCCGATGCTGGTGACGTTGCTTGGTTACCTGGTCATCATCGACGCTGCGATCAACACGGTCGGGTGGGCGCTCGACCTGGTGGCCAACCACACCATCCTGGCCCGAATCCTGTTGAACGGCTGGGGCGCTATGTTCGATGCCGGCTACTTCTGGCACTACAACGAGCTGTGGGTCGGCGGTGCGGCGGGCCCGGGCGAGAAAGCCCTAGAAGTGGGTCTGATCCTCACGGTGTTCACCATGCGGATCGCGGCCGCGATCGGCTTCCTGCAGATGAAGCGCTGGGGTCACCAATGGATGGTCATCACCTGCTGGATGGGCGTGCTGATCTGGTGTGTCTACGTCTTCAACATGACGATGTTCGCCGACGTGCGCTTCGCCGGGGTGATATTCCCGGTCGTCGGGTGGTGGCTTTACGACATCTTCTACATCACCCCATTCCTCGCGATTCCCTACCTGCACTCGGTCAACCGCGAAATCTTCACCGACTGATGCTCGGGACAAATGACTGAACTCATTGACTCTGGTCAGAGTTCGCTGCTACAAAGAGCAGACCATGACGCCACAGGTCAAGGCCACGGCACGCGAGGTGCGTCGGCGACAAACCCGGGAGCGCATACTCGGCGCGGCGATCGCCGAGTTCAAGCGCTCGGGTATGGCAGGCGCGGACGTGAACGCCATCGTCGCCGCTGCGGGCGTTGCACACGGAACGTTTTTCTTCCACTTCCCGAGCAAGGAACATGTGCTTCTTGAGCTGGAACTCCAAGAAGAAGCACGCATCGCTGCCGAATTCGCCCGATTCCTCGAGAGCACACCCGGACTTGTCGCCGCGCTGACGCAAGTCGTCCGTCTCGTGGCGGGCCTAGAACAGCGTTTGGGCCCACTGCTCTTCAAAGAACTTCTGGCGCTGCACTTCTCACCGACACGCCCCGGCAAGGATGAGTGGAGCGATCATCCGGTGATCGTTTTGCTCGTCGATGAGATCGAGCGGGCGCGAGGCGACGGCGTAGTGCATCCGGAAGTGGATGGCTTCTACAGTGCGACGTTCTTTCTGCTCGGCATCTACGGCGTCCTGACCACAACTGACAACGCCGACAAGCGCGACACGATGCTGAGGAAGTTGGTCGCCACCGCGGTACGCGGCCTGGAGGTCCGGTGAGGCAATCGCGCACGCCACCGCCTATGAACAAGGAGGTATGAAATGGACTGGGTCTGGGAGATCCTCCGCTACGTCGCAGCTTGGGGCGGGACGGGCTTGGTCATCTGG
>JBAWAV010000040.1:0-1796 GCA_049589475.1 Mycobacterium sp.
GGATCGACGACCTCCGGGTCGGCGAAGCCATCCTTCTCGGCGTCGACCCGCTGTACCGGACACCGATCCCCGACCTGCACACGGACGCCTTCACCTTGACCGCCGAGGTCATCGAGGTCGCCACGAAACCGGCTCAGCCGTGGGGAGAGCGCGCTCAGGCTGCCTTCGGCCATGCGCCGGCACGCACCGGCAGCAAGACCATTCACCAAGCAATCCTGGCCCTCGGTCGCCAGGACGTGGACCCGGACGGCCTGCGCCCACCCGAGGGCATCACGATGCTTGGGATGAGCAGCGACCACCTGGTGGTCGACCTCGGCGATCACCCGGTCGCGGTCGGCGACGAGGTCGATTTCGGTGTCGGCTACGGCGCACTCGTGCGGGCCATGACGTCGCCCTTCGTCACCAAGATCGAGCACCGTGGCCGGTCCGTCGTACCAATGCCGCAGGCGGTCGCCGGTGTCGATTTGCCTTCGCCATCGTGAGTCGCTGCGGGCGGCGGACATACGCCCCTACTGTCTCCACCCGATAGCGCCGGGTTAGCGCAGTCCCTGGTGCAGGACGGAGAACGGTCCCTGGTGGAGGACGGAGAAGGGCCCCTGGGTGTGAACCCGGGAGTGCGGCACCGAAGGTGGCATCCACGTTCCGTGGGCGTGTGCCGTGCCGGCGAAACCGAACACCAGCGAGGCACTGAAGATCAGGACCGCAAGACTGAGTCCGACAGCGTTACGGATGGTAAGTGCGAATGCGGTCATCGGGGTACGTCACCGCGCTGCCGGGTGCGGATCGAGACCCAGCGATCGGCTCTGCTTGACAAACCATTTGACATCGCCCCGGATACTACCGAAACTGCCGGTCACGTAGTGGAGCTAAGGGGACTCGAACCCCAGGCTTGACCAGGTCGAATACTGGCCTACCTGCAGTTTCGCTGCGACTCAGGCCCGCTCGCTACCTCCGGTTTCGCTTTCGGTCTTGACGGCACATCGATCAGCGACCTCCGAGCTGCTGGTGCGAAGCGATGATCAGCGGCAACGCCACTCGACCCGCTGAGTCGGCAAAAATTTTCTCAAAATGTTTGGGTTTTGAACCCGTGAGTTCTGTCTGAGAGTTACCTTAACGGCACCTGAGATGGCGTCCGTAGCGGGCGGCCCGGATTGGTCGGGGTGCGAGCGACACCTCTTATTCGTTACCAGCGGATTTCGCGGGGGCCTTCACCCAAAGGTGGGACCATGGCTCGTCATCGGGACACGAAGCGGAATTATCGGTCACTTCATGCCGAGGCGCTTCGTCGTCGGGTGGCGGGTCTGATTGCGATTGCCGGGGCGTTTGTGGCGTTCGGCTTGGGCCCGCTGGGTGTGGCGCCTGCGGCGCATGCCGATGAGTTCGACGTGATCGTTGACCCGATCATCAACGCGCTGTCCAGCGTTGATCCTTTGTTGGGTGCGGATGTGAGCACCGTGCTGGGGGATGTCACCACCTCCAGCGGCTGGGAGTCGGTGGTGGCGGACTTGGGCGGTGTGGACTCGGCGTTGGGGGCCGCCAGCAGCGCAGCCAGTGTGGTTCCTGAGACCGGTTGGGCGGCGTCGGATTCCGGTGCTGCGGTGTCGGGTGCGGAGTCGTGGAGCACGTTAGCCCACGGGTTGGAGCAGGACTGGATCACCAGCCAGTTTGGGTCGCAGGTGGATACCTCGATCAACACCTTCGCGGAGAAGGTTGATCCGTCCTTGGTGGGCGATAGTTGCGGGCTGATTTGTAACGGTGCCGATGGGACGTCTGGGGGCACGTTCGCGGCGGCCGAC
>JBAWAV010000041.1:0-4681 GCA_049589475.1 Mycobacterium sp.
GACGCTGACAGCGACGAGGCGCGGGAGAAATTGCCGCTGTCGGCGTGAGGTGGGGGCGTGCGCGCGGCGTAGCGGCGTGGGGAGGAGGCGGACAAGTTGCCTAGTATGGGGCGCGAGCAACCTCGTAAACCAGAAAGGCAACACCGCCACATGGCTGAGTTCATCTACACGATGAAGAAGGTCCGCAAGGCGCACGGCGACAAAGTCATCCTCGACGACGTCACCCTGAGCTTTTATCCGGGCGCCAAGATCGGTGTCGTCGGCCCCAACGGGGCTGGTAAGTCGAGCGTCTTGCGGATCATGGCCGGGCTGGACAAGGCCAACAACGGCGAAGCCTTCCTGGCCACCGACGCGACCGTCGGCATTCTGCTGCAGGAGCCGCCGCTGAACGAGGAAAAGACCGTTCGCGGCAACGTCGAAGAGGGTCTCGGCGACATCAAGGTCAAGCTGGACCGTTTCAACGAGGTCGCCGAGCTGATGGCCACCGACTACTCCGATGAGCTGATGGAGGAGATGGGCAGGCTGCAGGAGGAGCTGGATCACGCCGACGCGTGGGACCTGGACTCCCAGCTCGAGCAGGCGATGGACGCGCTGCGCTGCCCGCCGCCCGACGAGCCGGTGACCCATCTCTCCGGCGGTGAGCGCCGCCGGGTGGCGCTGTGCAAGCTGCTGTTGTCCAAGCCGGACCTGCTGCTTCTCGACGAGCCGACCAACCACCTGGACGCCGAGAGCGTGCAGTGGCTCGAACAGCACCTTGCCGCCTACGAAGGTGCGGTATTGGCCGTCACCCACGACCGCTATTTCCTCGACAACGTCGCCCAGTGGATCCTCGAGCTCGACCGCGGCCGCGCCTATCCCTATGAAGGCAACTACTCCACCTACCTGGAGAAGAAGGCCGAGCGGATCTCGGTGCAGGGCCGCAAGGACGTGAAGCTACAGAAGCGACTGACCGAGGAGCTGGCCTGGGTCCGCTCCGGCGCCAAAGCCCGCCAGGCCAAGAGCAAGGCCCGTCTACAGCGCTACGAGGAAATGGCGGCCGAGGCCGAGAAGACCCGCAAGCTCGACTTCGAAGAGATCCAGATCCCGACCGGTCCACGGCTGGGCAACCTGGTGGTCGAGGTCGACCATCTCGACAAGGGTTTCGAGGGCCGCACGCTGATCAAGGATCTGTCGTTCACGCTGCCCCGCAACGGCATCGTCGGCGTTATCGGTCCCAACGGCGTCGGTAAGACCACCTTGTTCAAGACGATCGTCGGGCTCGAACAGCCGGACAGCGGCACCGTCAAGGTCGGCGAGACCGTCAAGCTCAGCTACGTCGACCAATCGCGCGGCGGCATCGACCCGAAAAAGACGGTGTGGCAGACGGTCTCCGACGGCTTGGACTACATCCAAGTCGGCCAGAACGAGATCCCGTCGCGCGCTTATGTCTCAGCGTTCGGTTTCAAGGGCCCCGACCAGCAGAAGCCGGCCGGAGTGTTGTCCGGTGGTGAACGCAACCGGCTCAACCTGGCGCTGACGCTCAAAGAGGGCGGCAACCTGATCCTGCTCGACGAGCCCACCAACGACCTCGACGTCGAAACGCTCGGCTCACTGGAGAACGCGCTGGAGAAGTTCCCCGGCTGCGCGGTGGTGATCTCCCACGACCGGTGGTTCCTCGACCGAACCTGCACGCACATCCTGTCGTGGGAGGGTGACGACGACAACGAGGCCAAGTGGTTCTGGTTCGAGGGCAACTTCGGTGCCTACGAGGAAAACAAAATCGACCGTCTGGGTGCTGAGGCGGCGCGTCCGCACCGGCTGACGCACCGGAGGCTCACTCGCGACTAGTGTCGGGCATGCCAGCGTCGGTATGCGTGCTGAGGGGCGGTCGGCATGACGGTTAATCCCAGTTCCAGGTCGACTGCGCCGCAGGATTGGGCGAAGTTCACCGGCACCGACGACGTCCCCGACTGGATCTTCACGGCCTACGCCGACACCTACCAGGGTCCGCACGACGACGAGGCCAACGCGGTGACGCCGGCGCTCCTGAGTGCGCACTACCGGCTCGGACAGCAGCGCCCCGCCGGGGAGAGCCGGGTCGCCGTCTACCCGCCGGACGACCCGGGCGGATTCGGCCCCGCGTTGCAAGTCGTCACCGATGACGGCGCAATGCTGATGGATTCGATCACCGTCTTGCTGCACCGGCTAGGCGTGGCCTACACCGCGATCATGAACCCGGTCTTCCATGTGCGCCGCGACGACGCCGGCGAGCTGATCGGCGTCGACCCGCACACCTCCGACGACGGCGGAATCGACGAAACCTGGATCCACGTTCAGCTTTCGCCGTCGGTGAATCGCAACGCATTACACGAAACAGAACGGCTGCTTCCGGGTGTCCTCGCTGATCTGCGCCGGGTCGCGGCGGACTCGACGGCGATGATCGGCATCCTCGAAGATCTGGCCGACGACGTCGAAACCAACGCGAACGGTCACTACCCGGGCGATGACAACGGCGACGTCGCCACGCTGTTGCGTTGGTTGGCCGACGGGCATTTCGCCCTGCTGGGCTATCAGCGCTGCCCGGTACGCGACGGGCGGGTGTCGGGCGATGCGGCGACTACCAGCCTGGGTGTGCTGCGCCGGCGGAAGAGCTCTCGTCCCCGCCTGACCGAGGACACCGAACTGCTGGCGCTGGCGCAGACCGACGTTGCCAGCTACCTGCGTTTCGGCGCGTACCCCTACGTGTTCGCCGTTCGCGAGAACGCCGACGGCGGCGTCTACGAACATCGCCTCATCGGGCTTTTCACGGTCGCGGCGATGAACGCCGATGTCCTTGAGATCCCGATCATTTCGCGCAGGGCCCGCGAAGTGCTGACGCTGGCCGATCTCGATCCCGCCCATCCGGGCCAGCTGCTGCTCGACGTCATCCAGACCGTTCCGCGCTCAGAGCTGTTCGCGCGCAGCGCCGATCAGTTGCTGGCGATGGCCAAAGCCGTGGTCGATCTCGGATCGGGACGGCGAGCGCTTTTGTTCTTGCGCGCCGATCGCCTCGAGTATTTCGTGTCCTGCCTGGTCTACCTGCCCCGCGACCGCTACACCACGGCGGTGCGCCTGCAGATCGAAGACATCCTGGTCGGTGAATTCGGCGGCACCAGCCTCGAGTTCACCGCTCGCGTCACCGAATCTCCTTGGGCCCTACTGCATTTCATGGTTCGGCTGCGCGAAGACAGCGCCAACCGCATCGATACCTCCGAGGCCAACCGGGTGCGGATCCAGGCACTGTTGACCGAAGCCGCGCGGACGTGGTCCGACCGCATGATCGGCGAAGCTGCTGCCGCTTCGGTCGAACTCATCAAAGCGGAGCACTACGCAGGAGCGTTCTCAGAGGCCTACAGGCAGGCCGTCACCCCGTCGGAGGCGATCGATGACATCGCAATCCTCGACGAGCTGACCGATGATTCGGTCAAGCTGGTGCTCTCCGACCATGATTACGACGAAACTGTCCGACTGACATGGTATTTGGGTGGTCGGACAGCGTCGTTGAGCCAGCTGTTGCCTATGCTGCAATCGATGGGTGTGGTGGTGCTCGAAGAGCGGCCGTTCACCGTCACCCGCCCAGACGGGCTACCGGTCTGGATCTACCAGTTCAAGATCACTCCCCAACCCGGTATTCCGCTGGCGCAACCGGGTCCGGAGCGAGAGGCGACTGCCCAGCGCTTCGCCGACGCGGTTACCGCCATCTGGGAAGGCCGAGTCGAGATCGACCGGTTCAACGAGTTGGTGATGCGTGCCGACCTGACCTGGCAACAGGTAGTGCTGCTGCGCAGCTATGCGAAATATCTGCGCCAGGCCGGCTTTCCCTACAGCCAGTCCCACATCGAATCGGTGGTCAACGAAAACCCGGCCACCGCAAAGTCATTGGTCGCACTGTTCGAGGCATTGTTCGATCCCGATCCGTCGAGCTCGCCGACGAGCCGCGACGCGCAGGCCGCTGCCGCCGCGGTCGCTTCGGACATCGACGCGTTGGTCAGCATGGACACCGACCGGGTGCTGCGCGCGTTCGCCTCGCTGATCCAGGCGACTCTGCGCACGAATTACTTTGTGACACGGGACGGGTCGGCCCGCAGCAACAACGTGCTGTCGCTGAAATTGGACGCGCAGCTCGTCGAGGAGCTGCCGCTGCCGCGCCCGAAGTTCGAGATCTTCGTGTACTCACCTCGCGTCGAGGGTGTACATCTGCGATTCGGCTACGTGGCCCGTGGCGGGCTGCGGTGGTCGGACCGTCGAGAAGACTTCCGAACCGAGGTCTTAGGGCTGGTCAAGGCGCAGGCCGTGAAGAACGCCGTGATCGTGCCGGTCGGCGCCAAGGGTGGGTTCGTCGTCAAACGGCCGCCGCTGCCCACCGGCGACCCCGCCGCCGACCGCGACGCCACCCGCACCGAAGGCGTCGCCTGCTACAAGCTTTTCATCTCCGGATTGCTCGATGTCACCGACAATGTCGACCACGCCAGCGGCGAGCTCAGCACGCCGTCGAGGGTGGTGCGGCGCGACGGCGGCGACGCCTACCTGGTGGTGGCCGCCGACAAAGGCACCGCGACGTTTTCCGACATCGCCAACGACGTTGCGAAGTCGTACGGGTTCTGGCTGGGCGACGCCTTCGCGTCCGGCGGGTCGGTGGGCTACGACCACAAAGCGATGGGCA
>JBAWAV010000042.1:0-29130 GCA_049589475.1 Mycobacterium sp.
GGGTTGGTCAGGAATTTCGACAACCGGCTGTGCAAGGCGGCCAGTATCCATTCCCGCATCCCCGGCGGATCGCCGCGGCCTGCGGCCGGCAGTGCCCGCAATGCCAGGCCGACCGGCCCGCCTAACACCAGCAGAATCGGCACCAGCATCGACAGCATCATGTGCGCCGCCATGTGCATGCTGAACATCGCCGGCATGTAGCGGCCCATGCCCGATGAGGTGACGAACAACAGCGCCAGGCAGCCGAGCAGCCAGGAGACCGTCCGGCCGCGTGGCCAGGCATCGCCGCGGCGCCGCAAGCGGCGCACTGCTGCCAGATACAACGTGGCGAAGACAATGGCGGCCGTGCCGAAAATCAGGTCGAAACGCCAATCGAGCAGCACCCGGGCCGGGGTGGGCGGACCGGCGAAGTCATAACCGATCTTGACGTCCGAAATCGAGGGCACCCCGATCGGCAGCGGTGGCGGAGGCGTGCGACCGAGGCCGACGGCAATGCCGAACGTGACGCCGAACAACAGCGCCTCGATCAGCGCCAGCCGGACGAACGCAACGCGCGAGCCGGCATTCGCTTGCAGCGCGACGACTCCGGATCGTCGCTGCCGCCAGCCGACCATGCCGAGCAGGCACAGCGCGACGAACTTGCCGACCACCAGTCGGCCGTAGTCGGTCGTGAGCAGGTCCGACGGCAGTATCCGCACCAGCGCGTTGACGACGCCGCTGACCGCCATCGCCGCGAAGCAGCACAGGGCGATCACCGAAAATCGCCGGGCGGCAAGGTCGGCGTGCTGCCCACCGCGCGCGACATGAATCAGCAACGCCAGCAGGCCGCCGGCCCACAGGCTCGCCGCGACCAGGTGGATCAGCAGGCTGTTGGTGGCCAGGTCGTGCGAGCCGCCGGCCGACGAGTGCCCGGTCAGCCCCAGCGGTATGAGCGTGGCCAATGACCCGACCAGCAGCAGCGGCGTCCAGGACCAGCGCAGCACGGGCAGGCTGGCCAGCGTCACCGCCGCAGCCAGCAGCGCGGTCCATCGCCAGGCCGACGAGATGTTGATCAGGCTGGCCAGCGACCACAGGCTCGCGGGATTGAGGTGGGCGGTGATCGGCTGGCCCGACACGTCGGAAATGGTCAGCGGCACCAGCAGGGCGGCGCATACCGCCCAGGCCCCCGTTGCGACCGTTCCGACCCGCAGCGCGCGGTACCCGTCGACGTCGAGGACGCCGGTGTCCTGCGGCGGTACCAGAAACGCCGCCAGCAAGAACGCGCCCACGGCCACGACCGCGGCGACCTCGCCCGCGGCGCGGACGAAGGGCAGACCCAGGGTCGTCACCGGACCCGGGTCGGGCAGCCCGGTAGCGGTCAGGGCGGCAGCCAGCGACAGCGCCCCGATCCCCGCCGCGGTGCACCCGGCGAGCGTCGCCACCCCGACAAGCAGCGGCCATGCCACTGCGCGGCGTTGAGCGACCGGATCACCCGTCATGAGTACAGAGTATGAGCACGCCGTCGACCGGCTACTTGTTGTGCCGTCCCCCACCTCGGGCTTCGGCCTCGCGGGCGACGAACTGGTTTCGCGCGATCCGCCCGACGTGGTCGAAGTCCTGGAGGATGGACCGCAATTCGCGGCGGAACGCGAGGCGGCGCTCAGCCAGGTCGGGCGCGGGCTTGAGCAGGTCCTGGTCGGCGACGACTTGACGGGCGGTCGCGAACAACAACGTCGACACCGGCTCGCTGCTGCGCACCCGACCTTGCGCGACGTACTGTTTTCCGACACCGAGCGCCAACTGGGTGAGTTCCTTCTCGCCGATGTCCGCAGGCGCGTCGCGCAGCACGTCGGCCACGATCTCGTAGGCCTCGAAGAACACCCGTAGCATCGCGTCAGACATCAGTGGTCGCTTGGCGTACAGGATCGCATCGATCTCGTCGGCCCCGGCCGCGACCTGTGCTTCCCAATCCTCATACCACGCCATCTCCTCGGCGATGTTCTGCCGGAACGCGGCCGAATCAGCGAAGTAGAAGTCGAACTTCAGCAGATCGCGCAACCGCATCGCCTGCTTCCAGAACGCCTCCACATGATCACCGTCGGCCCGTCCGGCGTGCGCCAACGCAAGCTCGACGATCACCGTTTCCAAGAACGCGTGGATCACCGAGTTGCGGTAGAACGCGGCCGCGTGCTCGTCTTCGGGGGCGATGCGCCACACGGGTTCTCGACCACTGTCGACACGGGTTACCGGGTGGCTGTTGGACAGTGCGTCGACGGCGGCACGCACACCCTCGGGTGTGCGCAACCGCAGCGCGCTGGTCGACATCGGGGTCTGCTTGCGTTCGAGATAGTCGAGGGAGTCCTGCAGTGTGTGGTGTAGCTGTGCGAGGGTCAGCGCGAGCCCATGCGTGGTCAGCAGCAGCGCCGACACCAGGCCGGTGGCGTTCACCGGCGTCGCTTGCAGAATGCGCCATGCCACTTCGAACGACATCTTCTGCAGGGCAAGGCGTTTGGCGTCCTGGTCGGATGCTATCGAGCCATGCGAGGGGCCCAGATACTCCCGCATCGAGACGGCCTCGGGGAATCGAACGTAGATCTTGCCGTAGTTGCGTTCACCCTGAGCCTTGATGAAGTTATACAGCCAGCCGAATCCCTCCGCCCGCTTCTCACCGCCTCGCGCGTAGGCAGCGTATTCCGCGGTCTCGTGCAACTGGTCGAAGCTGATCGAAACCCCTTGCAGCAGAATGTCGTCGCTGCGACCATCCAGGTAGGCGTCGGCCACATAGCTCATCAGGCCAAGCTTCGGCGGCAGCATCTTCCCGGTGCGTGAGCGGGTGCCCTCGATGGACCAGCTCAGGTTGAAGCGCTTCTGCACCACGTAACCGACGTATTCGCGCAGCACATATTTGTACAGCGCGTCGTCGCCGATATTGCGTCGGATGAAGATCACGCCGGCGCGGCGCATCAGCGGACCCATCACCCCGAACGCCAGGTTGATGCCGGCGAACACATGTACTGGGGGGAGCCGATTCTCCTGCATCGCCACCGGCATCACCGCGCCGTCGATGTAGGACCGGTGCGAGAACAACAGGACCGCGGGATGAGTCTCCAGAGCCGAACGCATCGCCGCGACCTGGTACTCGTCGTAGTCGATGTCCCGGTCGAATCCCCGACTTAGCATCCTGCCCAGGACGGAGACGAGGTCGACCGATACTCGACTCCAGCCGGTGGCAAGCTCGTCGAGCATCTTTTCGGCTTCTTCGAGGGTGGCGCCCTGGATCTTCTCCAATCCGGCGCGAAATCGGGCGGACGCCATGATTTCCGGTGGAATTAATCGCGGAGACTTGTACTGCGGCCCAAGGATTCGGTATTCCGCGCGCTCGAGCGCCAGCAGCGCGCGGCGGGTGACGAAATGTGCGAAGTCACGCGGGTTGTCGCCGACGGTGTTCTCTCGCCACTGCTGACGAAGCTCAGACACCTTGGCTGATTCGCCTGCGACGACCCGGGCGCGCGAGCGGTCGGAGCGCAGGATGCGACGCTGTTGACGCTCACTGGGCTGGTACGGATTTTGGCCAGGAATCAACGCGGCCAACTGATTCAGCGCCGATGCGTCCGCCCGCGGCATCCAGAACACCCGCACCGGAACGATCGATCGGTCCTCGTCAAGCTCGAGCTGCTCGACGAGCTGAGCCATCACCCCGGGCGACGAACTCGGTGCCGGCAGGGGCAACACCTCGAGTTTGGTGTCCGGGTGCCGGGTGCGCTCCTGGTCCAACCACGCCGCAAGCAGATCCGATTCGATCGGCGAGGAGGCCGAGGCCAGCACCAACGTGTCGTCGGTGCCGGTGAACGAGTCGCTGCCCGCGGACTGCGTTGTCACGATCGCCCTTTGGGTCGCGGCGTGCTCTTCTGCGCCTTGGTGGCATTGGCTGCGGTGGTCTTTTTGGCCGCGGCTTTCGCCGGCGCCGCCTTGGCGGTTTTGGCGGCGGCCTTGCGCGGCGCTTTCCGCGGAGCCGGCTTCTTCCGGTACACGTCATGCTCCGGCAACTCGTCGACCGGCCAGTCGGCCAGCGCGTCCACATAGAGCTGGCGCACTTCGGCGATGCGGTCGGACAGCGTCTCAACTGTCCAGTCGCTCACAGAGATCGGTGGAAAGACCGCGACATCGACGGTGCCCGGATTCATCGTGGTGGAGTTGCGCGAGGCGATGATCTCGGCGTTGCGGATCACGATCGGCACGATCGGTATCCCCACTGCCATCGCCATCCGGAACGGCCCCTTCTTGAAGGGCCCGACGCTGGTGGTGTCCAACCTGGTGCCCTCGGGGGCGATCATGATCGAAAGCCCTTGCCTGGCACGCTCTTCGACCTGGTGCAGCGACTCCACAGCCGCGGTCGGATTGTCCCGGTCGATGAAGACGGAGTCGAGAACCTTGCCAAGCGTGCCCATGATCGGATCGCCTTCAAGTTCCTTCTTGCCCACCGCAACCCAGTTGTCGCGAATTAGCGCCCCGACGATCACCGGGTCGGCTTGGTTGCGGTGGTTGAAGATGAACACCGCGGGCCGCTCGGCGGTCAGGTTCTCCTCGCCCAGGATGTTGAGCTGAACACCGCTGGCAGTCAACAACAGCTGCGACCAGGTTGCCGTGAAGAAGTTGACGCCGCGCCGCCTGCTGCGGGTCAGTAAGCCGATCCCGAGGGCGCCCGCTGCGACCGGGACGACCGAACCGACGCCGGCCAGTGTGCGCAGCTGAGCGCCGATGCCGCCACCACTGCGACTGGTGAACCGCAGGATCGGCCAGCCGCGCCGCTTGGCGACGGCGGCCATTTTGCCTTCCGGGTTGGTCGGCCTCGGATTGCCGACCAGGTACATCAACGCGACGTCTTCGTCGCCATCGGCGTAGAAGTAGCTGTCCTTGAGGTCAATGCCGTTCTCCCCGGCGAACTTCTGCACCGCCGCGGCTTTGCCGGGCCCCCACAGGATCGGCTCGACCACACCGCCGGTCAGAATGCCGTCGTCGTCGGTCTCGAACATATTGGTGAGCGTGTTGAGGATGCCGAGGAAGCGGGCCACCGGACCGACCTGGATGGTCAGCGCCGACGAACTGAGCACCACGGTGTGACCGCGGGCCAGGTGGGCGCGGACCAGCTCGCGCATCTCCGGGTAGATCCGAGACTCGATTCTCTGCACGAACAGCCGCTCGCCGATCTCCTCCAGATCGCTCAACATACGCCCGCGCAGCGCACTGGAGGCCTTGCTGATCAGCTCTTCGAATTCGATGCGTCCGAGTTGATGGTTCAGGCCGGCGGTGACCATGCTGATCAGCTCGCCGACACCCATGTCGCGGCGGCGAATCCGCTCCTGGGTAAGGATGATGGCGGTGAAGCCGGCCACCAGGGTTCCGTCCAGGTCGAAGAACGCGCCGATCTCGGGTCCGGGCGGGCTGGCCTTGATTTCAGCGACCGATCCCGGCAACCGGAGAGCTCGCTCCGCTTTCCTGGGCCGGGGCTCCACGTCTGCGGTGGTCATCTCGCCCAAATCCTCCTCGTCGCCGGCGGTCACGAGCCCGCCGCCGATCGCTTTGTCGCACCGGGCTGATCCGCAGTGAACGACGACGGCGCCGCCTGCGGTACGGAATCCCCTGCCAGCGCCAGGATTTCGTTGAAACCGTCCAGCAGGCACCGGGCCCACAGTGCCTCGTCGCGGATGGCCGCACGGTCGTAGCGCGTGGTGATGGTGCAGTAGCCACCCCGGGAAATCAGCACGACCATCATCGCCACGCCGGGTAGCGGTCCGATACCGTACTGCCGCAACACCTTTGCGCCGGCGATAAAGGTATCGCCCGGGTAGACCGGGACGTTGCTGGCCTGCACGTCCGAGCCGACGACCGAACCGGTCATCGACTCCAGCAGCGGTCCCGGCAAGACACTCAACACCGGCGCGATCGAACCGATGATGTCCATTGCAGGCTCGTCGCGGCGTTGGGTCATCTGCAAGCGAATCTTGTGCATGCGGGCGACCGGATCGGCGGTACCGATCGGAGCCGCCAGGTTGACGCCGGTAAACCGGTTGCCGCCGGCCGCGTCGGAGTCGGCCCGCAGGCTGACCGGGACGGCCATCGGCAGCGTGGCGATCGGGACTCCGAGTGCCTCGTGATAGCGCCCAAGCGCACCGGACAGCCCGGCCAGGTAGGCGTCGTTGATCGAACCGCCGCCGGCTTTCGCCGCCCGGCGCAAGTCGGACAGCGGGATGTCGATCGCTTCGCTGCGCGTCGCCAGGCTGCGACGGCGAAGCAACGGCGAGGGTTCGGCGGCCCGGCTGACCACCCGTGCGCCCGAGCGGGCGTAGTTGAACACACCTGCCACCGCCGCTCCGGGCCTGGCCACCGCCCGTCCGACCATCGACGCCGCTCCCCAGAGCGCGCCGCGGGCCCCGTTGGCGACATTGATCGGCAGCCGGTTGAACCCTTCACGCATCAGGTCGGTGGGCGACAGGTCCTGCGGGATGGGCTGGTCAGGGGTCGGCTGCGCCGGCGGGTCGCGCTCAAGGTCGTAAATGTGGGCGAACATCTCCACGCTGCCGACACCGTCGGTGACGGCGTGCGACAGGTGCAGCAGCGTCGCGGCCTTGCCGTCCGGTAAGCCCTCGATCAGGGTGGCGGTCCACAGCGGCCGCGCGATGTCCAACGGCGATTGCAGCATCAGCTCCGCGAGGTCGAACACCTGTCGCAGCGAGCCCGGTTCAGCGACGCGCATTCTGCGGACGTGGTAGTCGAGGTTGAAATCGGGATCCACGACCCAGCGTGGCGAGGCGGTCGGCAGCGTCGGCACGACCACCTTCTGCCGGAGCCGCAACGCCTTGCGCGACGCGTTCTCGAACCGGGTCCGGAAGCGGTCCCAATCCGGCGTGGTGTCCAGAATCTCCAGGGCCATGATCCCCGAACGGGTACGCGGATTGGCTTCTCCCCGATGTAGGAGGTAGTCGACCGGCCCCAGCGCCGTCGGCAATCCCGCCGCGTCGAACTGCTCAGCCACCGCCGTTCCTCCGACCGGTTGCCACGCCCGCCGCTCGACGCGCCATCGCCACTCAAACCTCCCGTTCCGCACCAACCCCGCGACCGTGTGCCAGGGCGCCGCGGGCAACTCCAACGTAGTCCGGTTGACGCGGTGGCGGTAGCCGATTGTCGCGATCAGAACGCGAGATCAAACGCGGTCTGGGCGCCCTGCCAAACGCCCTGGCGTGCCGCCGAATTCGAATAGAGCAACTGGTTGCGCGCCGGGCCGACTCAACCGGCTGGGGTAGCGCGCTTGCGCACAGCCCGCGCCTGCGACCGCAAATGCTGTCCGTAGACGACGCCCATGAAGTCAGCGACCGCGTCGGCCGCCAGCCGGGATCGGACTGTGGCGAACAAATCGAAAGCGTGGTGAGCGTTGGGCAGCTCGGCGTAGCCCACAGTAGGAGCGCCGGCACCGCGAAGCGCGGCGCAGAATGCCCGCGCCTGCACGTTCGGGATCACCGAATCGCTCTCGCCGTGCAAGACGAAAAAAGGCGGCGCGTCGCGGTGGACATGCGAAATCGGCGACGCCAGTTCGAACAGTTCGGGCTTGTCGGCGTGCCGCTCCTTCATGACGAAAAGTTCGAGGAACGGCATCATCATCTCGTGCATTTTCTCGGCGTCGGTGAGGTCGTAGACACCGTAATAGGGCGCCGCGGCTTGAACAGTGGTGTCCGCGTCCTCGAAGCCAGGCTGCAGGCGCGGGTCGTTTGCGGTGAGCGCGAGAAGCGCGGCCAGATGGCCCCCCGCTGAGCCGCCCGTGACCGCGATGAAGTCGGGATCGCCGCCGTATTCGGCGATATTGTCGCGAACCCACGCCAGCGCGCGCTTGACGTCGATGATGTGTGCCGGCCACGTCTTGCGAGGGCTCTTGCTGTAGTCGATCGAGACACAGACCCAGCCGAGTTCAGCCATGCGGCTCATCAGCGGATAGCCCTGTGGACGCCTGCCGTTGACGGTCCACGCACCGCCGGGGATCTGCAGCAGCACCGGCGTGCGGTCACCGGCCTTGATGTCGCGATGGCGCCAGATGTCCAGCAGGTTGTCGCGGGTGTCCGGGCCATACGCGATGTTCGATGTCTGCGCCGCATAGCGACGGTGGGCGCCGGCTGCGTGCAGCACCCCGCCCCGGCGTTCGGGCCGGTCGCTGATCGGATGGCATACCGCGGCGCGGTACTGCGCGCCCAAGGTGTCCTGCAGTGCGGCAGTGAGAATGCGATCGGCGCGCTGGGCCGCCCAACTCGTCGCGACCCGGCCGATTGACAGCGGCGTCACATTGGACAGCGCGTGCCCGGTCACCACGTGCGGACGAAATTCAGCAGACAGCCAACCGGCCAGGAAGCCGGCGACCGTCGGTGAGCCGCGCAGCAGCAACGAACCCGTGCGATATGCGCCGATCGGCGCGGCCGCGAGCTGCAATCCCTGGCGCAGCACTTCCGCGCGCGCCTGCGAGTATCGCGCCCTGACATCTATGGCTACGGTCATGCCTTGCCAACTCCTCGTCGTCGAGCACACGCCAGGCCGTCGGCCAGCGTATGTGTGTGGCGGGCCTCACACTAACCGAATCACTAATCCTGCATGACATTTCGGTCGGCGTTGCGCGAGCGTGGCTACCCGTTTTTCCGGTTGGCTACACTGACCTGGGCTTAATAGCCGTCGGCCCCCGTAGCTCAGCTGGATAGAGCACATGACTTCTAATCTTGTGGTCGCAGGTTCGAGTCCTGCCGGGGGCACATGCTGTTGGATACCAGTGTGACCGATGCGATAACTGTGGCGCACGATCCCGGAGGTGCCTGATGCCCGACCTGGTGCTGTTCAGCGTCACTGATCACGTCGCGCTGATTACGGTCAACGACCCCGAACGACGCAACGCCGTCACCGGCGAGATGTCGACGCAGCTGCGCGCCGCCGTGGAGCGCGCCGAAGCCGACCCGGATGTGCATGCCGTGGTCGTCACCGGTGCGGGTAAGGCGTTCTGCGCCGGTGCCGACCTGTCGGCGCTCGGCAGTGCGGCCGAAGAGGGCCTGCAGCGGCTCTACGACGGGTTCATGGCCGTCGGCAAATGTGCGTTGCCCACGATCGCTGCGGTCAACGGTGCTGCCGTCGGTGCTGGGCTGAACTTGGCGCTGGCCGCCGATGTTCGCATTGCCGGGCCGAATGCGTTGTTCGATGCCCGTTTTCAGAAGTTGGGCATCCACCCGGGCGGCGGGGCGACTTGGATGCTGCAGCGCGGAGTCGGACCGCAGGTGGCGCGCGCGGCCCTGCTGTTCGGCATGCGCTTCGACGCGGAATCGGCTGTGCGGCATGGCTTGGCGCTCAGCGTGGCCGACGACCCGGTTGCCGCGGCGTTGGAATTGGCCGCCGGACCGGCGGCAGCGCCGCGCGAGGTTGTCCTGTCGACCAAGGCCACCATGCGCGCCACGGCCAGCCCGGGGTCGCTCGATGCCGACCTGCACGAGCTGGCCAAGGACACCGAACTCGGGCCGCAGGCCACCTCGATCCAGTCGCCGGAGTTCGCCGCCCGGCTGGCTGCGGCCAAACGCAAGTAACTACAGGTCAAGCAGCGCGGTCTCCGGCGATTCGATCAGCCCGCGCAGCTGGCCGAGAAACTGAGCGACGTTGGCCCCGTCGGCGATTCGGTGATCGAAGGCGCAGGTGAGACTCATCTGCGGGCGGATCACGATCTCGTCGTCGACCACCACCGGCCGGGGCTTCAGCGAGCCCATGCCGAGAATCGCGGCCTCGGGATAGTTGATCACCGGGACGCCGTCGTCGAGGCCGAGTGCGCCGAAGTTCGACACGGTGAACGTCGAACCGGTGAGCTCGGCGGGTTTGAGGGTGCCGGCCCGAGCTTCCCTGATCATTCGCGCAACGCAGTCGGCGAGCTGGCGTGTGGTCTTGTCCTGCGCGTTGGCCACCACCGGGACCAGTAGCCCGCGCGGCGCGGCGACGGCGAAGCCCAGATTGATCGCGTGATGCGAATGCACCTGCGGGCCGTCCGGGCCGTCCACCCAGGTGGAGTTCAGGATCTTGTTGTGCCCCAACGCGATGACGAGCATCCGCAGGGTAAGCACGAACGGCGAAAAGGCCTCATCGTGAAGTCGCAGCAGCGCCGTACAGTCGACCTGCACGCTGGCATGTGCGTCGGGAATGATCTTGCGCGACTGCGTCATTCGCTCAGCCATGTGGGAGTGCACGCCGCGAACCGGAAGAACATCGTAGGACACCCCGGGCCGGTCGGCGCCGACTCCGGCGGCGGCCAGCACCGCGTCCCGGCTGACCAGGCCGTCCGCACCCGGCGGCACATCGCTGAGGTCCACCAGGAGGTCGGCCGCCAACTTCCGCACGCCGGGTTTGGCTTTGGGACGTCTGCGGCTGGTATCCAGCGCGTCGTCGGCTCCATACCCGACCAATACCGGCCTGCGAATGGGTGACTCGCCGTCGGTCTGCGGCGCACCGGGCGTGGTGTCGATGCGTGCCAGCAACGAACCGACCGCGAGCACATCCCCGTCGGCCCCGCGTATCTCGACGATCCGACCGGCATGCGGGCTGGGGATCTCGACTGCGGCCTTGGCTGTCTCCACCGAGCACAGCGTCTGGTTGAGTTCGACATCATCACCGACAGCGACGTGCCAGCACGTCAGCGTCACCTCTTCGAGTCCCTCGCCGAGATCTGGGACGACGAACACTTTGACCCGATCGTCACTCACGGTGCCTCCAGTGCGCGTTCGACACAGTCCAGCAGCCGATCCGGGCCGGGCAGCCACAGCTTCTCCAGGCGTGCCGGCGGGTACGGGGTGTCGAATCCGCAGGCCCGCAACACCGGTGCCTCGAGTTCGTAGAACATCTCCTCCTGGATGCGAGCCGCCAGACCCGCCCCGTACCCCAGGCTTCGCGGTCCCTCATGGAGCACCACGCACCGCCCGGTGCGCCGGATCGACGCGGCCACCGTGTCGAAATCCAGTGGGACCAGCGACCGCAGGTCGATGACTTCGAGGCTCCAACCATGTTGCTGTGCAGCTATTTTCGCGGTGGACAGTGCCGTACCGACCAGACCGCCGTAGGTCAGCACGGTGACATCGGTCCCCGCGCGGCGCACCGCCGCCTGCCCGATCGGAGGGGCCGGCACGGTCGTGTCGACAACGTCGCGACCCCAGTAGCGTCGCTTGGGTTCCAAGAACATCACCGGATCCGGACAGGTGATCGAGTGACGCAGTAGCCAGTAGGCATCCGACGGTGTCGACGGAACGACGACTTTCAGGCCCGCGGTGTGCGCCCAGTACGACTCGGTGGATTCCGAGTGGTGCTCGACCGCGCCGATACCGCCGAACGACGGGATCCTGATCGTCACCGGCATGTTCACCTGGCCGCGAGTGCGGGTGCGGTACTTCGCCAGGTGGCTGACCACCTGATCGAATGCGGGGTAAGCGAATCCGTCGAACTGGATCTCCGGCACCGGGACGAACCCACGCAGCGCCAAGCCCACTGCGATGCCGATCACCGCGGATTCGGCCAGCGGGGTGTCGAAGCAACGTTGCGACCCGAACGTCGCGGTGAGACCTTCGGTGACCCGAAAGACTCCGCCTAACGTCGCAACGTCTTCGCCGAAGACCAGCACCCGCTCGTCGGTCGCCATCGCGTCGTGCAATGCGCGGTTGAGCGCCTGCACCATGGTCAGCGGCGACGCGGTGAATATCGGCGGCTCCGGCAGCTCGTCGGAGTGGAAGGTCGGCGGTTCGGCGATCTGAGTCATCATGCCTCCCGCAGGATTTCAGCGCGCAACTGTCGGCGTTGCGCCTCGAGTCCAGGTGTCATCTCCGCATAGACCGTGGTGAAGACTTCGTCGATGTCGATGTCGGGCGCCGCGAATACCGCATCGCGCAATTCGGCCCGCAGCCGCTTGCACCGCGCGGCGACTCGGTCTTCCAGCCGCTGCGTCCACAGTCCAGTCGTCTGTAAATACCTCCGGTAACGCGGAATTGGGTCCAGCATCTGCCACCAGTCGAGCTCGTCCTGGCTGCGGTATCGACTGGGGTCGTCGGATGTGGTGTGCGGGCCGAGCCGATACGTGATCGCCTCGATCAGCGTCGGCCCGTCGCCGCGCCGGGCGCGGGCGGCGGCTTCAGCCGTCACCGCGTAGCACGCCAGCACGTCGTTGCCGTCCACCCGCACGCCCGGCATGCCGTAACCGATCGCCTTGTGCGCGATCGACGGGGCTACGGTCTGGCTTTGCAGCGGGACCGATATCGCCCACTGGTTGTTCTGCACGTAGAACACACACGGTGCGCTGAACACGGCCGCGAAGTTCAGTGCCTCGTGGACGTCCCCTTCACTGGTGGCGCCGTCGCCGAGGAAGGCTACCGTGACGGAGTCTTCGCCGAGCCGTTGGGCAGCCATCGCCGCGCCGACCGCGTGCAACGTCTGGGTTCCGATCGGAATCGATATCGGCGCACAGCACTTCTGAGTGAAATCCATTCCGCCATGCCAGGTTCCACGCCACGCGGCGCCGACGTGGCCTGCAGGGATGCCGCGCACCAGGTAGATGCCCAATTCTCGGTACTGCGGAAACAGCCAGTCCGTCTTGCGCAGGCACGCCGCGGCGCCGACCTGTGCCGCCTCTTGGCCACAGCACGATGCGAACAATGCCAACTCACCCTGGCGCTGCAGGTTGACGAATTCGGTGTCGACGTCGCGGGTGACGACCATCATCTCGTAGAGCCAGCACAGTGTCTCCACAGGAAGGTCACGGCTGTACCGGGATTCGGCCGTCGGCGCGCCATCCGGGTCGACAAGTTGCACCGGCTCAAGGTCGACAGTCATCGGCACGTGGGATGCCTCAGCCATACCGCCTCCTCTGATCGAGCGGCTACAACGTCAGTGGATGTCGTCCTTCCGGTAAGAACACGGGCCCAATCAAATTCCGGCGTCTGCTACGAGCCGGCATCTCCTGCCAACTGCACGATTCGCTCGGCTCGCCGTAGAACAGGCGCATCCACCATTATGCCCTCGAATGCAAAGACACCGCGCTCATCAACGGCTGCGGCGAGAACGTGTCGCGCCCACTGAACCTGCTCGGGCGACGGTGCATATCCGGCTCGGATCACCGGCAGCTGGCTGGGGTGAATGGCGACTTTCGCGTCGAAGCCCACCGCCACGGCGTCGTCGACCTCGGCGCGCAGCCCGTCCAGATCCTTGATATTGAGGTAGACCGAGTCCAGTGCCAGCCGACCGTAGGCTTTGGCCGCCAGCAGCGACTGCGAACGGACATGTCGAGCCACCTCGCGGTATGTCCCGTCAGGGTAGCGATTGGCAGTCCCGCCGAGCACCGCGAACAGATCCTCAGCACCCCACATCACCGCGACGGCGTTGTCCACCTGGACGGTCTCGGCGACGATCAGGGCGCCCTTCGGTGATTCGACGAGCACGATCACGTCCAGCGGCGCGAGAGCGCTGATGTGTTCGACCGCTTCGCATTTCGGCAGCATCACGGTGTCGTACGGGGTGCTGTTCAGTGCCTGCAGGTCGAGTTCCTGATCAGCCGTGCCGAATTGGTTGACACGCACCACGGTGCGCGCCGGGTCGAGTTGCACGTCGACCAGTGCCTGCCGCGCGGCGGGCCGGTCGGCGGCCGCGCAACCGTCTTCGAGGTCGAGGATCACGACATCGGCTGCGGCCGCGGCCTTTTGATAGCGCTCAGGACGGTCGGCCGGGCAGAACAGCCATGCCGGTCCGGGGTTCTGCAGACCCATCAGCCGGTGGCCTCCGCGGGTTGCATGCGCACCAGAGTCTTGCGGTTCGCGGTGGCGACCACATCATCGTGCTGGTTTCGACCGGTGTGCGCGAACGTGACGATGCCCTCGCCCGGCCGGCTGTTGGAGACGCGCTTCTCCAGGATGACGGTCTCGGCGTACAGCGTGTCGCCGTGGAAAAGCGGTTTGGGGAAGGCGATCTCGGAGAATCCGAGATTGCCGACGATGGTGCCCTGAGTCAACTGTGCGACGGACAGACCGACCAGCGTCGACAGGGTGAACATCGAATTCACCAACCGCTGATTGAACGGTGGCAGCCCGCCAGAGAACGCGGCATCGAGATGTAGCGCCTGAGTATTCATCGTCAGCGTCGTGAACAACACGTTGTCGGCCTCCGTGACGGTGCGCCCGGGACGATGTAGATACCGCACGCCGATCTCGAATTCTTCGAACCACAACCCACGCTGGACTACCGTTTTGACCGGTTGCTCACCGTTGGTCACAGCCCGACCTCCCGGGCGATCAACATCAGCTGCACTTCAGTCGTCCCCTCGCCGATCTCGAGAATCTTGCTGTCCCGGTAATGCCGGGCCACAGTGAATTCATTCATAAAGCCATATCCGCCGTGAATCTGGGTGGCGTCTCGGGCGTTGTCCATGGCCGCCTCGCTGGCAACGAGCTTGGCGATCGCCGCCTGTTTCTTGAACGGCTTCCCGGCCAGCATCAGCGCCGCGGCGTCGTAGTAAGCGGTGCGCGCGGTGTGGGCACGGGCCTCCATCCGCGCGATGGTGAACGCAATCGACTGGTAGCGGCCGATAGGCTGGCCGAACGCCTCGCGCTCGAGGGCGTATTTGACGCTTTCGTCCACGCAGCCCTGCGCCGCCCCGGTGGACAGCGCGGCGATCGCGATGCGGCCCTCGTCGAGAATGCGCAGGAAGTTCGCGTAGCCGCGGCCGCGTTCGCCAAGCAGGTTCTCCTCCGGCACCCGCGCGTCGTCGAAGCTCAGCGGGTGGGTGTCCGAGGCGTTCCAGCCGACCTTGTCGTAGGCGGGCTCGACGGTGAATCCCGATGTCGGAACCGGCACCAAGATCGACGAGATCTCTTTCTTGCCGTCGCGCTCGCCGGTCACCGCGGTCACGGTCACCAGCTTGGTGATGTCGGTGCCGGAGTTGGTGATGAATTGCTTGGAGCCGTTGATCACCCACTGCCCGTCGTCGAGCTGCGCGGTGGTCTTCGTCGCGCCGGCGTCGGTCCCGCCACCGGGTTCCGTCAAGCCGAAGGCACCCAGAGAACGGCCACTGGCCAGCTCCGGCAGCCATTCCTGCTTCTGCGCTTCGGTGCCGAACCGGTAGACGGGCATGGCGCCCAATGACACGCCGGCCTCCAGCGTGATGGCGACGCTCTGGTCGACCTTGCCGAGCTCTTCCAACGCCAGACACAGCGCGAAGTAGTCGCCGCCCATGCCGCCCCACTCTTCGGGAAACGGCAAGCCGAACAGGCCCATCTCGGCCATGCCCCCAACCACTTCGTACGGGAAGGAGTGCTCGGCGTCGTGTTTTGCGGCCACCGGCGCGACGACGCTCTGGGCGAAGTCACGCACGGTCTTGGCCAGCTGCTGGTATTCGTCCGGGAGCGAAGCCGTGGACAGGAAATTATTCATCGGTGCCGTTCCTCCTCATCGCTGCGCTCTGCATCGTCACTGGCACTAGTCATGAGCGTTGTCCTTCGATTCTGCAGTAATACGGGCCAGTGTCTGGCCCACTTTGACCTGATCGCCAACGCCGACAAGAAGTTCGACCACGCCGTCGACAGGTGCGGTCAGCGCGTGCTCCATCTTCATCGCCTCGACGGTGACGACGACCGTACCGGCCTGCACGTCCGCGCCGTCCTCGACGCTGACCGCGACGATCGCCCCTGGCATCGGGCTGGTCAATTCCGCGTCGCCGCTGTGCTCTTCGTCTGCGCGGACGGAGGCTTCGCGCACCTCCTCGAGCACCGCGGTCGCCCCGTCGCCGGCAATCCACACCATGCCGTCCGCAGACGCGATGGTGTATTCGCGGCGCAGTCCGTCCAGGGTCACGGTCAGTCGGTCGCCTGCCAAACCTGCTTGCAGCGACCGTGATTCGCCGTCCTCGACACGAACCTCGGCAGCGCCCGCCGAGCCGGTGATGTGCACGTGGTCGGTGCGTTCGCCGGCCCGCAACCGGACGCTGACCGGCGCGTGGCGGCCAACCCGCCACCCGGATGGCACCTCCCACAGGTCGGCCCCCGGCGCGGGGAAGCGCCTCAGCCACAGGTAGGCCGCGGCCGCGACGAATTGCTCGTCGGAGGGCGACGGCGCGACGAAATCGCCTGCGCGGCGGTCCAACAGGCCGGTGTCGAGTCGGCCGGCGACCACGTCGGAGTCGGCCAGCAGGAAACGGGCGAAGTCGATGTTTGTCACGACGCCGAGCACCGCCGTGTCTGCCAAGGCCCGATCGAGGGCCCGCAACGCCGCCGGTCGATCCGCGGCGTGCGCAATGACCTTTGCCAGCATCGGGTCGTAATCACTGCCGACGACCATTCCCGCGGACAGACCCGAATCCACCCGCACACCGTCCCCGGCGGGTTCGACCAGGGCGAGCACATCGCCGCCGGTGGGCAGGAAGCCATTCGCCGGATCCTCGGCGTAGACCCGCGCTTCAATCGCGTGGCCCTGCAACGCGATATCAGCCTGATTCACGGTCAGCTTCTCCCCCGCCGCGACCCGGAGCTGCCACTCGACCAAGTCGCATCCGGTCACCAGTTCGGTGACCGGATGCTCGACCTGTAGCCGGGTGTTCATCTCCATGAAGAAAAACTCCTCGGGCCGGTCGGCCGAGACGATGAACTCCACTGTGCCCGCGCCGGTGTAGTCCACGCTCCGGGCGGTATCGCACGCTGCGGCGCCGATCCGGGCGCGCGTTTCAGGATCCAGTAGCGGTGACGGCGCCTCTTCGATAACCTTCTGGTGCCGGCGCTGCAGGCTGCATTCCCGTTCGCCGAAGTGCACCACGTTGCCGTAGGTGTCGGCCATCACCTGAACTTCGATATGCCTGGGCCGCAACACGAATCGCTCCAGGAACAGCGTATCGTCACCGAACGCCGCAGCCGATTCGCGACGGGCACTGACCAGTGCGGCCGGCAGGTCGGCGGGCCGCTCGACCATGCGCATCCCTTTGCCGCCACCGCCGGCAGACGGCTTGACCAAGACCGGGTAACCGATGTCATCGGCGGCGGCGACCAGCTCGTCGTCGGTCAGCCCGGGCCTGGCTATGCCGGGCACCACGGGTACACCGAATGCCGATACGGTCCCTTTCGCTGCGATCTTGTCGCCCATGGTCTGGATCGCCGTCACCGGCGGCCCGATGAACGTCACTCCCGCCGACGCCAAAGCGATCGCGAAATCAGCGTTCTCCGAAAGAAATCCGTAACCGGGATGCACGGCCTGCGCGCCGCTGCGGAGTGCCGCGTCGACGACGACCGGGATGTTGAGGTAGCTGTCTCGCGCGGGCGCCGGCCCGATCGCGACGGCGACGTCTGCCACAGCGACGTGGCGCGCGTGGGCGTCCGCGTCGCTGTACACGGCGACCGACCGGATGCCCATGGCCTTGAGCGTGCGGATCACCCGCACGGCGATCTCACCGCGGTTGGCGACCAGAACGGTATCGAAACTCATCACACTCACATCCGGAAGACGCCGTAGGAGACCGGCTCGACCGGCGCGTGGGAAACTGCCGAAAGTGCAAGACCAACAACCGTTCTGGTGTCGGCCGGATCGATGACGCCGTCGTCCCAGAGCCGCGCGGTCGAATAATACGGATTGCCCTGGTGTTCGTACTGCGCGCGGATCGGGGCCTTGAACTTTTCTTCCTCCTCGGCAGTCATCTCCCCGCGCACCGTCGCCAGTACCGAGGCGGCCTGCTCGCCACCCATGACCGAAATCCGGGCGTTCGGCCACATCCACAGGAAGCGCGGCGAATACGCCCGCCCACACATCGAGTAGTTGCCCGCCCCGTAGGAGCCGCCGATGACCACCGTCAGCTTGGGCACGCGTGCACATGCCACCGCGGTCACCATCTTGGCGCCGTTTTTGGCGATGCCGCCGGCCTCGTAGTCGCGACCGACCATGAACCCGGCGATGTTCTGCAGGAACAGCAGGGGGACCATCCGCTTGTCGCACAACTCGATGAAATGCGCGCCCTTGAGCGCTGATTCGGAGAACAACACGCCGTTGTTGGCGACGATGCCGACCGGGTGGCCGTGGATGCGCGCGAAGCCCGTGACCAGAGTGTTGCCGTATTCGGCTTTGAATTCGGCGAATTCGCCTCCGTCGACAAGCCGCGTGATGACGTTGTGCACGTCGTAGGGAATCCGCGGGTCGACGGGAACCACGTCGTAGAGCTCAGCCTGATCGGCGATCGGATCCACCGCGGGCGCCACATCCCAGATGCGCGGTTCGCGCGGACCCAGTGTCGACACGATGCGCCGGACGATGCGGAGCGCGTCGCGGTCGTCGTGCGCGAGATGGTCGGTGACACCGGAGATCTTGGAGTGCAGGTCTCCGCCGCCGAGATCCTCCGCGGAAACGACTTCCCCGGTGGCAGCCTTCACCAGTGGTGGGCCGCCGAGGAAGATGGTGCCCTGGTTGCGAACGATCACCGCCTCGTCGCTCATCGCCGGGACGTACGCGCCGCCGGCTGTGCACGATCCCAGCACGGCCGCGATCTGCGGGATGCCCTTGGCGCTCAGTGTCGCCTGGTTGTAGAAGATCCGGCCGAAGTGGTCGCGGTCGGGGAACACCTCGTCCTGTCGGGGCAGGAAGGCGCCGCCGGAGTCGACCAAATAGATACAGGTCAGCTGGTTCTGCTCGGCGATCTCTTGAGCGCGTAGATGCTTTTTGACCGTAATCGGGTAGTACGTACCGCCTTTGACAGTCGCATCGTTGGCCACGATCATGCATTCGCGGCCAGACACCCGGCCGATGCCGGTGATGATGCCGGCCCCGGGGCATTCGTCGTCGTACATGCCATCGGCGGCCAACGGAGCGATTTCAAGCAGCGGGCTGCCGGGATCGAGCAGACCGTCGACGCGGTCGCGCGGCAAGAGCTTGCCGCGGTCCACATGACGGGCGCGGGAGCGTTCCGAGCCGCCGCGGGCGGCGGTCGCCAGCTTGTCGCGCAGGTGCGTCACAAGCCGGGTGTGCGCGTCGCGGTTCTGAGCTGCAGAGGTCATCGGTGCACGCCAAATTTCGGTTAATGGTCACTAACTCGTGTTATGTTAGTGGGGATTAACCGAAGTGTCCAGGGAGGGCGTATGGCAGCGTCTGCTCCGGTCGACCAGTCCCCGAATCACCGCAGCCGACGCAAGTCGGACCGGCGCCTGCAACTGTTGGCCGCTGCTGAGCGGCTGTTCGCCGAACGCGGGTTCCTGGCGGTGCGGCTGGAAGACATCGGCGCCGCAGCGGGCGTCAGCGGCCCGGCGATCTACCGCCACTTCTCCAATAAAGAGTCGCTACTGGTCGAGCTGTTGGTGGGCATCAGCACCCGCCTGCTCGCCGGGGCACGAGAAGTCCGATCGCGGGAAAGTGACGCCGCCGCAGTACTGGACGGCTTGATCGACTTCCACCTCGACTTCGCCCTGGGCGAGCCGGACCTCATCCGGATTCAAGATCGCGATCTCGCCTATCTGCCGGCAGCCGCCGAACGCCAGGTACGACGAGCCCAGCGTCAGTACGTCGAAGTATGGGTAGGAGTGCTGCGCGAACTCGACCCGGGACTCGCCGAAACCGACGCACGGCTGATGGCTCACGCCGTGTTCGGTCTGCTCAACTCCACCCCGCACAGCTTGAAGCCCGCCGACGGCAAGGCGGCGCGAGCCGGGCGCTCGCGCGCGGTGATGCGGGCGATGACCGTCGCCGCATTGACCACCGGCGAATCGCGGTAGTGGCGCATTTGATCAATCGGGCAAGTAATTGATCGGCCGGGCATATTCTCGCGTCAATCTGTAAAGGCGCGGTCGTGGCCGACCGGTGGCCTGAGGCAGCCGGCGAGAGAACTTCGATGAATCCTGACTATGACGTGATTGTGATCGGATCGGGTTTCGGGGGATCGGTTACTGCGCTTCGCCTGAGCGAGAAGGGATATGGCGTCGGCGTGCTCGAGCAGGGGGCACGTTGGCGGCCGGAGGACTACCCCCCGGATCGTGTTCCCATGCGAAAGACCATGTGGCAGCCCATTTTCGGCCTCACTGGCCCGCTGCAGCTCACCGTGTTGAAGAACGTCGCTATCCAGTCGGCCGTTGGCGTCGGTGGTGGTTCACTGATCTACGGCAATGTTCTCTACGAACCGCCGGAGCAGTTCTACAACGATCCGCAATGGGCCTCGATCACGGACTGGAAGGCCGAGTTAGCGCCGTATTACGACCAAGCCAAAAGAATGCTTGGCGTGGCGACGAATCCGAGGTTGACGCCCACAGATGACATCTTCAAGTCAATCGCAGACGATTTGGGTGTTGCCGACACGTTTCACCCGACCCAGGTGGGCGCATTCTTCGGCGAGCCAGGCAAGACGGTTCCCGACCCGTACTTCGGTGGCATCGGACCAGAGCGCGCCGGCTGCATCTTCTGTGGGCGCTGCATCAATGGATGCGCTCACAACGCCAAGAACACCCTCGAACGCAACTACCTGTACCTCGCCGAAAAGGCTGGCGCGCAGGTCCACCCAATGACGACCGTTGTCGACGTCCGTGAATTGCCGGCTGGCGGATACGAGGTTGACACGGTGCGCAGCGGACGGTGGGTTCGCAAACAACACCGGACCTGGAGCGCCGATCAGATCGTGTTCTCCGCCGCCGCGCTCGGCACGCAAAACCTGCTCCATCGACTGCGGGCAAACGGTTCGTTACCCCGAATCTCGGCGCGGTTGGGTGAACTGGCGCGGACCAACTCGGAGGTCAACCTAATCGCGACCTCGCGAACCCGCACGGATCTGGCTCAGGGTGTCGCCGGGACGTCATCGATCCACCCCAATGCGAACACCCATATCGAAGCGTTCCGCCTCGGCAAGGGCAGCAACTGGGGATACCTACTGACCACCACCCTGGTCGACGGCGACCGACACCGCCTCACCAAATGGGTCCTGACAAACCTGCGCCACCCCGCTGCATTCGCCCGTTCGCTCAATGTTCGGAGAGGCTCGGAGAGAACAATATCGCTGCTTGTGATGCAGGATTTGAACAATTCGCTGACCACCTACCTTAAACGCGGGCTTTTCGGTGCGAAGATGACGACCCGACAGGGAGTGGGCGCGCCCAACCCGAACTGGAATCCGGTCGGCAATGACGTGGTCCGACGTGCTGCCGCGAAGATCGATGGTGACCCCCGCGGCTGGTACTTCGACGTCCTCAACCGGCCGACCACCGCGCATTTCATCGGCGGCTGCCCCCTCGGAGATTCACCCACCACTGGCGTCGTCGATCCGTACCAGCGGCTGTATGGGTACCCGGGCCTGCACGTCATCGATGGTTCAACGATCACGGCCAACCTTGGCGTCAACCCCGCCCTGACCATCACGGCGCTGTCGGAAAGAGCGGTCGCCTTCTGGCCCAACAAGGGCGAGCCCGACCCGCGTCCTGCACTCGGCTCCGCATATCTGCGGGTTTCGCCCGTCCGGCCGCGAAATCCGATTGTGCCGGAAAGCGCACCTGCGGCGCTCCACCTATCGCCGCGTTGACCACCACCCGTTAACCGGCCGTTCGAATTAATACTGGTCATCCAATGTATAGGCGGCGACACTAGCGCTGCAGGTACCCTGCAGCCATGAGGTGGGCATGAGCGATCGACGTCATCCCGAGCACACCCGTTCGTCCCAAGAGTGGACAGACCAAACCCAGCGCATACGTCAGCCGTACCCGCAGTACACCGACCCCGCCTACGGCGGCCAGCCGTACTACCCGCCGCCGCGTTACCCGGGTTCGTCCGCCGACCCGAACGGGGCCAACCCGACCGACAGGCTGCCGCAGTACTGGCTTCAAGGCCAGCCGCCACCCGATCAGCCGACCGAGGAGCCGCCCCCGAATCGGCCGAAGGCACCGCGTTGGCTGTGGATCGTCGCTGCTGCCGCCGTGCTGCTGGTCGGCGCGCTGGTCATCGCCCTGGTGATCGCCAACGGCACCGCCAGTAGGCAAACGGCGGTGCCGGCGTTACCGTCGATGCCGAGCTCGCAGAACCCGGCGTCGAGCACGTCGGCGTCACCTCCACCGTCGGCCAGTACCTCCCAGCCGAGCACCGCCGAGTCCAGTCCCCCCGCCAATGCCGGGGCGATGCAGGCCGTGTTCTACAACGTCACCGGCGAAGGCCGCGCCATCAGCATCACCTACGTGGACAACGACGGGATGATGCAAACCGAGTTCAACGTCCCACTGCCGTGGAGCAAGCAAGTCAGCATGGCGACGAGTGAGAGCACGTCCCCCATGGTGACGATTGTGAACATCGGTCACGACGTGACCTGTTCGGTGACCGTGGACGGCGTGCAGATCAACGAGCGCACCGGCGTCGGCCTCACGGTGTGCAACGGGTCGGGCTAGACGGCTCAGCCGCCGTCGGCCACGGGCATCCGATGCGGCGCGCGCACCATCAGCAAGCCGATCAGCCCAGCGGCCATGACCAGACACAGCCCGCCCATACCGGCGCGTACGGCCCCGAACACGTCGACGAAGACCGAGAACAGCCACGGCGCCACGAACGACACCGCGCGCCCGGTCATCGTGTAGAGGCCGAACGCCACACCTTCTTTTCCGGCGCTGGACATCCGCAGCAGCAAGGTTCGCGCCGAGGCCTGCGCCGGCCCGATGAACAAGCACAGCAGCAGGCCGGTGATCCAGAACGCGCGGGGGCCCGACAACGCCATCATGGCCAGACCTGCCGCGATGATGCTGGCCAAAGACCCGATGATCACCGGTTTGGACCCGATCCGGTCGTCCAGGAATCCACCGCAGACGGCGCCCAGCGCCGCCACCACGCTCGCGGCCACCCCGAAGATCAGGACGTCGGCCGGCGAGATCCCGTAGGCGTTGACGCCGAGCACGCCGCCGAACGTGAATACGCCTGCCAGACCGTCTCGAAAAACCGCCGCGGCCAACAGGTAATAGACCAGGTTGCGGTCGCGATGCCATTCGCCAACCAGGTCCTGCCAGAGCCTGCGGTAGCCGCCCAGCACACCCTGGGCCGAACTGACCGCCTCCGCCGGCGCGGGCAGGTTGTGCGCGGTCAGCAGCAGAGGCGTCGCCAGCACCGCGAACCACCCAGCGGCCAGCAGCATCGCGATGCGGACGTTCATACCATCGCCGACCGGTAGTTGCAGGAATCCGCGGGTAGGGCCCTTGCCGTCGATGCAGCCGAAATAGACGAGCAGCAGTAAGCCGACGCTGCCGACGAATGCCGCGGCCAAGCCAAAGCCGGAGATCCGGCCTGAGTTCTGCGGGGTCGTGAGCTGGCGCAGCATCGCGTTGTACGGGACGCTGGCCAAGTCGCCGCACGCCGCGCCCAGGGCGAGCAACGCCAAACCCGGCCACAGGTATTCGGGGCGTTCGCGGACCAGGCTCATGGTGCTGACCAATCCCACCACCAGGCCGGTCAGCAAGGTCAGCGTGAAGCGACGCCGCCGCGGATCCTCGACCCACACGCCGATCACCGGCGCCAGCACCGCGATGGTCACCCCGGCGATCGCCAGCGCGCGACCTAGCCAACTCGCCGGCGTCGCACCGCCGGGCAAGCCCTTGCCGACAGCGCCGGTCAGATACACCGAGAACACGAATGTCACCACGACGGCGCTCACCCCGGCCGAACCCGTGTCCCACACCGCCCATGCCAGCACCTGAGACCGCTTGGCTCTGCCCGGAACGTCGTGGGTGAATTCAGTCATCGTTGGTCTGTCTACCATTGGCCCATGCCGGTACCCCCTCCCAGTCCCGACGCCCGCGCCGTTGTTACCGGAGCTTCACAGAACATCGGCGAAGCACTGGCCACCGAGTTGGCCGCGCGCGGCCATGGCTTGATCATCACAGCGCGTCGTGAAGATCTGCTCAACAAGCTGGCCGACAGCCTCACCGAGAAGTACGGCGTCGCGGTCGAGGTGCGTGCCGCCGATCTGGCCGATACCACCGAACGCGCGAAGCTGGTGGACGAGTTGGCCACCCGAAACATCTCGATCCTGTGCGCCAATGCCGGTACGGCGACGTTCGGCTCGGTGTCGACGCTGGACGCGTCGACGGAACGGGCCCAGGTACAACTGAACGCGGTCGCGGTACACGACCTGGTGCTGGCCGTGCTGCCGGGGATGATCGAGCGCAAGGCCGGCGGGATCTTGATTTCCGGTTCGGCAGCGGGCAATTCACCGATTCCTTACAACGCGACCTACGCCGCGACGAAAGCGTTCGCGAACACCTTCAGTGAGTCGCTGCGCGGCGAACTGCGCAAGACAGGTGTGCACGTCACAGTGTTGGCGCCCGGCCCGGTCCGCACCGATCTGCCGGATGATTCCGAAGCCTCGATCGTGGAGAAGCTGGTCCCGGACTTCTTGTGGATCTCCACGGAGTACACCGCGAAGAAGTCGTTGGACGCGTTGGCGCGCAACAAGATGCGTGTCGTGCCCGGCCTGACGTCCAAGGCGATGTCGGTCGCGAGTCAATATGCGCCGCGCGCGATTGTCGCGCCGATCGTCGGAAGCTTCTACAAGAAGATGGGCGGCTGATCTACCGGCGTCGCCGGCCGCTGCCGCCGCCGAACATGTTGCGGATCAGCTCGGTGCCAAGCGCCTTGAGGAAGGTCTGGAAGCCCCGACTGTTCACGAAACGCTTGAACCAGCCTGGCTTCTTCGCGGCTTCGGGCGCCGACTTCGATCCCGCCTGAGCCGGCTGATTGGCTTGGGCCTCAGCCTTTTTGGCTTGGATCTTCTCGTAGGCGGATTCGCGGTCGACCGTCTTGCCGTATTTCTGTTGCAGTTGGCTGGATTTGGCCGCCGCGCTGATCGCATCGTCGCCGATGGCGGCCATCAGTGAGCGCGGCGACCGCAGCCTGGTCCACGCGACCGGTGTCGGCGCGCCCCGCTCCGACAACACGGTGACGACCGCCTCGCCGATGCCCAGCGACGTCAGCGCCGAAGCAAGATCGTAGACATCGGTTTTCGGGTAGGTCCGGACGGTTCGGGTCAGAGCTTTCTGGTCGTCGGGCGTGAAGGCGCGCAGCGCATGCTGAACGCGCGCCCCGAGTTGCGACAGCACGTCGTTGGGAATGTCGGTGGGCAACTGGGTGCAGAAGAACACGCCGACGCCCCGGGAGCGGATCAACTTGACGGTCTGTTCGACCTGATCCAGGAATGCCTTCGATGCGTCGGAGAACAGCAGGTGCGCCTCGTCGAAGAAGAACACCAGCTTGGGCTTGTCGATATCGCCGACCTCGGGCAGCGATTTGAACAGCGTGGACAGCACCCACATCAAGAAGGTGGAAAACAGCACCGGGCGGGCCGCTTGGTCGCCGAGCTCGAGCAGCGAAATCCGACCGTGGCCGCCCTCGACACTCAACAGATCTTTGGGATCGAGTTCCGGCTCACCGAAAAACGTGTCCCCGCCTTCGCCTTCCAAGTTGACCAGCGCGCGCAAGATGACCCCGGCTGTCTGCGCGGACACGCCACCCAGCGATTTCAACTCGGCCTTGCCCTCGTCGCTGGTGAGGTAACTGATCACCTCGCGCAGGTCGGCCAGATTCAACAGCTCGTAATTCTTGTCTTGAGCCCAGTGGAAGATCAGCCCCAGCGTCGACTCCTGAGTGCTGTTGAGCCCTAAGACCTTTGACAGCAGGATCGGGCCGAAACTGGCGATCGTGGCCCGGACCGGGACACCGATTCCCTTCGTTCCCAGCGACAGAAACTCCACCGGAAAGCCGCTCGGCTGCCAGTTGTCCCCGGTTTCCTTCGCACGTGCGGCGACCCTGTCGCTGCTCTCACCGGGCTTCGACAAGCCGGACAGGTCGCCCTTCACGTCGGCCATCAGTACCGGCACACCCGCCGCGGAAAGCTGCTCGGCGATCACCTGCAGCGTCTTGGTCTTGCCGGTGCCGGTCGCGCCGGCTACCAGGCCGTGCCGGTTGACGGTGGCCAGCGGAATGCGGATTTGCGCGGTCGGGTCGGCTTTGTCGTCGACTACCACCGCGCCCAACTCCAGGGCCTCGCCCTGGACGGCGTAGCCCTTTGCGATCTGCTTTGCGGGGGTGTCGGTCGATTCAGTGCTCATAAGGCCATGCCTCTCCCCTGAAAGTCGTGGTCTCGATCACGCACGACCTTACTTGCTGCTGACGCGCTCGGCCGGGGTGGCTGCGGCCCGCCAGCTAACTTTGCCTACTGTGAACGCTGTGCGAGACCTACTGGTGTGGATCGATTGCGAGATGACCGGGCTGGATCTGAGCTCGGACAAGTTGATCGAGATCGCCGTCCTGGTGACCGATGCTGAGCTCAACGTTCTCGGCGACGGCGTCGAGTTGGTTATTCACGCAGACGACGCCGCGTTGTCGTCGATGGCCGACGTGGTGACCGACATGCACAGCAGCTCCGGTCTCATCGAGGAGGTGCGCGCGTCGACGGTGGACCTGGCGGCCGCCGAGACGGCGGTGCTCGACTACGTCCGCCAACACGTCAAGCAAGCGAGAACGGCACCGCTGGCGGGCAACTCGATCGCCACCGACCGCGGCTTCATCGCCCGCGACATGCCCGCGCTGGACTCGTTCCTGCATTACCGGATGATCGATGTGAGCTCTATCAAAGAGCTGTGCCGTCGCTGGTATCCACGGATCTACTACGGTCAGCCGCCCAAAGGCCTGGCGCACCGGGCGCTGGCCGACATTCAGGAATCCATCCGCGAACTGCGGTACTACCGCCGCACCGCGTTCGTGGCGCCACCAGGGCCTACGACGACCGAGATCGCCGCGGTGGCCGACGAGCTTGGGGCGTCGCCACCCGACGCCGGGTAAATCGATTCGGCTGCCGGGACCCGAGCCGCTAAGATCGACGTCGCCGCTTCTCACGGGGCGGCAATGGTGGGTGTAGTTCAGTTGGTAGAGCGTCAGGTTGTGATCCTGAATGTCGCGGGTTCGAGTCCCGTCACTCACCCCGCAGGTCAGAGGGTGTTCAAGCCCTCTGACCTTTTTCTTTCTCAGTCCGCTTGCACTCTTAGCGCATCTCAGCGCCCAAGTGTGCCGCAGTGCCATTCCCGGAGGTAACCGAACCTGGAGCGCGGATAAGTAAATTACTGCGGCCGCGGGGTGCCGTCGCGTCAACCGGCAGCTCAGGTTGCGGTGTATGCTTGACGGTCGGAAGGGCCGGCGGCGTGCTCCCTCGTGCGACAGTCTTCTCAGGTAAAGAAACTTAAGCCCCGGAAGCTACCCCGGCCCTTCCTCTCGCGGTAGATTCTCCGAGCTCCAATGAGGCCAAACCCGCTCAGAGGAGCGCGTCTTCGCGCCGTGGCGTTGCTGTCTTGAGGCCGCAGCGTCGGGCGCCTCGTCAGGAGATTTGAGCGGCCCCTGATCGGGCGGCAACTCTGCGCATCTCGAGCTCGAAGCCCGCCTCCGCGACGTAGCCGATGGCACCGACGGCGACCCCGACCACGCGCCACAGGAGATTGCCGACGGTGCGACTGAGCGTTTGGTTCACACCATCAGGTTAAAAGCGCGCAGGCGCCCTTGACGCGATCAGCACTCGGCGTGGCGAATTTCGTTGCGGAACAACACGTATCGTCGAGCTGATCAGCGGGTTACGTCTTGGCGTTACCCGCGTGCCATTGGTCCCAGGGGATGTTCCAGTCACCCAGACCCTCGGTGCCCGACAACGGCGGGCCGATGGTGTTGACCACCTCGACGATGTCACCGCGCTTAGTGTGTTCGAAGAACCATTGCGCGTTGCTCGGACTCACATTCAGGCAGCCGTGGCTGGTATTGGTGTGGCCCTGCGCGCCCACCGACCACGGTGCCGAATGCACGAAGACACCGCTGTAGGACATCTGGGTGGCGAAATCCACCTCGGTGCGATATCCGTTGGGCGAGTTGACCGGAACGCCGTAGGTCGACGAGTCCATGATCATATGCGCGAACCGAACGCCGAGGATGTAGGTGCCGCTTGCGGTGGGAGTGCTGTCCTTGCCCATCGACGTCGGCATGGTCTTGACGACCTCGCCGTTGACGCGCACGGTCACCATCTTGGTGTTGTCGTCTGCGGTCGCGATGACTTCGTCGCCGATGGTGAAGTGGGTGCGGGCGTTGTCCTCGCCGAAGACCCCGTCACCCAGGTCGACACCGTAGGTGTTGACGGCGACGTTCACGCTGGTGCCCGGTTTCCAGAAATGCTCTGGCCGCCAGCGCACTTCGCGGTTGTTCAGCCAATAGAACGCGCCCTCGACGGGCGGATCGGTGGTCACCACGATCGCCTTCTCGGCCGCCGCCCGGTTGGCGATGTTCTCGTCGAACTGGATCGCGACCGGTTCGCCGACGCCCACCACCTCGCCGTCGTGCGGCATGGCGTACGGCATCGTCAGGTTGTGCGGCGAATGGGTCTGGAACGTCAGTTGACGGGTGGCCATCCCACCCAACCCGCGGGCTTTGGCGGTCAGCGTGTACATCCGGTTATAGCCGAGCTTTTCTGTGGTCGACCAGTGCACGCCGTCATGGCTGAGTTGTCCGTCGACAGTCCCGCCGTTCCCGTTGACCATCTCGACGGAGGCCAGCACGCCGTTATCGGCGCTGACGGTCACGGGGCTGTCCACTGCGACGCCGACCGCCCCGTCGGTCACCGAGGTGGTCAGCTTGGGAACGAGCAGGTCGACAAACGGCGAGGCCTTGTCCATGATGGCCTTCGGCGCCGGGTTGCCGCCGCCGCTGCCGCAGGCTCCCAGGCCGAAAACGCAGAGCGGGACCATCAGTGTGGCCAACCACACCCGGCCTGCCCACCGACGCGTTAACACCCGACCTGCCACCTGCGATGCTTCCCCTCACGACCCGTAATGCTGTGTTACTGACGAGTAGTCTAAGGCGTAGACGACTGCGAACAGTGACCAGCGACCGATCTCACGAAACGACGATTTCGCCCGCCGAACGAATGGCTGTTATTGTCGCAAACGCAGTCCGGCAGGACGCACGCGCCGTTAGCTCAGTTGGTAGAGCAGCTGACTCTTAATCAGCGGGTCCGGGGTTCGAAACCCTGACGGCGCACCACCAGAATGTATGACCCTGTATGAGGTCCCTGTCGACCTCGCAAATCCTGCCCCACCGGTGGTTGCTGGGAGTAGCTTT
>JBAWAV010000043.1:0-5282 GCA_049589475.1 Mycobacterium sp.
CTGCCGAACTCGGGCCCATCGAGGTCGTGGTGAACAACGCCGGCTGGGACGACTTCATGCCGTTCCTGAAGACCTCAGAGGACTTCTGGGACAAGATCCTCGACATCAACTTCAAGGGCGCGCTGCGCGTCATCCACGCCGTCGTACCCGGCATGGTGGAGCGCGGTTTCGGACGAGTGATCAACATCGGTTCCGACGCCGGCCGCGTTGGCTCTTCTCTGGAAGCGGTCTACTCCGGCGCCAAGGGCGGCATCATCGCCTTCACCAAGACGCTGGCCCGCGAGGTCGCAACCAAAGGCGTGACCGCCAACGTCGTCTGCCCCGGACCCACCGACACCCCGGCGCTGCGCAAATTCGCTGACAGTTCCGGGCAGGACGCCGACAAGGTGATCGGTGGGATGACCCGCTCCGTGCCGATGAAACGGCTTGCCCAGCCGTCTGACATCGCCGCTGCCGTCGCCTTCTTCGCCTCAGATGCCGCGGAGTACGTCACTGGTCAGACACTTTCCGTCAGTGGCGGACTCACGATGGCCTGAACCAACCCCCAGCGATCGAAGGAGATTCGCGTGGCATCACCACAAGGCAGTGCGGCTGTGACCTGGAACCGGGACGGGGCCATCGTCGAGTTCGTCCTCGACAGGCCACCGGCCAACGCACTGGGACTAGAACTCATCGACGGACTGCACACAGCGATCGACTACGCCGAAGCCGTCGACGCCAAAGTCGTCGTGGTGGCGTCAGCGGTCGACGGCTTCTTCGCCGCCGGCGCTGACATCAAACACATGTCGACCGTTGACCCCGAATCGTTCCGGCGATATGGCGACGCGCTGCGCGGCGCCCTGGAACGCCTTGGCGCCCTTCCAGTCATCTCCGTGGCCGCCGTCGATGGGCTCGCCCTGGGCGGCGGCCTCGAGTTGGCGATGGCGTGCACGTTGCGCGTCGGCGCTGCCCGGGCGCGGCTAGGTCTGCCCGAAGTCAAACTGGGCCTGATCCCCGGCGCCGGTGGTACGCAGCGGCTGCCCCATCTGGTCGGGCGCAGCCGAGCACTGGACCTCATGCTCACCGGGCGCCAGGTTGAGGCCGACGAGGCGTACTGGATCGGGCTGATCGACCGCCTCGCCGAGCCGGACACCACCGCTCGGGCGACGGCCTGGCAGCTGGCACGCGAGCTGGCCGTCGCCTCGACACCCGCTCAATTGGCCGTGGTGCGGGCCGTCGACGCGGCTTACGACCGCCCGCTGGCGGACGGCCTGCGCTACGAAGCCGACCAGATTCAGGATCTCTTCGAGCGAGGTGAGGCAGCCGAGGGATTGCGCGCCTTCATCGACAAGCGGACACCCGAGTTCGCGTGACCACACCATCGGAGCAGGCGTCATGATTGATCTCGAAACACGTTATCAAACAATAATTCTCGAGTCTCCCGTTGTTGGTGTAGTCCAAGTCACCTTGAATCGTCCCGACCGTCTCAACGCGATGACGGTCACCATGTTCGACGAGCTGGAATCGGTGGCGCGCGCGGTGGGCGACGACCGCGACGTCCGGGTGGTGGTTCTGACCGGTGCGGGCAAGGCTTTTTGCGCCGGATACGACCTCGACGAAGCCGAGGAATTGGCGTCGTTGTCGGCATTGGGGATGCTGGACCGTCAGGAGCGCGCCGCGCGCGCGCTCAGCACCGTACGCGCGGTGCCGGTCCCGGTGATCGCAGCGGTCAACGGTCCGGCTGCCGGCGGCGGCATGTCGCTGGCGCTGATGGCCGACATCCGGCTTGGGACGCCTGCGGCCAAGTTCAATGCCGCCTTCGTACGCATCGGACTCTCGGCGGGCGATTTGGGTGCCTCCTGGCTATTGCCTCGCCTCATCGGCCCGTCCGCGGCGGCCGAGATCGGTTTCACCGGGCGCATGGTCGAGGCCGAGGAGGCAGAACGGCTCGGGCTGCTCAACCGGGTGACGGGTCCAGACGACCTGCTCGACCAGACGTTGGCTATGGCGGGGCAGATCTGCGCCAACTCCCCCGGCGGCATCCGGGTCTCCAAACGCGCCCTGCAGGCGAACATGGAAGTCACATCGTTTGCGGCCGCACTCGAATTGGAAAACCGCGGGCAGGCGCTACTGACACGCTGCGACGACATGACCGAGGCGTTGCAGGCCTTCAAAGCCAAGCGTGCGCCGAACTTCTCCGGGCGATGAGCATGAGTGCCGCTGCAGCGCAATGGAATCGGGTGTCGCGACGCCCACTTGCCGACGTCTTGGACGAGCTGCGCACGGCAAGCACCCTCAGCTTCGACGAACGTCGCGGTGGCATACTCGTGATGTCAGTCAACCGCCCCCACCGGCACAATTCGCAGACCGTCGAGATGTTCGGTGAAATCGCCTGGGCTACAGCTGTATTGCGTAGCGCGGCGCTACGAGCGCTGATCATCACCGGAGCGGGGGGCAAGGCGTTCTGCACCGGCTTCGACCTGGACCAAGTCGATGTCCTCACCCGGATGTCGGTGTCGGAATTCACTGATCTCGTCGAGACCGCCGCGGCCGGATCGACCGGACTGCGCGCGCTGCCGTGTCCGGTGATCGCCGCCGTCAGCGGTCCGGCGGCGGGCGGAGGTCTATCGCTGGCGCTGGCCGCCGATATCCGGATCATCGACCAGACAGCCAGTTTCAGCGCTGGGTTCGTGCGGATCGGGCTGTCCATCGGCGAGCTGGGCACATCGTGGAACCTGGTCCGGCTGATCGGGCCGGGCCGGGCGGCCGAGCTGGCATTCACCGGACGCACGGTGCGGGCCGCCGAAGCCCGGCGCATCGGACTGGCCGACCAACTCACCGAAACCGGCTCTGCGCTCGAGGCGGCAATCGAGCTGGCTGAGACCATCGCGGAAAACTCCGACGACAGCATCAGGTCGACCAAGAACGCGTTGGTCCGCAACCTGGAGAACAACTCGTTTCAGTCCGCGCTCGAGATGGAAAACCGCGGCCAGGCCCTGGCCATGCAGGTGCCGACGACTCGCAGCGCGATGGCCAGCCTGCAGAGTGACACCCGCTCATGACCACCGCCGGCGAGCGGCTCGATGGCCTGGGTCCCGCTGACGACCTGCGGCACCGTCCGGTGGCCGGGGAGCGAACGCGCGACAGCCTGTTCTGGGAACTGATCATGCCCGAGGAAGAACTCGGTGTGCAGGTCTACCTCTACTTGACCGGCGGCGGGAAAGCCGGCTACAACGTCTGCGTCTGGGGGCCGGACGCGCGACCGCTGGCGGTGCACCTGCACCAGGGTCGGGTGCCCGATGACGCCGACCTTGACGACTTCTCATTCGACGGATTGACGCTCACGCAGCCCGAACTGCGCAAGTCATGCCTGCTGACCTACGACCGCGATGACGTGCGAATCGAGTTCGCGTTCAGCGGCATTCACGATGCATTTAGCTATCACAGCAACCCGGACGGTCTACCGTCGTGGTTCGCGGTCAACCGGATCGAGCAGACCGGACGAGTGCACGGTGGGCTCGAAATCGGCAGTCGCCGTATCGAGTGGGATCGAATGGGGCATCGCGACCACTCCTGGGGAGTGCGCGACTGGGGTGTGCCGCAGCACTGGAAATGGTTCGTCGCCTACACCGAGTCGGGCCGAGCCCTCAACGGATGGATCTGGATCGCGCAGGGCGAATGGGGATTCGCGGGCTACGTCGTACGCGACGGAGTGACCTTCCCGGTGCGTCACATCGACCACCACGCCGACTACGACGAGCAGATGCGCCAGCGGCGGCTGAATGCGACTTTGACCGACATCAGCGGAGTGCGAACCGAGGTGCAGCTCGACGTCTTCGGCGTGGTCGAGTTGCCGACTCACGACCGGTTGCAGACGGTTATCCGCGAAGGTGCCTGCCGCGCCGTCATCGACGGAGAAGTTGGGGCCGGCCAGTTCGAGACACACTGGCAGGGAAGCTATCTGGATTACTTATCAGCGCGGGATGCATGATGTGGTCGTGGTCCGGGGTTGAGCTGGAACGACTTGGTCGCTTTCTTGCCGTGCACGACCTCTGCGGCCCGACGGTGACGGCCCAGGCCATCGGCGACGGACATTCCAACCTGACATTCCTGGTCTCAGACGAAGACTCACAAGTGGTGGTGCGTCGGCCACCCCCGCCGCCGCTGCCGTCGGGCGCCCACGACGTGCTGCGGGAGGCGACGCTGCTGACGGCGTTGTCCCAGACCGCGGTTCCCGCCCCGGGTGTGCTGGCCACCGCGGCCGCCGGCGAACTGCTCGATGTTCCGCTCGTCGTCATGGAATTCGTCGCCGGTTCCGTTATCACGGAGTCGACGCCGGCACCGACGAATGACACGAGGCTGCGCCGGCGCATCGCCGAATCGCTGGTGGACACCCTTGCGGCGCTGCATGACGTGCCGTGGCGCGCGGTCGGACTCGACGGTTTCGGCAAGCCCGACGGGTTCAATGCCCGGCAGTTGCGCCGGATGCGGTCGCTGATAGCTCGGGACGGAGCTTTACCGCCGGCCTTCAGTCGGCTGGACGAATGGCTGGACGCGCACCTGCCGCCCGAATCGGCAACGGCGATTGTCCACAACGACTTTCGCATCGGCAACATGATCGTCGATACCGAGGCCGGCTGTGTCGCCGCGGTGCTTGACTGGGAGCTCGCCACCATCGGCGATCCGCTTGCCGACCTCGGATACCTGCTTGCGTCGTATCCGATGCCGGGCGAGCCGCTCGTCCCGACGTCGGCGATGGGCACCGCGGTGCTGGAACCCGGCTATCCGACTCGCACCGAGCTGCTCGACCGCTACGCCGACCGCACCGGGGCCGATGTATCCGGCGTGAATTGGTATGCCGCACTGGCGATGTACAAACTCGCCGCGCTCTACGAGTACAGCCGCAGGCGGTTCGACAGCGGTGTCGGCGACCCGTACTACGCAGATCCCGGGCTGGTGAGTTCGTTCCTGGCAGCCGGCGATCGGCTGGCGGTCGGAGATTCCGCACTCACCTGAGCTTCCTCGAAGGTCGTTCGGCAAGCGCACGCGGTCACTCTCGTCGGCGGAGAAAATCCCTGTCTGGGGGGACGCGGCCTGGTGATTTATCCCCTAGCTTTAGCGTGCCACCGATCGATCACGAATGGGTCAGCCATGAAAATCCCCACATCGCTCGCCGCACTGATCGCCGTCGGCGTGGCCGTAATGCCGCCGGCCCCGCGCGCGCAAGCCGCCCCAGCGCCCCAAGTGGAGTATCTCTACGACGTTACGGGGAGGCGGCACTACAACTTTCCCAACAACGACGC
>JBAWAV010000044.1:0-2577 GCA_049589475.1 Mycobacterium sp.
TGGCCGGCCCGACACCGCCGCGCTGCTCTTCATCGGCTGTTTCACCATGTGGTGGCAGGAGTTCTACGCCGACTGGGGCGCCTACCTGTACTACAACCCGGATCTGTCGCTGTTGCCCTGGGGGAAGAGCCCGTACACCACCCCGAACAAACCGGTGTACGTGTTGGCCGGCTACGGCTGGTTCTATGCCGGCGGGTTCGCCGCGGTGTTGACCCTGTTCCAGTGGTTCCGTCGTCGCCATTCCTCAGTGAACTACATTGCCGCCCTGGTGATCACCGTGTTCGTTCCGTTCATTCTGTGGAACTTCGTGACGGCGGATGGAGTTTCCTACGTGACGAACTGGTTCCAGTATCTGGAATCGATCGGTCCGACGATCCACACCGACAAGGGCGGCCTGCAGCTGATCTATCAAGGTGTGCCGTTGGCGATCTTCGCCGTCGCCACGGTTGCCAGTCTCGACCGTCGCGATGCCGACGGGCGCACCTGGTTCGAACGGGTGCTGGGCGTGCGACCCGTCATCACCACGTTTGGGCAACGGGCGTACCAGATCGTCGCCTGGATCGTCGCGATGAACGTCCTTTATGCGGTGTTCCTGACGCTGCCGCTGGTGATCGCGCGCATCCTGTTCTTCCCTGACAATCCCTGGGTTCCCAACCCCTGACCCCCGAGCAGGCGATCGACGGGTCGCGGCTTCAGTCATGATCCCGCACAAACGATCTGCGCACTAAGGAGTGTCACATGGAACAGACGTGTAGTGAATGTGCGTTCGACGAGTCGCTCGCCCGACCCACAGACGTCGCGCTGGCATTACCACCGTTGGCCGCTGCGATCGGTGACCACATTCGCGCCCTGCCCGCGGAGCTGGCCCGACGCCGTCCGTCGCCGGAAGTCTGGTCTCCGGTGGAATACCTTGGGCACCTTCGCGAAGCGATGGCGTTCCATCGCTGGCTCATCGAAAGCGCACTCGCCGAAGACAATCCGATGATCCCGATGGTTGACCCTGACGAGTCGGTCGCGAAAGCCGGTTACGCCGACGCCGATAGCGAGGCGCTGGTCGGTCAGTTCGAGCGGCGCGTTGACCGGCTTTGCCAGCTGCTCGCCGAGCTCGATGACGGCGCGGTCAAACGTACACTCACGCTGGATGATCGGCAGGTCACGGTGGGACTCGTCGCGCGTAGCGCCTGGCACGAATGCCACCACCATCGCATCGACATCCGCAGGCTTGGGCAGCCCTAGGCCGGCTCGACAAGCGCCTGCAGCTCGCGACGGACGACCTTGCCCGTGCTGCCGCGGGGCAGCTCGTCGAGCACGGTGATCGCCCGCGGCACTTTGTAATTCGCCAGGTTCTCGCGTACATGCGCCTTGAGGTCGTCCGTCGTGGTGGCGGCACCGTCGGTGAGGACAACGAACGCGACCAACCGTTGCCCGTACTGGTCGTCGTCGACGCCGAGCACCGCGGCCTCAGCCACTGCAGCGTGCCCGGTCAACGTCTTTTCGACTTCGATCGGATAGACGTTCTCGCCGCCGGAGACGATCATCTCGTCGTCGCGGCCGACCACGAACAACCTGCCCGTGGCGTCGAGGTATCCGACGTCGCCCGACGACATGTAGCCATCGTGAAAGTCCTTGGTGGCCCCGGACGTATAGCCGTCGAACTGGGTGGAGTTGCGGACGTAGATGGTCCCGACCTCACCTGTCGGCAGTTCGCGAAAGTCAGCGTCGAAGATGCGGACCTCGGTGCCTACGGCGGGCCGGCCCGCGGTGTCGGGCGCCGCACGCAAATCGGCGGGCGTGGCCGTGGCGATCATGCCGGCCTCGGTGGCGTTGTAGTTGTTGTAGATGACATCGCCGAACCGGTCCATGAACTTGGTGACGACATCGGGACGCATCCGCGAACCCGAGGCCGCCGCGAACCGCAGCGACCGGCCGCTGTACTTCGCCAAGACGCCGTCGGGCAGGTCGACGATACGGTCGAACATGACTGGCACAACGGACAATCCGGTGGCGCGATGCTCGTCGACGAGCGCGAGCGTCGCCTCCGGGTCGAATTTGCGCCGGGTCACGATGGTGCAGGCCAACAGCGCGGCGATGCCCAATTGCCCGAAGCCCCATGCGTGAAACATCGGTGCCACGACTACTGCGGTCTCCTCGGCGCGCCACGGTGTCCGGTCGAGGATCGACTTCAACGCATCCGCGCTGCCGCCAGAATGCTTGGCGCCCTTCGGTGATCCGGTAGTGCCTGAGGTCAGCAGAATCATCTTCGTCGTCCGCGCCGCAGGCGAGGGACGCTGACCGCGGTGCTTATCGACCAAGCCTGCGACGGTGACGTGGTGTGTGCCGGGATCGTCCGTCCACGCCACGATCCGGGCAGCCTGTGGACGATCCTTCAGCGCCTGGTCGATTGACGATGCGAACTCCTCGTCGTAGATGACCGCGTCGACCTTCTCGCGCGCCACGACGTCGGCCAGAGCCGGCCCGGCGAACGAAGTGTTCAACAACAGCACGTCGGCACCGATCCGGTTGGCGGCGATCAACGGCTCAACGAAGCCGCGATGGTTGCGCGCCATGATGCCGACG
>JBAWAV010000045.1:0-17445 GCA_049589475.1 Mycobacterium sp.
GCCTTGCCGCACGCCGGCTGGTACCAGTCGCTGTAGAAGCTGGACTGTCCACCGACCGGCATGATCACCGACAGGCCGGATTGGTAGTACTCCTCGAACGCGGGAGTGTTGATGTCCCAACCGTTGAAGTCGTCCTGTGCGCGCAACCCGTCGAGCAGGTAGACCGCGTGCGGTCCGCCGCCCTGGAATTGCACCTTGATGTCGTGACCCATCGCCGGGGACGGGACGTTCAGATACTCGACCGGCAGGCCCTTCTTGGAGAACGCTCCCACGGTCGCCGAGCCCCCGATAGCACCGACCAGGCCGGACAGCAGCGCCGCGCCCATGATCGCGATTGCCAACCGGCGCGGCAAACGACCAGCCGCACCGCGGAACTTCTCTGCGAACTTCATAGCTCCTACACATCCCAACTTTCATATGCCGCACAGTGCGGTCGAATAGCTGTCTGTGGCAGTCAAACACGGAACGAGTCACACGCTTGTGGTTCGCCTCGGGGTGTGGGATCGCGGTTCGCTAACGATTGGGCCTTCAGTGGTCACTCGCAGATAACGATTGGGAATCGGGACGCCGCCGCTCGACGTCGGAAAAGGCCCTGTCGAATGGAATTCGACAGGGCCCGTTGACTATTCGACAGCTAGGCGACCAGACGCCGCAAAAGTGTTGACGCAGAGGCAATTCCGAGCACTGCGGCCACCAGCAGCACCACGACGTCCAGGACGTGGAACGGCGTGCCGATCAGCAGCGCCCGCAGCGCGTGCACCTCGTAGCTCAGCGGGTTGACTGTGCTCAGCGCATGCAGCCAGGACGGCATTACGTCGACCGGATAGAGCGCGTTGGAGGCGAAGAACAACGGCATCGTGATGGCTTGGCCGATCCCCATCAGCCGGTCGCGGCTGCGCACCAGCCCGGCCAACGTCATCGACAGGCACGCGAAGAACGCCGAGCCGAGCATCACGACCGCCATCGCGGCCACGATCCGCAACGGGTTGATCGTCATACCGATACCCATCACGTATGCCAGTGCCAGCACGCCGACCACCTGGGCGACCGATCGCACGCCGGCCGCGAAGGCCTTGCCGGTGATCAGCGCCGACGCCGGCGCCGGCGTCACCATGAGCTTGGCCAGCACGCCGGCATCACGGTCCCAGATGATCTGGATGCCGTAGAAGATCGAGATGAACAACGCCGACTGGGCGATGATCCCCGGAGCCAGGAAGGCCAGATAGGACACCGGCCCGGTGTCGATCACATGCAGCTGGCTGAACGTGGTGCCGAAGATCAGCAGCCACAGCGCGGGCTGCACCATCCGGGTGACCAGTTCGGTGCGGTCGTGCCGCAGCTTCTGCAGCTCGACGATCGCGAACGCACCGACCCGCGCGAGGGTCGAGGGCACCCGCTGCCACCCGCGCGGCGCGTGGGACAGCGTGACCGGTGCTGACTTGACGGCGCTATCAACCGACACGGCTGGCAACCTTTCTGCTGGAACGGATTTCACGGAACGAACCGGATTCATCGGGCTGTTCCGACAAGTCGGACGAGGTGTAGTGCCGGAACACGTCTTCGAGCGTCGCGCACGGCGACACCGTCGACTTCAGCGTCGCGGGCGTCCCGACGGCGCGCAGCGTGCCGTGATGCATCAGCGCGACCCGGTCACACAGCGCGTCGGCCTCCTCCATGTAGTGGGTGGTCAGCAGCACGGTCATGCCGAGCTGGCCTTGCATCTTCAACACGTGCGTCCAGACGCGGTCGCGCGCGATCGGGTCCAGCCCCACGGTCGGCTCGTCGAGCACCAGCAGCGATGGGCGGTTCACCAGCGCCTGCGCCACCTCCAGGCGGCGCACCATCCCGCCGGAGTAGGTGCCCGCCGGCCGGTTGGCGACGTCGAGCAACTCCATCGCGTCGAGGGCCTCGTCCACCTGCGCTGACCGCTGATTGCGGGGCACGCCGTACAACCGCGCGAACCACGCCACGTTCTGCCGGCCGGTCAGCGCGGCCTCGATCGAGAGTTGTTGGGGGACATAGCCGATATTGCAACGCACGTCGACAGTCTGGGTGCGGGCATCCAGGCCGAAGATGCGCAGCTCGCCGTGCTGCACCGGTGTCAGCGTGGTCAGCATGCGCACCACCGTCGTCTTGCCCGCGCCGTTGGGTCCGAGCAGACCCATCGTCTCACCCGGCCGTACCTGCAACGTCACGTCATCGACGGCCGTGAACTGGCCATAGCGGTGGATCAGGTTCCGGCCGTCGACCGCCATCGGCAGTGATCCGCTCATTGTCGTGGCTCCTGTAATCGATCGGTCATTGTGTCGAGGACTGCCAAACCCTTTGCCAACGACTCGATTTGGTCGTCCCCAAGTTCGTTGAGTACCTCGGTCAGCACGGCTCGCCGCGCCGCGCGTGACGAATCGACGACCTGCTGGGCCGCCCCGGCCAGTCGCAGTCGGCCGACGCGCCGGTCGGTCTCGCCGGCGGTCCGGACAAGTAAGCCCCTGGCCACCAGCTTGGAGACCAGCGTCGAGGCGGTGTTGGCCACCAACCCCAACTCGGCGGCGGCGGCGCTGACCGAGATGCCCGGTTTCCGGCCGACCAGCCACAGCAACTCCGACTGCGATTCGGTGAGCCGTGCTGAGTCGAAGCCACGTCCGGCCGAGCGGCGGAGTTGCCGGCGGAATCTGCCGACGACGCGGGACAACTCGGTGACGGGGTCGATGAGGGTGTCCACTGTCTCTGTTTACGAGCTAAATATGTGTGGACGCTATGCCTGAGCTAGCAGCGCGCTACTTCTCCAGGCGATGCAGGACGACGTCGGTGAGCGCGTTGTCGTCGACGTGCGCCGTCATGTAGGTGCAGAACGGTTGCCTGCGGCGATCGGTCGGCGACCCGGGATTGAGCAGCCGCAGGCCGGTGCTGGTCGTGCTGTCCCACGGAATGTGGCTGTGGCCGAACACCAGTACGTCGGTGTCGGGGTAGCAACTCGACATCCGGGCCTCCCGGCCGCCTGACGCTCCGGTCTCGTGGACGACGGTGAAGCGCAGCCCGCCCAGCACCGCATCAGCGCGTTCGGGCAGACGGGAGCGCAACTCCGGCCCGTCGTTGTTGCCCCAGCACGCCACCAGCCGCGCGGACCTGGCCGTCAACTCGTCCAGCAATTCGGGTGCCATCCAGTCACCGGCGTGGATGACGACGTCGGCTCGGGCCACCTCGTCCCAGACCTGCGCGGGCAGGTCACGCGCGCGTCGCGGAACGTGCGTGTCGGCGATCAGCAGCAATCTCACAACGCCATCCTGGACCAGGCTCGGCCGTTATTCGCCTTTGCGGTGCCATCACTCAAACGCGGGGGGTACCCGGGCGGCGTTGCAGGCGAAACATCCCGGTGGCCGGGCCGCGACAGCGCAATGGCATGCTGCTTAGCAGCGCGGCCCCCATCGCCGTCGGGCCGACACAGAGGAGACAACGCTATGCGCACCTTCGAATCAGTCGCCGACCTCGCCGCGATCCAGGGGGAAAGTATCGGAGAAAGCGATTGGGTGACGATCAGCCAGGAAGACGTCAACCTGTTCGCCGACGCGACGGGTGATCACCAGTGGATCCACGTCGACCCCGAACGCGCGGCCAAGGGTCCGTTCGGCACGACCATCGCGCACGGGTTCATGACGTTGGCGCTGCTGCCGCGGCTGCAGCACCAGATGTACACGGTCAACGGCATCAAGCTGGCAATCAACTACGGCCTCAACAAGGTTCGCTTCCCCGCGCCGGTTCCTGTCGGCTCCCGGGTGCGCGCCAAGAGCTCCTTGGTCAACGTCGAGGACCTGGGCAAGGGGGCAACGCAGGCCACCGTGTCGACCACCGTCGAGGTCGAAGGCTCGGACAAGCCGGCGTGCGTGGCCGAGAGCGTCGTTCGCTACATCTCCTAGGCGCAGGTCATGGACGCTGAACTGGCATCCTGGCGCGACGCCGGGCAGTACGTCGACTATCTCGGCTTCGAGATCTTCTACCGGGTGCAGGGCAGCGGCCCGCCGCTGTTGCTGATCCACGGTTACCCGTTCAATTCCTTTGACTGGGCGCCGATCTGGCCGGCGCTGACGCAGCGGTTCACCGTCATCGCGCCGGACATGATGGGGATGGGCTTCTCCGCGAAACCGGTCGCCTACGAGTACTCAGTGCACGACCACGCCGACATGCACGAGGCTCTGCTGGATCATCTCGGCATCGGCGACGCACACATCCTGGCCCACGACATCGGTGATTCGGTGGGCCAGGAACTGTTGGCGCGTCACGAGTTCGGCCAGCATGCCTACGGCGCGCTGCACATCGACTCGATCGTCTGGCTCAACGGCGGCATGTTCGTCGAGACCTATACGCCGCGCGCCGCGCAGAAGCTGATGTCGGGAACCCCGTTGGGTGACATCCTCAGCCCGGTGCAGAACAGCACGCTCTCACGTCGCGTGCTCGAGCCGACGATTCGGGAGATGTTCGGCCCCAACACCAAACCGACTCGGCACATGATGGACGTGTTCAACCAGATCCTGGATTACAACGACGGCCGCCGGGTGCTGCACAAGGTCGGCCGGTTCATCAAAGACCGCTACACGCACCGGAATCGATGGGTGCGGGCAATGCGGGAGACAGGAGTTCCGATGCGGCTGATCAATGGACCGATCGACCCGAACTCCGGTGCGCACATGGCCCGCCGCTACGCCGAGGTGATCCCCGACGCCGATGTGGTGATGCTGGCCGACGACATCGGGCACTGGCCGCAACTCGAGGCGCCGGATGCGGTGCTGACCCACTTCCTCGCGTTCATCGACCGCGTCAACGGCGGTGAGTCCCGGTAGCTAGGCCGGGCGGTCATGCAACGCCAGCGGGCCATCCAGGAGACCCGACTGCGCCAGCGCATCACCGACAAACTGCTGTACTGGTCGCGAGCGGAAGAACCCGATGTGGCCGCCGGGGTACCACATGATCTGCGGTTTGCCCCAATGCTCCCAGAGTCGGGTCACTTGTTCCCGTGGATGCACCAGCCGATCAGCAACACCGGCATAGATGAAACGGCCGCGCGCGGGGACCAGAGGTGTGAGCGACAGGGGTGACACCATTCGGCCCAGCGGGGCGGCCATTTCGAAGGTACGACGGCGGGGATCGTTGCGGGCCAGACCGGCGTGGCGCTCCAACACCTCGACCACGTCGGCCACCGGGACGCCGAGAATCGCACAGGTGAGCCTTTTTTCGAGACTGGCGACCAACCCTGCGATGTAGCCCCCTAGCGACAGACTGTTCAAGCCGATCTGCGACTGCGGCTCTTGCGAACGTATCCAGGCCAACAGCCGCCGGATGTCCCAGACCGCTTGCGCCGTCGCGTGCACGTCATCGAGGATGTCCTCACCGGGAAAGACGGCGCCCCTCGGCAATCCACGCGCGCGAGGGCCATGCATCGGCAGAACCGGCATAACGACGTTCAGGCCGAACTCGTCATGCAACTGCCAAGCGCGAAACGCCGTGAGATCAATTGCTGGGCGGCCCATTTCGGTTCCGTGCACGCACACCAGCCACGGTCGTGGCTCGGGATGACGCAGCAACAGCGCATACTCGCGGTTGTTGGCGGCGTATCCGAGCCATCGCTCCCGGCCGGGTTCACCCGGCCGCGGTGCGTAGCCGCTCGGAAAATCGAGGCGGTAAAAGTCGCGTCGTTGCCCTTTCACCTGACGGACGGTGACATCCTCAGGCGGGGAAGGCTTTACATAGAATCCTCTCGGACTGTCCAACCACCCCTTGTTTTCGTAAAAGTCCAGCGCCGCGACAACTTCGCGACTGATTCGCTCGAACGCGCGCGGTCCACTGACCGGGCGGCGCGCCTTCAGTCCCATCAGGACTACCTCGTCGCGCAATGCTTGCCCCGCCAAAGCGAGCGTGGGCCGAGCGATCGGAAGCTCATCCGGATCCTGATCGCGAGACGTCAGGAATGATCGGGCGACAAACCGACCGGCGCGCGTCAGCGGTCGAACCGCGTTACCCAAAGCAGCGCCGGGCGGGCTTCTGCGCGCGTGCCGGGCGTCGTTACCGGAGGGTGTTGCCATGATCGCCGACATTAGGAGCACTGCACAGGTCGTAGTAGGGGCTTATGTCCTGCCGAAGGTCACCGCAGACAATTGGTGACTAATGGCCCCAGCAAGTGTCGAATGTTGCTGCGACGCAGGACTTTAGTCACTCGCTTCGGCGATGCCGCGGTCATAGGGTCGAGGAGTCGGCATCACAATTACAAAAGGAGATGGATCATGACGCAAGCGCCAGAGAAGTCCGAGCCACGCTGGGCCGAACTCTCCGATGACGTCCTCGAATCGCTTGAGGCGGGGCGTAAGAGGGGTATCGAAGCGGTCCGCAAGTTCGTCGATGAAGTGACTCCGGTGGTTGACGGAGAGTCACGGCCTAAGTCCGTCATCGACGCCGCCCTGGAGTTGGCCGAAGAGTTGGTCACCACGCAGATCGAATTCATGCGTGGCGTAGTGCGGAGTGCTGGCCAGGCCGCCGGCAAGTAGTACTCAAGGCTTCCGATCAGGTGGCCGTCCATAGTTTTCCGCTGTGGACGGCCATCATCTCTTTGTCGCGGCAGTGGGCGAGGATCCCAGCGCGCAATGGCGCCACATGAGCCGGAACCGCCCAGCCGCTCAGTGTGTTTGGGAGATCGCTGACTGCACCGCGCCGAATCGATGTCGTGCCCGCTCGTCGGCCGCGCTCTGCTCTTCGGCGCTGACGACCAGAGCGTCCGGGCCGGGAAACACCATCGCGTCATGGTCGGTGTCGAGCCACCGCACCACGTAGGGAGGTGAACCATCCGAGGAGTGGACCTCGGTGATCATTCCACGCTGGTCGGGTGAATCGACCTTGGTGCCCTTGAGAACCAGCCAATCGCCAACCTGAGCCTTCATGGACATCCCTTTCGTCGGAACTTCAATCGTGCAGGCTGGCCGGGCTTTCAAGCGAGGGCATCAGGGCCCCGACCCTGCGGCCAAAGGTCCTTCGTGTGGCGAAAGTCCCCGAGCGCGCGGGACTTCGGCGAGGTTGAGCCGACCGCCAAAGGCCTTCCAAAGCAGTGGCTTTGCACCCTACGGCGCAGTGGCTATGCGTGGTCGAATCGACTAAGCAGGGTCGTTCGACGAGGAGGCCATCATGGGTTGGAGATCCCGGGCCGAAGCCAGGCACTCATGGTCGGTGGGGCGCTACCTCCACCGGAACGCGATTTCGCCGACAACCTTGTATCACGTGACGGATCGCCTGCACGAAGGACGCACAGTCTGCGTGCCGGGCAATGCAATTCGTCCGATAGTGTCCGCGTGGCTGGCCGAACTGGGCGCCGACAGTCCACTGGTCGAGGACCTCGCGCAAGCTGTCCGGGCCGGTAATTGGGCGGCTGCACATGCTGTCGGCGAGCACCTGTCAGTGACTGTGGCGGTCGCGGCCTGACCCCTGCCCGGGTATCAACCGGCAAGAGCCTCAACAGCTGGTCCGCTGGACAGCGGACTTCTCACGTAACGCGTCTGCGTGTCTGCGGCAACCAGCAGCCACCGCCCCTGCTGTTCGACCAGGCCGAACTGCACATCCAACGGCGGCGCGTGCTCGAAGGTCAGCGTCGCGGTAATCCTGTATCGCTCGGCGTCCACGTAGACATCTCGGAAATCGCTGACCGTTATCGAGCCGTGAAGACATCTGTCGGCGGCCAGTTGGGCTGCGACCAACGCGGTGTGCTCCATCGAGAGTTGCTCATGCAGAACGCCAAACGTCATACGACTCAGTTCGCCGACATCCGCATCCTGCACGGCGCGGGCGTATCCCCTGACGGCGTCGTGCACGCGCGACATCTCCACTGCAGCTCCTCTGTCGGCCCCGGAACGCCGTTGTGTTACCCCGCCTGATCAAGGGCGTAAACCAACCAGGCCTCCTCAGCGCAGGTTGTTTCGAAGCTAAACCGCGTAATCGGCTCGACGTAGGGCCATTGGGCCCTTCATCCGGTCGAACTTTAGCTCCCGTCGGCTGGAGGCGGTGGCGCGTTATGAGTTGAATGGCACGGTCAGGCCAGGGTTGGCGCGCACGGGCCGTCGTCCGGGCGACCCGCAGCGCGATACTTGCCGCAGCAGCAGTTCAACCGGGAGAAGCCCATGCAGATCACTGTCGACTACGACCTTTGCGAAGGCCATGGGCAGTGCATTCTGGCCGCCCCGGACGTGTTTGACCTGCCCGACGATGCCGAGCAGGTGGAGCTGCTGGATGCACACCCGGCCGAAGAACGACGCGAAGTGATCGTGCGTGCCGCTGCGATGTGTCCCGCGCAGGCGATTCAGGTCAGCGACTGAACTGCGGTCGCGACGCCCTTCTAGTGGGGCGGCTTATCGCCGTCGGCCAGGTTGTCCAGCAACCCGCACTGGCCGGCCAGTGCTGCGGCGGCGATCCGGTTGCTGACACCGAGTTTGTGCAACAGGGCGGCGACCATGCGCTTGGCGGTCCGCTCGGACACCAACATCCGCTTGGCGATGTCTACCGTTTCCATCCCAGCCGCCAGCAGCGCCCAGAGTCGCAGGTCCTGTGTCGTGAGGCTGTCGGCTAACGATGCCGGCGGCTTGCGGGTGGTGCTCAGCAGGGCGTCGAGCACCGCGCCGTCCAGCACCCGAAGCCCCTCGGCGATCGTCCACAGTGGGCCTGCGAGGGCTTCCGGTCGGGCCGTTTTGCGGAGAAACCCGTCGGCACCCGCGCGTAGCGCCTCCTCGGCCAGTCCCAGATCGTCGGTTCCCGACAGCGCCAGGATCCGGGTACTGGGGTGGCGATTCCTGACGTGACGGATCGCGGCGACACCGCCGAGCGGCGGCATGGACAGGTCGATGATGGCCAGGTCGGCATTCGTGCTTGCCACCAAGTCAGCTGCCTCTTCGACGAAGGTGGTCTGCCCGCCCACGGTGAACAACTCGGCCCACTCGCGGCTGAGCAGCAGAGCCAGGCCTTGAGCGAAAAGCTCGTGATCATCCACGATCACGACGGTGTAGGGCTTTTCGGCCATTGCCGGATGCTAGCGCCAACCCTATGGTCAGGCGGGTGAGACGGTTGGATCGCGTCCGCCTGCTCTTCGGGCCGGACCGCGACGACTACGGGCTGGCCGGCGTTGTGGTGGCGGTGCGGGCAGCCGTGGTGGTGTCCATCGCGGTCTTGCTTGCCGTGGGACCGTCCTGGGTGCGGCAACACACCGGCGCCACCGCCGTGGTGCTGGTCGGTGCGACGCTCTATGCCGTCGTCCTGCTGTTCAATCCTCGCCTGGAGGTGCGACGCACCCGCTACGCCTGGTTGCTCACCGGTGCTGACTCGGCGTTCACGCTGACGCTGATCGCTCTCACCGGCGGTGTCCACAGCCCTGTCGCGGTTGTCCTGGTGCTGGTGGTGATCGCGTCGGCCGCGCGGTTGTCGGTCGCTGAGACGTTGCTGCTGGCCGCGCTGCTGGGCGGCGGATACGTGGTCGTCGCGCTGACCACCGGGCCCAATACCGCCGTCGCGCCGTCCCGCACGCTGCAGGGCGTGTGGTGGGCGGTGTACCTGTTGTTCATCGCCGTGCTCGGCGCGGGGCTGTCGGCGCTGGCCGAACGCGAGCAGCGGTCGCGGCTGCGGGCGATCGTGGAAGCCGAGGCAGAACATGCGGCCGCCGACGAGGAACGCGATCTGCGCGCCCGGCTGCTGCGATCCTACGAAGCGCAGCAAGACGGTCTTCAAGTGCTGCTGCACGAATTCCGCACGCCGGTAGCCTCTTTGGAGGCACTCGCGCAAGCTTTGGCCGACTCCTCGGCGCGGCTGTCGAATGCTGACCGCGAGGCCGGGCTGCAGCTGGCCGAACGCCACGTCAGTCACCTGCGCGACATGCTCGACGCGCTCGCCGACGTCGCGCTGAGCCGTCGTCCGACGTTCTCGTCCGGCCGACGGCGCCGCGTCGACCTCGACGAGTTGATCTCCGCCGCTGCCGACGCCGCCGGATTGCAACCGCCCCGGTTGCAGGTCACGATCACCGGCGACGTCCATGCCGTCTTGGTGAATTCTCAAGGGCTCCGGCGCATTTTGACCAATCTGCTGGAAAACGCGTCCAGGCACGGCCGCGGTGCCCCAGTCGACGTGAGGTGCCGCCGCGACGGCAACGAGTTGACGATCTCCGTGCTCGACCGTGGCCCCGGCCTCCCCGCGGAAAGCCTGGGCGAGTTGACGGCCAAGTTCGTCAGCGTCGGCGGGCAGCGCGGGACGGCCGGGCTCGGCCTGTGGATCGTGCAGCAGATCGTCGACGCGGTGGGTGGCCGGCTGACGTTCTCGGCGCGAGACGGCGGCGGCCTCGACGCCACCTTCGTCATTCCGACTGACTGATACCGCAGCGCCGCTCGATTTGGCCCGCGCAGGCCATCGTTGGCACGCGCGTCAGCGCTTCAGCGGCTACTTCGCGGTGAGCATGTGACTGGCACGGCTAACAACTATGCCGCGCCGGGTCGGAAGGACCAATCATGACCACCGCACTGACGACTACGCACAAGGACATCGACCTGTCTGCCCGTTCATTCTGGGCGAAGTCGATGGAGGAGCGCGACGCGGCTTTCGCCACGCTGCGCCGGGAGAACCCGGTGCCGTGGAGCAGGCCGGCTGAATCCGATTTGTTGCCAGAGGAACTCAACACCAAGGGGTTCTGGTCGCTGACGAAGATGGAGGACATCCGGTACGCCAGTCGGCACCCAGAGGTGTTCTCCTCGGCGCAGGGCATCACGATGGAGGACTTCGCCCCGGAGATGATCGAGGTGGCTCAGTCGTTCATCGCGATGGACGCCCCGCGCCACACTCAGTTGCGCGGAATCACGATGGACGCGTTCAAGCCGCGCAACATGCGTCGCCTGGAGGGCTGGATCCGGGGACACGCGCGTGACCTGGTTACCGAAATGGCCCACCTGGGTCAGGGCGATTTCGTCGACCTGGTGTCGGTCAAGCTGCCCGGGCGAATCTTCGGCAGCTTCTTCGGGCTGCCTCCCGGTGACGTTCACGACAAGACCATCGACGCCGCGCAGCGGTTGCTGGGCTGGCCGGACCCTGAGGTCTGCGCCGGGGCGTCGGGACTGGAACTGTTCACCGGGGCGGTGATGGACCTGCATGAGACAGCCTCGATGCTGATCCCCGAACGCCGTGCGCATCCCGGCGATGACCTGCTGACGTGGATGGTCCAGGCGGAGTTCGACGGCAAGAAGATGACCGACGGCGAACTCAAGGCGTTCTTCGTGTTGCTTGCCGTGGCCGCCAATGACACCACCCGCCACGCCTCGGCGCAGGCGATCCATGCATTCTCGAAGTTCCCCGAACAACGTGCCCTGCTCACCGAAGATGTTGCGGGACGGGTGGATACCGCCGTCGAGGAGGTGCTGCGCTGGGCTTCGCCGCTGATCCATATGCGCCGCACGGCAACTCAGGACATCACCGTCCGGGGATCAGAGATCGCGGCCGGCGACAAGGTGGTGCTGTGGTACGCGTCGGCTAATCGTGACGAAGATGTCTTCACCGACCCTTTCACCTTCGATATCACCCGCAGTCCCAACCCGCACATCGCATTCGGCGGCGGTGGCCCGCACTTCTGTCTGGGCGGCGCGCTGGCTCGCACGATGCTCAAGTCACTGCTGACCGAGGTCTACACCCGCATCCCCGATATCGATGCTCCCGAGCCGGATTTCCTCGTCGCCAATTTCATCAACGGCATCAAACGTCTGCCGGCGACCTGGACACCGGAACAGCCGAGGTGATGGAGTTCGCTGGTTAGAACTCGGCGGCGGCGTGCTCGAGGCGCTCGGCCAGTCGGGCCTGCGCCTCAGCGCGCCGCGTGGGCAGATGCTGCGACGGGAAAGGCGTTGACACCGGCTGATATTCGCGCAGCGTACGACGAGCGACGGTCATCTTGTGCAGTTCGGTGGCGCCGTCGGCGATACCCAGCGACTCCGCGGCGATCATCATCTTGATGAACGGCATCTCGTTGGAGACACCGAGCGCGCCGTGCAGGTGCATGGCGCGCTGCACCACGTCGTGCAATACCTGCGGCATGGCGACCTTGACCGCGGCGATATCCCGACGCACCTTCTGGTAGTCGTGATGCTTGTCGATCAGCCAGGCGGTGCGCAGCACCAACAGCCGGAACTGCTCGATCTGAATCCAGCTGTCGGCGATCTTCTCCTGCGTCATCTGGAAATTCGAGAGTGGGCCCATCCGGGTTTGGCGGGACACCGCCCGCTCGCACATCATGTCGAAGGCCCGCCGGGCCAACGCGATGGTCCGCATGGCGTGGTGAATACGGCCGCCGCCCAGCCGGGTCTGCGCGATCGCGAAAGCCTGTCCCTCGCCGCCGAGGATGTTCTCGGCCGGCACCCGGACGTCGGCGTAGCGCACGTAGCCGTGCGTGGCGTGGGACTCCGTCCCGACGCCGACGTTGCGGATGATCTCGAGGCCCGGTGTGCCGGCGGGAACGATGAACAACGACATCTTGTCGCGGGTACGCGCGTCGGGGTTGGTGACGGCCATGACGATGAAGAACGTCGCGTGCCGGGCATTGGTGGAAAACCACTTCTCGCCGTTGATCTCCCAGCTGTCACCGTCACGCTCGGCGCGGGTCACGAACAGGCCCGGGTCCGAACCGCCCTGCGGCTCGGTCATGGAATAGCACGAGGTGATCTCGCCCTCGAGCAGCGGCTGCAGATAGCGGACCTTCTGGTCGTCGGTCCCGAACAACGCCAGGATCTCGGCGTTGCCCGAGTCAGGTGCCTGCGAGCCGAAAACCGACGGGGCCCATCGCGACCGGCCGAGGATCTCGTTGAGCAGTGCCAGTTTGACCTGGCCGTAGCCCTGACCGCCGAGATCTGGTTTGAGGTGCGCCGCCCACAACCCGTGGTCCTTCACCTGCTGTTGCAGGGGCCGAAGCGTCGCCATCGTCTCGGCGTTCTTCTTGTCGTAGGGATCGAGTGCCACCAGATCGAGTGGCTCGAGGTCGTTGACCATGAACTCTTCGACCCAGTCCAGCTTCTGCTGGTACTCGGGGTCCGTTTCGAAGTCCCACACGATTTCCGACGCTACTACTGTGGCGGTCAATGACCATCAATACGCGACCAGCGCGCAAAGCCGACGTCACCGAGCTGTCGCACGCTCTGGGTCGCGCCTTCTACGACGACCCGGCGTCGGTCTGGATCATGCCCGACGACAAAGCCCGGGCTGCCCGTCAGCGAAAATTCTTCGCGGCCATCGCCCGACACCACCACCTTGCCGGCGGTGGCGTGGAGGTAGCCACCGACGGGTCCGCGATTGGTGCGGCGGCGCTGTGGGATCCGCCGGGTCGCTGGAAGCAGTCGACGCGCGAACAACTGATGATGTTGCCGTCGTTCATTTTCGGATTCGGGTTGAGTGTGACAACGGGCCGCAAACTCGGCCGACTGCTCGATCAGATGAAGTCGCAGCACCCCGAGGAGCCGCACTGGTATCTCGCGGTGATCGGCAGCGACCCGGCGGTGCGGGGCAAAGGCTATGGCCAAGCGCTGATGCGCTCACGCCTCGATCGGGTCGACGCCGAGCACGCCCCCGCCTATCTGGAATCCAGCAAAGCGGACAACGTGCCGTACTACGAACGGTTCGGTTTCGAGGTCACCGGCGAGATCGTCATTCCCGACGGCGGCCCGACCCTGTGGCCGATGTGGCGGCCGCCGCGGTAAGTGTTTAGCCTTTCAAACTAAAGGAGAACCGAATCACCATGCCTGACGACAACACCCTGAGTCCGAGCGAGTCGACCGATTCGGATGAGGTGCGCAACGACGACGGCGACATCGTCGTCGACCCGCCCGACCACTGGAGCGAGGCCGACAAGTTCGGCATGACGGCGCGCGAAGAGGAAGAGGGCGAGTCGCTGGAGTACAAACTCAGCGCAGAGGAACCCGATGTAACGCCCGAACCAGGGCCCCCCGCTGAGCGACCGGCTCGCGTCCATCGCGGTCAGATCGACGGAACTCCAGAGGATGGCGACTCACTGTTCAACGTCGACAGGTGACGTCTTCGACCAGTGCGTCACTGGGCGTTCGCGGCGATGCCCGTCGACGACGATGTCCACCCGCTCGTTGAAGAACGACACGTAGTCACGGACGGGCTCGGCTTCGCGTAGCGGGTCGGGGTACGTCCACGCCACGTCGGCCGGCCCGTCCGGTACCGACAGGTACGACGCCCGGCCTTTGTAGGCGCAGTAGCTGATCGTGTCGCTCCGTTCGAGGACGGCGACGACGTCGGCACGCGGAAGATAGAACCGCACCGGCAGCAAGGTCTCGAACAGCAACAGTGGACGCGTCGACTCGGCCAGCAGTCGGCCCTCCCATTCGACGCGAACCTGCCGACTGCCGGCCAGGATGTCGATGTGCTTGAACGGGTCGTGCGGATGGGCGACGACCGGCTCGTCTTCCTCGTGCCAGTCGAACGCGGCGAAATCGAACGTGAGGTAGCCGGCCAGGTCGGGATCGTCCGCGCGGAATGCCGCCGACGCACGTCGCGACCCGCCGACGACCACGTCGAACAGTTCGCCGGTGCAGCTGTGCACGGTGAATGGGTTGGCCGGGGACAGCACCGACGCATCGGGCACATCGTCGACGCGTCCCGCTGACTCCAGTACCGCCGCGATGTCGGACTCCGGCACCGCATAGGTCGGAACCAGCCGCCGCGGCTCCCATACCAGCAGGCCGTTGACGGTGTCGGCGACCGGCCCGCCGTCCAGCTGAACCCGGAGGCGTTTCTCGCACGGCTCGTAACGCAGCGACGTCAGCGCGCTGCCGAGCAGCTCCCGCATCTTGGTGGCCATCTGACCATCATGGCGCGGAATGCACCGACTCGACGGTGTAGAGGTGCGGTTCGAATCCTTCAGCCAGGTCGGCGCGGTGGGGTCCTGCCGCATCGCCTGGAATGCCTCCGCGCTGCGCCACTGCGCGTAGTTGACGACCCGAGTGCCGTCGGTGCTCAGGTGGATGTTGGCCGAGATGAACCCGTCGACGTGCTGCATGACCTCTTCGGTGGCCGCGGTCAGCAGATCGGCGAGATCTTATGCCCGCTCGGGTTGCACGCTGAAGACATTGATCAGCGTCGAATGGTCGGCGTGGGCGGTGATGGTCGACATATGGCCTCCCTTGTCAGGTTCCTGACCACCACGGCAGGTGCAAGGTTCCTGTCATGCAACCGTCGGAGGCCGAACGCTCTGTCGGGTATCTGGTCAAGCGGGTTCAGCAGAGCCTGCGCCGTCAATGCGACAGAGCTCTGAAGCCCACCGGCTTGTCGATGGCGCAGTATTCGACCTTGCGCGCGCTGCATGAACACCCGGATGCCTCGGCGGCGGAGTTGGCGCGGCTCTGTTTCGTGACGAGGCAGTCGCTGCAGGACGTGTTGGCCGGTTTACGGGCCGATGGCTTGATCGAGACCGTCGACGCGCCACCGCGTGGGAGGTCCAGGTCGCTGGCGTTGACGCGCCTGGGATCGCGCCTGCTCGGTGCTGCTCACGACGCGGTATTCGGTGTTGAAGACGTTATGCTGCAAGGGATTTCGCCGCGCGACCGGCGGCACGTCGCCGAGCTTCTTATCCGGTGTGCCGAGAATATGGAAGCTTAAGGCTTGCTGCGCCAGCCGGTGACGCCGACCACGATCATCCGCAGCTGCTTGACGGCAGTGATGCGGATCTCCTCGATCGCCTCGGCGCCCTGCGCGTCTTCGAGCGCCTCGGCGACGACGATCATCGAGTTGACGAACAAGGTCGCCAGCACGTTGAGGTCCTCGGTGCTCCACTCGTTCAGGCCCGGGAACCGGGCCAGGTCGGTGGCCAACTCCGACGTGAGAAGCCGGAACTCGGTCCGAATGGCGTAGCGCAGTACGGTGACGCCGCTGGAGCGTTCGCGGCCGATGAAACGCCAATGTTCGCGGCCTTCGGTGACGCTTGCCACGACGATCTCCACCGACGACTCGATCACCCGGTTGGGGTCGAGCTTGCCGGCGCGGGCGCCACGCAACATGTCGCGCAGGGTGCGAAAGGACTCGTCGATCAGGACCAGCCCGAGGGCTTCCATCGACTCGAAGTGGCGGTAGAACGCCGCCGGCACGATCCCGGCTTCCCGGGTCACCTCGCGCAGGCTCAGACCACTGAAACTGCGCTCATCGAGCAGCTTGAGCGCCGCTCCGACAATGGCCCGCCGAGTCGCCTCTTTGCGCTCCTCACGGGACGGACCTTCGCTCCTGCGACCGCGCCCCGAATGGTGCGGACGTGAGCTAGGAGTACGACTGTTCACCGTGTGAAGGCTATCACAGACCTGGGAAAACCCTTGACGAGCTGGGTCAAACTAGAGGACGGTGTACACATGTTCACCCAAACTTTGAAGCAGCGGGTCCTTGGCTCCGACCTGGTAAGCCTGCTGACCGGGCCGCATGGCGTCGACCGTTACACCGAGCTGGTCACTCCGACCTGGACGCTGGCCGAGAGCCGCGCCAAGGTCGTCGACGTGCGGCGCAACACCCCGCGCAGTGTGACGCTGGTTCTGGCGCCGAACAACGCGTTCACCGACGCCGTCCGGGCCGGGCAGTACGTCAACGTCAGCGTCGAAATCGACGGGCGTCACCACACCCGCTGCTACTCGCCGGCCAACGCCGAGGGCGACCGGCACCTCGAGTTGACGATCGGGCAGCACGACGGCGGGCTGGTCTCGACATTCCTGTACGAGCGCGCCCGCCGCGGCATGGTGGTCGGGCTCGGCGCGGTCGGCGGCGACTTCACCTTGCCGGCGCAACGGCCGCGACGGATCCTGTTCGTCTCCGGCGGCAGCGGCATCACGCCCGTCATGGCGATGCTGCGCACGCTGATCGGCGAAGGCCACGACGGCGACGTCGCGTTCGTCCACTACGCCCGCAACCGCGCCGAGGCGCCCTACCGCGACGAGCTTGCGGCGATACCCGGCGTGCGGGTGCTGCACGGCTACACCCGGTCGACGGGCGGTGACCTCGAGGGCCGGTTCGGCCCCGAACACCTCGCTGCCGCGATGCCGGCGCCCGATGCCGTATTCGTCTGCGGCCCGACGGCTTTGGTCGAGGCGGTCCGTGAGCACTGTGAGAACGTGCACTCGGAAAGCTTTGTGGCACCGACCCTGCAACTGCCGGCCAAGCCGTCCGGCGGGCGAGTAACGTTCGCGGACAGCAGCATTGACGTCGTCGACGATGGCCGCCCGTTGCTCGAGCAGGCCGAGTCGGCCGGCCTCAACCCGCAGAGCGGATGCCGGATGGGTATCTGCCACACCTGCACACGCCGCAAGACCAGCGGTGTCGTGCGCAACCTGACCACCGGTGCGGTGTCGACCGCGCCCGGCGAGGACGTGCAGATCTGCGTGTCCGTTCCTGTCGGCGACGTCGACA
>JBAWAV010000046.1:0-4236 GCA_049589475.1 Mycobacterium sp.
AAGCCGTTGCTGGGCAGCGAGATCGACTCCTACCGCGGGCTCACCGCTCGTTCGCACACCGTCCAGCGCATCAGCCAGCCGCTCGGTCTGGTCGTGGTCGGACGCCAACTCCACCAACAGCAGCCAGGCGCCGTGCACCGGCGGGGCCACGCCCAGGTGTTCGTCGGCCAGCGCGCTGGCCCGCCCGTCGATCAGCTCCAGGGCTGCGATGCCGTCCAGGTCGCGAAACAGTCTGCCGGCGTCGACCAGTGCGCCGAGGTCGTCGAAGCCGCAGACTGCGGTCACCCGATGCGCCGGATCCGGGTGCAGGCGCAGATCGAGCGCGGTGATCACGCCCAGAGTTCCCTCGGCGCCGACGAACAGCGCGGGCAGGTCGTAGCCGGTGTTGTCGGCCCGCACGCGGGAGTGCCGGCGAACCACCGAGCCGTCCGGCAACGCGACGTCGAGGCCGATCACCTGGTTGCCCATGTTTCCGTACCGCACGGTGCGTAATCCCCCGGCGTTGGTCGAGGCCATGCCGCCGACCGTCGCGGTGTCGCGAGCGGCCAGATCGACGCCGAACACCAGGCCGGCGGCGCCCGCGGCGCGCTGCACCGCGGCCAGGGTGGCTCCTGCCCCGGCCTCGACTCGGCGTTCGGTGGCGTCGACTTCGCTTATCGCGCATAGCCGTTCGGTTGACAGCAAGACGTCGTCGTGTTCGGGGACGGTGCCGGCGACCAGCGACGTCCGCCCGCCCTGGATGGTCACGTGGACCCCGGCGTCGCGGCACAACCGCAGCACCTCGGCCACCTGGTCGGCGGAGCCCGGCCTGACCAGGGCGCTCGCCCGGCCGTGGTAACGACCGGTGTGGTCGACGCTGCGGCCGGCCAGCACATCGGGATCCGTGCTGACATGACTGGGCCCTACCAGCGACGACACCTTCTGCAACACGCTCGAGGCCATGGCGCCGGTCTACCACACTGATCGAACACGATGCAGGATGAGACCCGTGAGCACCCACCGTGAAGATGTCTGGTTCAACTCCGGCAGCGATCGGATCAGCGCGTGGCTATATCGCCCCGCGGGCGGCGGCAACACCCCGCTGTTGGTGATGGCGCATGGGCTCGGCGCGGTGCGCACCATGCGCTTGGACGCCTACGCCGAACGCTTCTGCGCGGCCGGTTACGCCTGCCTGGTGTTCGACTACCGCAACTTCGGCGACAGCGAAGGGGCGCCCCGCCAACTGCTCGACATCCGTATGCAACTGCAGGACTGGACGGTTGCCGTCGCCTACGCACGCACCTTGCCCGGCATCGATCCGGATCGAATCGGCTTGTGGGGCACATCTTTCAGTGGCGGTCATGTGATCGCCACTGGGGCACGGCTACCCGGCATCGCAGCAGTCGTCTCGCAATGCCCGTTCACCGACAGCATCGCCTCGCTGCGCGCGATGAACCCGCTGGTCAGTGCCCGCGTCACCGCGTTGGCGATGCGCGATCTCGTCGGCGCACGCCTCGGCGCGTCACCGGTGATGGTGCCGACGGCGGGCAACCCGGGCGATGTCGCGCTGATGACCGCACCCGACGCCTACCCCGGTTTTCTGAAGCTGGTGCCCGACGGCACCGAGCTACGCAACGAGGTCGCCGCGCGGATCGGGGTGAAGCTCCTGCCTTACCGTCCGGGCCGGCTCGCGCCGAAGGTCCGCTGCCCAATCCTGTTCTGCGTGTGCGAGACCGATTCCGTCGCACCCTCGGGACCGACCCGTCGCTACGCCGCAATGGCGCCGCGCGGTGAGGTGAAGCTCTACCCGGAAGGGCATTTCGAGATCTACGTCGGCGACGCCTTCGAGCGCGTGATCGCCGACCAACTCGAATTTCTCGGGCGGGTATTGCCCACCTGATGACGCTGACTCCTCGCTACGGTGACTCCACTCGCAGCCTCAAGGCAGCACAGTCTCCGGCTATCCCCGGTCGCCCGGTGGCAACACAGCCGGTGTTGGCCTCCACATATCACCTGTCGGCCGACGAAGCCGCCGACCTGGACACCTACGGGCGGGGCTCCAATCCGACCTGGCGACAACTGGAATCAGGTCTCGCGGAATTCGAAGGCGCGAGCACCGCGCTGGTGTACAGCTCCGGGATGGCCGCCATCAGCGCCGCATTGCGGGCGCTGACCAGACCTGGATCGGTGGTCGTCGTGCCTGCCGACGGGTACTACCAGGTGCGCCGGTTCGCGGCCGAATACCTGAATCCCTCCGGCGTGAACGTCGTCGCGGCCGACTGCGCGCACATCTACGACGCCGCTGCCGAAGCCGACGTCGTGCTCGCCGAAACACCCACCAATCCCAAGCTGGACGTGGTCGATCTACGCCGACTGGCGGAGGTCTGCCATGCCCACCGTGCCCTTCTGATCGTCGACAACACCGCCGCCACACCCCTGGGTCAGCAACCGCTCTCGCTGGGCGCCGACCTGGTTGTCGCCAGCGCCACCAAGATGCTGTCCGGTCACAGCGATCTACTCGCCGGATATGTGGCGACCAACCAACCCGAGTTGGCCACCGCGTTGGAACGCGAACGATTGCTGGCCGGGGCGATCCTGGGCGGATTCGATGCCTGGCTGCTCATCCGGAGCCTGGGCAGCGCGGGACTGCGATTCGAACGGCAGTGCCTCAACGCGCAGGCTCTCGCGACGATGCTGTCCGGCCATCCGGCGGTGCGAGCGGTGCGCTATCCCGGGCTGCCCCACGACCCTGCACACCCCGCCGCCGCGACCCAGATGCGTCGATTCGGCGCCCTGATCGCCATCGAGCTGGCCGACGCCGCAGCGGTTAACGAGCTGCTGGAACGCAGCGACCTGCTGACCGCATCGACCAGCTTCGGCAGCATTCACACCCTGCTGGACCGCCGCGCCCGCTGGGGTGATCCCGTTCCGGACGGCTTTGCGCGCATTTCAGTCGGCATCGAGGACACCGCGGACTTACTGGCCGACGTCGAGAGCGCACTGCAGTGAACGACAAGGTCGACTTCTCCGGCGTTCGCTGGGGCTCGGTGGAATGGACGAATCTGTGTACGCTGTATCTGCGAGCATACGAAAATCGTTTGGCGACACCGATTCTCGGCGACAAGGCAGCCGCTGAAGCCGTCAGCCGGATCGGCTACGACTTCACCCGCCTGGACCGGGCCGTCAAGCCGTGGGCCAATCAGTTCCTGGTTGCGTTGCGCGCCAAGCAACTTGACACTTGGGCCGCCGAGTTCCTGCGCGACAACCCAGACGCGGTCGTGCTGCACCTGGGTTGCGGCTTGGACAGTCGGGCGTTCCGGATCGACGTGCCGCCGGGCGTGCGCTGGTTTGACGTCGACGTGGCCGAGGTGATCACGCTGCGGCGCAAGTTGTATACACCGCGGCCCGGCTACACAACGATCGGATCGTCAGTCACCGACGCGGGTTGGCTGGACCAGATCCCGACGGACCGTCCCGCATTGATCGTCGCCGAGGGCCTGCTGATGTATCTGACCGAGCCCCAGATACGCGACCTGCTGCAGCGAATGACCGACCGGTTCGGTAGCGGCGAACTGCTGGCCGACCTGCTCTCACCGTGGGGGCCGCGGTTCTCCAATTCGCCACTGCTGGCCAGGGCCGCCACATCAGGAATCACCAAGTGGGGCACCAGAGATGGCCACGAGCTACCCGAGTGGATCTCGCCGCTGCGCCTCGTCGACACGTGCATGTTCCTCGACCCTGCGAAGGTGCCGCTGATGCCACAACGAGTCGTCTATCGACTACTGACCGCAGTCCCGTTCATCGCGAATTACGACCGGCTGTACCGATTTCGGTTTTGACGCCCAGCGGCGACTCCACCCGGACCGCCTCGTCGCGGATCAACCCCCGCAGCAGTGCCGTGCTGAACTCGGCAGCGATCTCCTTGGCGCTGCGGCGTCCGCTCGGCCGCAGCCAGCGATACGCACCCAAGGTCATGCCGATGTAGCCGAGCGCCAGGACGTGCGAGTCGCACTCGTAGAACTCGCCGCTGCTGATACCCCGGTCGATGAGCCCGTGCACATGCTCGTAGACCTGGGTTTCCTTCTCGCGGATCTCCTCGACCTGCTCGTCGGTGAACCACTCTGTGATGTAGGGCTGCTCCTGGAAGTACACCGCCGCGCCTTCGGGGTTGGCCGCGATCTGGATGAGCAGTCGCACGGTGTACTGGTACAGCGCCTCGCGCGCCGACAACTTGGGATCGTCGTGCACGGCGGCCAG
>JBAWAV010000047.1:0-2022 GCA_049589475.1 Mycobacterium sp.
CACTGGCCGAGGTCGAGACCTGGCCAGACACTGTGGACATCGGCCTTACGCCGGGCGCTCGGCAACGACTGGAAGAGTTACTCGCCCATGCGCGCGAAGATCCGTGACCAGCTTGTGAACCGCGGCGCCGCGGCCGAGCACTGCATCACGCCCTGCAGCAGGCGATCCGGACCCTCGAGCCTCATCGACTCCGTCGGTCCTGCGCCAACGTCGGCGTAGGAACCGGCGGGATGATGTCGACGACACGCAGGTGCATCCGTTCCGACGAGTTGATCGCTGTGGCGATCAGACAGCCGACGTCGTCCGCCGGCACCCGCCCGGTCGATCGCACGACCGAGGCCCGCACGCCGGTCCCGATGAACTCCGCGTCCAGCCCGCGTGCCCACGCGTCGAGCATCCGATGCCCACCGGGCGGTGACGAGCCGGCCAACTCCGGGCTGAGTAAGACCACATCGCCGTGCCGATTGTCGATCATCGGTTGAACGAGTTGTCCGACAAGGTGTTGCGCGCCCACCCACGAACCGTCGGCCAGACCCGCGGCACTCACCAGAACGTCGGGGATCCCGACCAGATAGTCAGCCGTCTCGACGAAGCGGTCGACGGAGGGTAAGTCGGCGAGATCCAAATGGGCGGCGAACACCGCGGCGCCACCGGACCGCAGGCGGGCGGCGAACTCCTCGCACACTCGAGCCCGCCGGCTTCCCATCAACACCAGATCGCCGCCCGCCGCCAACCGCGCCGCGGTGGCCAGTGCCACCGGCGACGATGCTTCGGTGATGACCACCGCTCTGGCGTGGCTCACGGCAGACGCCCGTCAAGCTGGGCCTGCCCGGCTAAGCTCTGGTGGTCAGCTACCTGGCGTCGGGGAGAACAGATCCTGGCCAGGGAACATGGCAGTGGCACGAAAACAGCGTGACACTTCGGGCAATCTTTGTAAAGTTGCGGGTATGGACCAGACGTCGACCATCGAGGGCGACAGCTCGACCCAGTTGCGGATCCTGGCGGCCACCGCCGAGGTCCTCGGCCGCAACGGCAAACGCAAGCTGAGCTTGTCCGACGTCGCCGTTCAGGCCGGGGTGTCGAGGCCGACCCTGTATCGCTGGTTCGCGTCGAAAGAGGACCTGCTCTCGGCGTTCTCCAGGTACGAGCGGCAAACCTTCGAAAGCGGTATGGGCCGAGCGACAGCCGGACTCAAAGGTGCCGACAAGCTCGATGCGGCGTTGCGGTTCATCGTCGACTACCAGCATTCCTACACCGGCGTACGCATGGTCGATATCGAACCCGAGCATGTCATCAGCCAGTTCTCCAATGTCATCCCGCAGATGCGGGATGGTCTGCAGCGGCTGATACCCGGCCCCAACGCCGCGGTCAAAGCGGCGACCGCGATCCGAGTAGCTTTCTCGCACTACATGATTCGCAGCGATGACGCCGACGAGTTCCTCGCCCAACTGCGCCACGCGGTGGGCATCAAGAGCCCCAGCTGATCAGTCGAACAGCACCGCGGCATTGAGGTAGCCAGTCGGATCGAAGGCCGTCTTCAGTGTTCGCATCGCCGCGATGTCGGCCTCGTCGCGGGACATGCCGAGATAGCGACGTTTGCGGCTGCCGACGCCGTGTTCGGAGCTGACATTGCCACCCGACTCCGCAATCAGGTCCATCATCGCCGCGTACAGCTCACGTTCCTGGTCGTCGTTGCAGCGCAGCACGTTCAGATGCAGGTTGCCCTCGCCGATATGCCCGAACAACACACCGATCGCGTCCGCCGCGTGCCGCTGGACCAACGCTGCGGCGTCGCGGGCGAACGCGGCAACCGCGGACAACGGCAACGACACGTCCAACTTCAGCGGCGGTCCGAAGAGGCCGACCACCTCGACCAGTGACTCCCGCACCCGCCAAAGCCGTTGCTGGGCAGCGAGATCGACTCCTACCGCGGGCTCACCGCTCGTTCGCACACCGTCCAGCGCATCAGCCAGCCGCTCGGTCTGGTCGTGGTCGGACGCCAACTCCACCAACAGCAGCCAG
>JBAWAV010000048.1:0-4450 GCA_049589475.1 Mycobacterium sp.
CTCCGCTGAAGCAGATCGCCTTCAACGGTGGGCTGGAGCCCGGCGTCGTCGCCGAGAAGGTCGCCAACTCCAAGCCGGGTGTTGGGCTCAACGCCGCGACCGGTGAGTACGAGGACCTGCTCAAGGCCGGCGTTGCCGACCCGGTCAAGGTGACGCGTTCGGCGCTGCAGAACGCGGCGTCCATCGCGGCGCTCTTCCTGACCACCGAGGCCGTTGTCGCCGACAAGCCGGAGAAGTCGTCCGCACCCGCGGGCGACCCGACCGGTGGCATGGGCGGCATGGACTTCTAGTCCGAGCTGACAAAAAGCCCGGTCCCCGCGTGGGGCCGGGTTTTTTGTTTCTTCAGCTGGCTGATTGACTGGACGTTCGGACAGTGGGGGATTGAAGGGAAATCAGTAATGACATCGTCCTTGATTCGCGTACGCCGCACCGTTTTTGGCGTAGTGCCCGGCTGCGTTGTCGCGGCCGCGGTGATCGCCACGTCACCGACGGCCGGCGCCGCACCCGACCCGTGCTCGGCGAGTGGCGTTGCTGCCACCGCAAGCGGTGTGCTGAATTCGGCGAGCGGCTATCTGGATGCTCATCCTGACGCGAACAATGTGCTGACCGCCGCCGTCAATCAGCCGCCGGCGGACGCGAAGTCGTCGATCCGGGGCTATTTCATCAGTCACCCGGGTCAGGCGCTGGACCTGAAGAACATCGCCCAGCCGCTGTTCAATCTGAAGGGCCAGTGCAACGCGTCGGTGTCGCCCGACCAGCTGGCCGGATTGTTCGACGCGCTGTCCAACTGACAGTCGTCGGCTCAGGAAACGCCGGCGGTCGCGACGGAGCGCGCAGCGCTGCTGAATCGCAGGGCGGGGTCCTCCACCGGGCCCTTCCGCAGCCGCGCGCGATCTGCCCGGAAGTTCATCTCCACCGTCCACGGGCCAGTCGTTCCCTGCTGCGGGAATCGCTCGATCGAGCGCAGTATGTAGCCCGCCGGGAAGTCCAGCATCGGGCGCTTCTCGATCGTCGGGTCGTCGCAGACCGGAACGACAGTGGTGTATCCGTGCTGATCCAGGTAGCTCAGCAGCCGGCACAAATGCTCACAGATCAGGTCGACCTTCAGCGTCCAGGACGAGTTGGTGTAGCCGAATGCGTAGGCGAAGTTCGGGATGCCCGACACCATGAAGCTCTTGTAGACCAGGCTCTCGTGCGGATCCTTCGCGACGCCGTCGACCGAGAGCGAAATACCGCCGAACGGAAGTAGTTTCAGGCCGGTCGCGGTGACGATGATGTCCGCCTTCAACTCCCGACCCGACTCCAGCAGGATCCCTGTCTTGGTGAAGCGCACGATCTTGTCGGTGACCACCGACGCCTTGCCGCCGGAGATGGCCTTGAACAGATCGTTGTCGGGCACCGCGCACAGCCGCTGGTCCCACGGCTTGTAGGTCGGATTGAAATGGGTGTCCAGGTCGTAGCCCTTGGGCAGCGCTCGGGTGTTCAGTTCGCGGATGATGCGGCGCACCACGTTCGGGTGACGCTGGCCCATGGTGTAGATCACCCGCTGCCGGGCCTTGTTGATCTCGCGGGTGATCCGGTAAGCGGTCTTGTCCGACAACACTTTCCGCAGACCGTTGGCGATCGGGTCCTTGCGCGGAAGCGGCATGACGTAGGTGGGCGAGCGTTGCAGCATGGTGATGTGCGCGACGTCGTCGGCCATCGCCGGGATCAGCGTGACCGCGGTGGCACCGCTGCCGATGACGACGACCTGCTTGTCCCGGTAATCCAGGTCCTCAGGCCAGAACTGCGGATGCACGACGACTCCCTCGAAGTCCTCCTGGCCCTCGAAGTGGGGACTGTGGCCCGCGGCGTAGTCGTAGTAGCCGGTCGCACTGAACAGCCAGCCGCACGTCACTTCCGAGTGCGTGCCGTCGCGCTCCAGCACCACCGTCCACCGCGCGGTCTCGCTGCAGAAGTCGGCCCGGATCACCTTGTGCTGGAGGTAGATTCGCTCGGCCAAGCCGTCCTCGTCGATGACCTGGTGCAGGTAGTCGAGGATCTCGTGCGCATCGGCAATGGCGTTGTCGCTGGTCCACGGTTTGAACTCGTAGCCGAAAGTGTGCAGATCGGAGTCCGACCGGATGCCCGGGTAGCGAAACAGGTCCCAGGTGCCACCGATCGCGTCACGGCTGTCCGCGATGGCGAAGGTGCGCTCGGGCTGCGTGGTGACCAGATAGTGCGCGAGACCGATGCCGGATATGCCGGCGCCGACGATGAGCACGTCGACGTGACCGGTCAACGATTCTTTCGGACGGGCCTGGTTGAGCGTCTCGATGGACATGTGCACTCCCGACATGCGCGAAGAATTAGAACACGAATAATGTTATAGTTTGTCGAACGGCTGTCAAGGGCCTTCTGTCACACCCACCGCGACGAACGAAAGACGGGGACCGATGACCATCGCACCTGTTCAGCGGCGCGCGCCGGTGCAGGAACGCAGTCGGCGGACAGTCATCCGGATCCTCGATGCCGCCGCTGCGATCGCCGACGAACACGGCGTCGAGGCGGCGACCACCCGCGCGATCGCCGACCGGGCCGGCGTCTCATACCCCTCGCTGTACCGGTTCTTCGCCGACCGCGAAGCCATCCTCGGTGAACTGCTCGAACGGCAGTGCGCCGACCTCGACGCCCGCTGCGTGGCCGCGGAGCAGACGTGGGAGATCACCGCCGTCGCCGACCTGCTCAACAACGAGATCGACCTGCATGTGCGCTACTACTGCGAGCACCCGAGCACGGCGCGGATGTGGATGGGCGGGCGCACCTCGCCGGCAGTCACCAGCTACGTCCGGGCCCGCATGCAGACGCTCGCCGGCCGGTTGTACACGCTTCTGGTCGACCGCGGACTGATCCCGGCCGACACCGATCCGAAGGCCATGCTGGTTGCCGTCGAAATGGCCGACCGCATGTTGGAGCTGTCGTACCGCAGCGGGGAGGGCTTCGACGAGGAGATCCTCGCGATCGGCCGGCGCGCGCTCATCGCTTTCGGCAACGAGCTTTCCCGCTAGGTGGAAACAGCCTTAGCGGCCACATTCGTCACACCAGTCTCTGGCGGAGGCGGCACCCGTTGTGCCCACCTTCGAGCGACAATCGGTTGTGATCCCGGTTTGTCGCTGAGAGACGGGCACATCGACACCCAGCCCGCGCAGGCTCAGGCGGGAACCGGCTGACGGCCGCGGATCAGCTTGCCCGGCCGCGCGTCAGTGGGCACGCCGTTCTCGGCGATCACCTCGCCGGACACGATCGTGGCCACATAGCCGTCGGCGGTCTGGTCGAGGCGGCGGCCACCGGCCGGTAGGTCGTGAATGATCACCGGCTTGTGGATCCGCAGCGCCGCGTGATCGATCACGTTGAGGTCGGCCTTGTAACCCACGGCGATACGGCCGCGGTCGCCGAGACCGGCAACGCGGGCCGGCACCGAGGTGAGTCGGCGCACGGCCTCGGGCACCTCGAATCGTCCGGACTTGCGGTCGCGCGCCCAGTGGGTCATGAAGTACGTCGAATAGCTTGCGTCGCAGATCATTCCGTAATGCGCGCCGCCGTCACCGAGGCCGAGCACGACGTCGTCGCGATGCAGCAGTTCGCCCACGGTGTCCAGCGAGTTGTTCTCCAGGTTGCTGAGGGTGACCAGCAGCATGGCTTGGCCGTCGTCGTCGAGCAGGCGGTCGTAGGCCTCTTCCCTCGGATCGATCCCGCGGGCGCGGGCCCGGGCACCGATGCTGTCTGACGGGTCCGGCTCGTAGTTGGGGTTGTCGCCCAGCGGGAAGATCCAGTCCCACATCTGCGCGACCGCCATGAGTGGATGCCCGTGGCCGGCCTTGTCGGCGAGGATGCGGGCGCGGACTTCGGGCTTGCGCATCTCGGCGACGCGCTCGGCCAGCGGCAGCTCCGCGATCTCGCGGTAGCTGGGGTACAGCACAAACGGGTTGGCGCTCAACTGCAGACCGATGATCAGCCCGATCGGGCGCGGCAGCAACTGCGCGGTGACGTCGCCACCGGCTGCGTTGGCCTTCTCGATCATCGTGATGGCATCCGGCCACGTCGGGTCACCGAAATTGCCGACGACGAGGGTGAAGGTGACCGGCAGCCCGACGTCCTCGGCGACGTCGAACACCGTCTGCAGCACAGGCTGATAGCCGCCGGCGGGAATGTCGGGCACGAACTGCAGGAGCCCGCCGCCGCCGTCGACGACGCCGCGTGCGATCTCCTCGATCTCCTCGCGCGCTGCGTCGTAGCTCGGGATCGGCGAACCACTCTCGGTCTTGTGAATGGTCAGCCGGGACGACGCGAAGCCCAGCGCCCCGACCTCGATGGCCTCCTTGGCCAGCGCCCGCATTCTGGTCAGGTCCTCGGCGGTGGCCGGTTCGCGGTCGGCGCCGCGCTGGCCCATCACGTAGACCCGCAGCGGCGA
>JBAWAV010000049.1:0-1874 GCA_049589475.1 Mycobacterium sp.
CCTTGCGGCCGTAGTACCTGCAGATCATCGCCAGACACGTGGCACCGGCCTCGGTGGAATCGTTCTGCAGAATCAAAGGAAAGCGGCGAATACGTTTGCGGTGCCGGACGAAGTCGTCGAACCGTTCGATTTCGTCCGCCGCCGGGGACGGGTACGAGGTCGCGTCGGCACGAGTCTGCTCCTCGCTCAGGACATCGGGTCCGGCGGCACCCGCCGGCAGCAACTCGTCAGCGAAATCCGGCGGGACCTGTGCCAAGCGACGGTACTCGGAGGCAGCGACGCGCTGCTCGAAGCCTTCGCGAAACTTCGGGTATTGGGCAGCCAGCGCGGCGAACAAATCCGGCTCCAGCGCCCACAACTCGCAACCGGTGACCGCCTCGACGCTGACAGCGCGAGCCGTGCCACGCAGCAATGACACCTCGCCAAAGAAATCGCCGGGATGTAGCTCCGTCGGCTGTTCGCGGGTGCCGTCGCCCTCCGGATGAGCCCGTAGCCGGCCTTGGCGGATGACGTACATCGGGCCGGCCGGGTCGCCTTGGCGGATGACCAGCTCGCCGGCGCTGACCGCCTTGGGGACCAGCCCGCCCAGCAGCGCCCGCATTCCGTCGGGGGGAAGGTCGTCGAACGCGGCGTCTCGGCAAAGGAAGTCGCGCAGCTCGCGGCGCCGCAGGTCGAGTTGAACGTAGCGGCTCACCTCCGGCTCGGTGTGTACCAATGCCTGGAATTTCCCACGGTCCAGCCGCAGCGCCTGCACCGGGCTGGAAGCACGCACCGTGGCCGTACGGTGAGGCTCGGGATCCAGCAGCGACCGTTCGCCGAACATGTCGCCAGAGCGCAGAACGTTGAGCGGTAAATCGTTGCCGTGCTCACCGGCCTTGATCACCTGCGCGGTTCCGGACTGAATGACGAACATTGCGTCAGCGCGATCGCCTTCGGCGACGATCACCTCGCCGAAGCCGAAGCTCACGGGGGTAAACGACGCCTCCACCAGTTGACGAACGTCTGCCGGCATCAATTCGAGCAATGGGACCCGTCGCAGGTTCGGCGGGGCGGTTGGCGTGAGCGGGCGATCAGAGACGGTCATGGCGTTTCACCTGTCCGTCGGGCCGGTGGGCGGCGCGCCCGCCATCTCTTCGCGGAGATGCACCATAACCTCCCGGTTCCGTGTCCGCGCGTACTCGGCAAAGTTTCTCGCCGCCATCCTTTGATCTGGACGTCTCGCGGTAAGAGCCAGTCTACGAATTCGTCAACGATCAGCAATCGATGGTGACCACCTCGGCGATCAGCACATTGTGCCAGCCGCGCAAGTACTCGGCGGTCGCTTGGAGAAATATTTCACATCCCCAACATTTCTCGTAGCGCGCGCCTCTCGGCAAACGCGAGGGTAGACTACGCGCGACCTAGAGGCACCGTTCGGCGGACCGCCAGAACCTCAGATCGTCAACGCCAGTAACAGGCGTTTCACTCGGGAGGGAATGCGCAGGGTGACGGAGATGTGGGCGGTGGTCAAACAAGGGCCTTCCGTCCAGCGGCATCGAGTACCGATGCCCGAGCCGCGACCGGGAGAGCTACTCATCCGGGTCGCAGTGGCGGGTGTATGCCGCACCGATGTCTACGTCGCTCAGGGGAAAATGTCGTCTGCCGACCCGGTGATTCTCGGGCACGAACTGGCAGGCGTCGTGGCCGACGCAGGGTGGGGCGACCTCGGGTTTGCCGTGGGAGACCGGGTGGCCGTGATGCCGGCCATCCCCTGCGGAGTGTGTCTGCGGTGCACCAGCGGCATGCCGGAATGCTGTCCGCACCACGAGTTTCTCGGAGTTGGCCGGCATGGAGCCTTTGCGGAGTACATGGTGGTGCCGGCTCAGGTGGTGCAT
>JBAWAV010000050.1:0-2458 GCA_049589475.1 Mycobacterium sp.
GAGACCAAGCCCGCGCCGCCCCCGCCGCCCCCGCCACCGCCGGGCGACGAGCCGTCGAACGGCCCGGGTGATCCGGCCCCGGCCGCACCGGACGACCCCGAAGTACCGCCGCTGCCGCCGGGAGCACCCGACGGCGTCGCCGGAGTGGCACCGCACGCACGGATCATCTCGATCCGTCAGTCGTCGCGGGCCTTCGAATTGGAGAAGCCGGGCGGCGGCGACACCGAAGCCCGCAAGAAGGCCGGCACGGTCGCCACCCTGGCCAGCGCGATCGTCCATGCGGCAAACATGGGCGCCAAGGTGATCAACATCAGCGTCACCGCTTGTGTGTCGGCCGCAGACCCGTTGGACCAAGCCGCAATTGGGGCCGCCGTCTGGTATGCGGCGACGGTGAAGGACGCGGTGATCGTCGCCGCGGCCGGAAACGAGGGCGAGGACGAGTGCGCCCAGAACCCCGGGTTCGACCCGCTGGACGCCGCCGATCCGCGCGACTGGCATCAGGTCAAGACGGTGTCCTCGCCGTCCTGGTTCTCCGACTACGTGCTGTCCGTCGGCGCGGTCGACAACACCGGCGCCCCGGTCAGCAAGAGTCTGTCCGGACCGTGGGTGGCCGCGGCCGCTCCCGGTGTCGGGATCATGGGGTTGTCGCCGCAGACCGGGGGACCGGTGAATGCGTATCCACCGTTGCGGCCCGGGGAAAAGAACATGCCGTTCTGGGGGACCAGCTTCTCGGCGGCCTATGTCAGCGGGGTGGCCGCGCTGGTGCGCGCCAAGTACCCGGGCCTGACCGCGCACCAGATCGTCAATCGGATACTGCAGACGGCGCACAACCCGCCGCGCGGGGTGGACAACCAGGTCGGTTACGGGGTGGTGGATCCCGTTGCGGCGCTGACGTTCAACGTGCCGCCCGGGGACCGCCTCGCGCCCGGAGCGCAGAGCCGGGTGATCGTGCCCGCCGCTCCGCCGCCGCCACCGGATCACCGCGCCCGCACTGTGGCGGTGGTGTTCGCCGGATTGGTCATCGCGGCGGTCGTGATCGCGTCGCTGGTCGCACGGGCTCGGCGAGAGCGATGACCGCCCCGGTGCGGCTGGCCATCGTCGCCGGCGTCCTCGCCCTCGGTCTCATCGGCTGGGTGGTAGCCGGGATTCCCGGTGCCGCAGTGGGTTTGGTGCTGGGGGTCGCTGCCGGCGTGGTCCGCTGGTGGCGTCAGCCGGCATGGTCGTGGCTGATCCTGTGGCACCAGCGTGGCCGGGCGATCACATTGCACGAACCCATCACCGTGGCCAACGACCGCTCCGGTGGTGGTGTCCGCTACCAGGACGGTGTCGCGGTGGTGGCCGTGCAGTTGCTCGGCAAGGCGCACCGGCCGACCCTGTTCACCGGGTCGACGGCGACCTACACCGACAACACCGTCGACGTCGCCGAGCTGCTGCCGCTGCTGCACCAGAGCCTGGGCTTGTCGATCGAGTCGCTGAGCGTGGTCAGCGTGGGGGCGCGGCGGCGCAGCAGCGGCGACTACCCGCGGGTCTACGACACGCTGATCGGCACGCCGCCCTACGCCGGGCAGCGCGAGACCTGGCTGGTCGTCCGGATCACGGCGCTGCCCAATGCCGAAGCGCTGCAATGGCGTACGTCGGTCGGCACCGCGACGCTGGCCGCGGCACAGCGGATCAGTGCGGCGCTGCGCCAGCACGGTATCCGCGCCAAGGTCGCGACCGCGACCGACATCGTCGAGTTGGAGCGGCGGCTGGGGTCGTCGGCGCTGAGCGCACACCACCAGCGGTGGCGGACCGCGCGCGGCGAGGGCGGCTGGCTGACGAGCTACTGGTACCGGCCCGCCGACATCTTCGCGGACAGCCTGGAACACGCCTGGGCGCTGCGGGCCGACGGGATCATCCAGAACATCACGGTGTTCGGCGACGGCAGCATGACGGCGACGGTCACCGTGCGTACCGCGCAGCCGCCGACCGCGCCGCCCAGCGTGGTCTTCAAGACGCTGCCCGGCGAGCAGGCCCGCGCGATCGCCTCCAACCTCTGCGGCCCGATGCCGGTGTTGCACGGTGTGCGGCGCGGTGTGCTGGACCGCCCGCTCGTCATCCCGATTGGACCCTCGGGCGTGCTGCTTGGCAAGGTCGACGCCGGTAACCGGCTGATGCTGCCGCTGGACGATCCGGGCGAGTTCAGCCGGGTGCACATCGCCGCCCAGGACGCGTTGGCCAAGCGGATCGTGGTGCGGCTGGCGGGTGCCGGCGAACGCATCACCGTGCACACCCGCGATCATCAGCGCTGGGCCAGCGTGCGGATGCCCGACATCGCGGTGGGCAGTCAGACCAGACCGATGGCCGGCACCACCGTCAGCGTGGTCGACGGGACGATCACTCCCGCGCCGCGGCCGAATACCCTGATCTCGATCGGTGAGCCTGGGACGCCCTACCGGGGAACCGCGGATGTGTTGAT
>JBAWAV010000051.1:0-6744 GCA_049589475.1 Mycobacterium sp.
GTTTCGTGCGGCTGTGCGACGCGTTCGGCATCCCGCTGATCGTGATCGTCGACGTTCCCGGCTACCTGCCCGGTGTGGACCAGGAGTGGGGCGGAGTCGTCCGCCGCGGCGCCAAGCTGCTGCACGCATTCGGTGAGGCCACGGTTCCGCGCGTCACCCTGGTGACCCGAAAGATCTACGGCGGTGCCTACATCGCGATGAACTCGCGTTCGCTGGGCGCCACCAAGGTCTTCGCCTGGCCGGACGCCGAGGTCGCCGTGATGGGCGCCAAGGCAGCCGTCGGCATTCTGCACAAGAAGAAGCTGGCCGCGGCACCCGACCATGAGCGCGAAGCGCTGCATGACGAACTCGCCGCTGAGCACGAGCGGCTCGCCGGCGGGGTGGACAACGCCATCGAGATCGGCGTGGTGGACGAGAAGATCGACCCGGCCCACACTCGCAGCAAGCTCACCGAGGCGCTGGCCCAGGCGCCGGCACGGCGCGGGCGCCACAAGAACATCCCGCTGTAACCGGCGCGCTATCTGACCAGGGCGGACATCAGCGCCGTGCCGCTGCCCGTCGGTCATGGTGCCCGGCCGAGAATCTGACACAGCACCCGGCGAAGATCGTTCTCCGGCGATTGCGGAACAGCAGCGGCCCGCCAGGCGACGAAGTCGTCGGGACGCACCAACAACGCCGCGTCGGGTGCAAGGCCGGTCAATTCTGCCCAGCGACCTTCGACGTCGTGGATCTCTGCGTCGGCGCCGATGCAATGCGCCTCGATGGATGCACCCAGCGCGGCGGATACTGCTTTCGCCGCACTCACCCATGGCGCGCCGTCGTCTCCGGTGAGCAGCGTGAACCCGGGGCCGAGCAGATCAAGCGTCGACATCCTCCGGTCGCCGAGCTGCACCCACGCGTGTGGGACGCGGGTGCCGGGTTGGCCACGTAATTCTTCGACCAACGAGGTAGCGTCAGGAGCAACCGGGGCGGGTTGGTCGGAAACGATTGCAGCCGAGCGATATTGGTAGCCGACCAACAAAGAGAACATCGACTCTTCCTCCTCCGGCGGCAACCCCGGACCTTCGTCGTGGAGTCGCAGCAAACCCACTGTCGGCCCGGTGAGCGACTGGCGAGCGGCGAACCGCCCGACGGGATGCCGCTCGGCGTGGTAGCTGGTGAGTAGTGCCGTGCCCGCCCATCCCGTCACGACCGCGGCCAGCTTCCAGGCCAGGTTATGTGCGCTTTGAATGGCCGTATTGGCTCCCCCGGCCTTGAACGGCGGCATGGTGTGTGCGCAGTCACCGACGAGAAACACCCGCCCGCACTGGAATTGGTCGGCCACCTGCTCGTATGGCTGCCAAGCCGCGACCTCGATGATCTCGACGTCGATCTGCTCGCCGACGGCCTTTGTGAGCAATTCGCCGCAGTACTGCGAGGTGAATTGTGCCGCGGTCTCCCCTTCGCCGGGGAGGTACGTGGTGATGAACATGCCCAAGTCGTCCTTGGCCACCAGGAATATGCCGTCCACGTCTGGATTTTTGATCTGCACGCCGTCGCCTTCGTTGAGATGCGCGACGAACCTGCGCCACGGGGCACGGAAGTAGATGAAGACGACGAAGATCGGTAGTGCCCCGTAGCCCGACGTCGTGACGCAGAGCGATTCCCTGATCCTGCTGTGTACGCCGTCCGCAGCGATCAGATAGTCGGCGCGGACGTGCTCGGACTCGCCGGAATCCACGTCGCGCAGCACCGCCGTGACTCCAGAATCGTCCTGCTCGAATGAACACAACTCGGTCGCGTAGCGCACTTCGCTGCCCCGCCGTCGGGTGTCGGCGAGCAGCATCGGTTCCAGGCTGCTCTGCGGGCAGTACTGCACGGCAGGCTCGGGGCTCAACTGATCCAGGCCCGCAAAGACCGCGTCGATGTCGATGGCCAATTTTTCTTCCGCGCTGTTCAGCCTCGGCTTGACGACCATGTCGGATACCCGTTCCGCGACAGCGTGGACCTGGTCGTCCAGGCCCAGGCCGCGGAGGATCTCTAGGCTGCGAAAGCTCAGATTGCGGGCCTTCGGGTAGATGAAGATCTCGCGCCGCTTTTCCACCAGCAGTGAGCGCACGCCGTGTTCAGCCAGCAGCGCCGAGGTGGCCAAACCGCCGGCACCGGCGCCGACTATCAGCACCGGGACATGCTTGACAGCCATCGCCCTCCCCTTTCTAGACGGAACTAACTAGTTCCGTCTAGACCAATGTGGCACTGTCACGCGGAGCGCGCAAGGGTTACGGCGCGGGTGCGCCGGCAAGCGGCAGGATCACGTCTTCGAGCACGCGCCGGACGTAGACCCGGTCGATCGGCCGTCCCGTCATCACCCGCAGCACGTTGAGACCCAGGGCCACGTCAGGGATCAGACTCAGATCGCGGCCGGCCGGGATTTCTCCGCGGGCCACCGCGTGGTCGAGCACCACGCGGACGACCTGCCGCGGAGTGGAAAGCACGAGGTCGTCCAAAGCGGCCGCCAGCACAGGATTGTGCATCGCCGCTGTCGCGACCCCGACAATGACCTGAATTGTGCTGATATCAGCCGCATCGAAGTCAGGTACGGCCGCGATCAGCGCCGCGATATCGCCGCGAAGGCTGCCGGTGTTGGGCGGTTCGACAGGTCCGTGCCGTCGTCGCCAGTGGGCGATCGCATCGGCGACCACCACCGCCTTCGATGACCAACGACGATATATCGCAGCCTTGCCGACGCCGGCGCGGGACGCGATGTCGTCCATGCTCAACCGGTCATAACCCTGTTCGGCCACACCGGCCAGCGCCGCCTCGAGGATGGCTGCGTCCAACGACCTATCGAGGCGCCCCGGGCTTCGTGCCGGGCGCGGAGATCGCGCCGCCTGTTCCATGGTCCGTCCTAGCCGATACGGGTTAGTTCCGCTCTATGGTATCGCGCTCTCCTCCGCCGAACTGTGACAGGAACTCCCCGGCCGCACCGGCAGCGCGCTCCCGGTCAGCCATCACCAGACCGATCCGGGTGCGGCGATCCAGGATGTCGTCCACGGTCAGCGCGCCCTCGTGGGTGACTGCGTACTCGAACTCCGCACGGGTGACGTCGATTCCGTCTGCCACGGGGTCGGCAGGGCGCTCACAGGCGGCCTCGGCGATGACGTTGGCTGCCTCGGCGCCGTAGCGCAGCACCAGCGATGCGGGCAGCCCGGCCATCGGTGCGACCGCCGATCCTGGATTCGCCGGCGCACCGACCAGTGGCAGATTGCGGGTCCGGCACTCGCCGGCGGCCAGCCCCCGTAACTCGATGGCGCGGTCGAGCACATCCTCGGCCATGTGCCGGTACTCGGTGAGCTTGCCACCGATCACGCTGATCACCCCCGACTCGGATTCGACGACCGCATGGTCACGGGAAGCGTCGGCGGTGCGGCCGGTCCCGGTGTCGATCAACGGCCGCAGCCCGGCGTACGCGCCGATCACGTCGGCGCTGTCCAGCGAGATGTCCAGCGCGGTGTTTACCACGTCGAGCAGGAACCGGGTCTCCCCCGACGTCGGTTGCGGCACATCGGGTATCGGCCCTGGCGCCTCCTCGTCGGTCAGCCCCAGGTAGACCCGCCCCAGCTGCTCGGGCATCGCGAACACGAACCGGTTCAGCTCGCCGGGAATCGGAATCGTCAGCGCCGCGTTGGGATTGCCGAGGGCCGCGGCATCGAAGACCAGGTGGGTGCCGCGGCTGGGCCGCAGCTTCAACGACGGGTCGATCTCGCCGGCCCACACCCCGGTGGCGTTGATGACGGCGCGCGTGGCAATCTCGAAGGACTCACCGGTGCACTGATCGGTCAGCCGCAGCGACGTGCCGGTGGCCTCCGATGCCGCGGTGTATGTCAAGATCCGCGCCCCGCGCTGCGCCGCGGTGCGCGCGACGGCGGTGACCAGTCGAGCGTCGTCGATCAGTTGCCCGTCGTATGCCAGCAGGCCGCCATCCAGACCTTCGCGCCGAACGGCCGGCGCCATGTCGACGGCACGTTGGGCCGAAACACGTTGCGAGCCGGGCAGAACCGAGCTCGGTGTGCCCGCCGTCTTCCGCAACACGTCGCCGGCCAGGAAACCGGCCCGCACCAACGCCCGTTCCATCCGGCTCATCGACGGCAGCAGCGGCACCAGTTGCGGCATGGCACGCACCAGATGAGGTGCGTTGCGCGTCATCAGGATTCCCCGTTCGATGGCGCTGCGCCGGGCGATGCCGACATTGCCGGTCGCCAGATAACGCAGCCCGCCGTGGACCAGCTTGGAACTCCATCGGCTGGTGCCGAATGCCAGGTCGTGCTTTTCCACCAGCGTCACGCGCAGGCCCCGCGAAACCGCGTCGAGCGCAATGCCGACGCCGGTGATGCCGCCGCCGATCACGACGACATCGGTCGGGGCGCCGTCGGCCAGCGCGGCGAGATCGGCGTTACGGCGGGCAGCGTTCAGGGCGGTCGACGTCACGACAGGTATCCGTTCAGCGAATAGGCGAGTTCGGCGGCCAGCGCACCGCCGTCCAGGATCGGCCGAACGATCTGGGCGGATTGAATCGTCGACTGGGTGATCAGCAGCACCATCGCGGCCAGCTGACGCGGATCTCCGGCCCGCACGCCGCCCGCGCGCTGAGCCGCTCGCAGGTCCGCGGCGAGCGCGTCGATCAACATCTGCTGACTGCTGCCCAGCCGCTGGGCGATGTAGACCAGCGCCAGTTCGGAACGCAGCACCGCCATCACCAGGTCGTCGTCTCGCAGCCGGTCGGCGACCGCGACGACCCGCTGAACCAAGGCCTCACGCGTTTTCCCACGGGCGGGCACGTCGCTCAAGGCGGCGGCGATATGCCCGGTCAGCAGGGCGGCCAGCACCGACCGGGTGTCCGGCCAACGGCGGTAGACCGTCGGACGGCTCACGCCCGCGCGCCGCGCGATCTCGGCCAACGTCACGCGCTCGACGCCGAAATCGACCACGCAGCTGGCAGCGGCGGCGAGGATGCGATCCTCCACCGCAGCGTTACTGATTGACAGCATATGTAATACTGTAACGCATGTCTGCCGACTTGCTACCCCCGATGAAGTGGAATGCCTGGGGCGATCCCGACCACGCCAAACCCCTCTCGGAGGGCGTCCGGACACTGTTGGCCCAGGCGCTGGGCGTCACGGCGTCACCCGAGGCGGAGCTCGACGCCGGCCAGGTTCGGCTACACCCCTCGCAGCTGACGAAGAGCCACCGCGAGGCGCTGGCCGACATCGTCGGACCGGACCACTGCCGCGTCGGGGACCACGACCGGCTGCTGCATGCCGGCGGCAAGTCCACGCTGGATCTGTTGCGGCGCAAAGACTCCGGCCCGCAGGATGCGCCGGACGCGGTGCTGCTACCCGGCAGCGACGACGAGGTCGCCGAGATCCTGCGGTATTGCTCGCAGCACGGCATCGCCGTCGTCCCGTTCGGCGGCGGCACCAGCGTGGTCGGTGGGCTCGACCCCCTGCGCGGCAACTTCGACGCGGTGGTGTCGCTGGACGTACGGCGCTTCGACCAGCTGCTGGAGTTCGACGACGTATCCGGCGAAGCCGAGTTCGGCGCCGGGGTCACCGGGCCGCAGGCCGAACGACTGCTGAGCGAACGCGGATTCTCGCTGGGGCATTTTCCGCAGAGCTTCGAATTCGCCAGCCTGGGCGGCTTCGCCGCGACCCGGTCGTCGGGCCAGGACTCAGCGGGCTACGGCCGGTTCGACGACATGATCCGCGGACTGCGCGCGATCACGCCCGTCGGCGTCCTGGACCTGGGGCGCGCGCCGCAGTCGGCGGCCGGCCCGGATCTGCGTGAGCTGGTCGTTGGCTCCGAAGGCGTGTTCGGCGTCATCACCCGGGTGCGGGTGCGGGTGCATCCAGCACCGCAGGCCACCCGTTACGAAGCCTGGTCGTTCCCCGACTTCGCCACTGGCACTGCGGCATTGCGCGCCGTCACCCAAACCGGCACCGGGCCGACCGTCATCCGGCTGTCCGACGAGGCGGAGACCGGCGTCAACCTGGCCACCACCGAGTCGATCGGCGACAACAAGATCACCGGCGGCTGCCTGGCGATCACCGTGTTCGAAGGCACTGCGGCCCATGCCGAGAGCAGGCACGCCGAAACCCGGGCCGTGATGGAAGCCGAGGGCGGTACCTCGCTGGGCGAGTCCCCGGCGCTGGCCTGGGAGCGTGGCCGGTTCGGTGCGCCGTACCTGCGCGACGCGCTGCTGGCCGAGGGCGCACTCTGCGAAACGCTCGAGACGGCCACCGACTGGTCGAACGTCCCGACGCTGAAGGCCGCCGTGACCGAGGCGCTGACGAGCGCGCTCGCCGAATCCGGCACACCGGCACTGGTGCTGTGCCACATTTCGCATGTGTATGCCACCGGTGCCTCGCTCTACTTCACCGTCGTCGCCGGGCAACGCGGCAATCCGATCGAGCAGTGGCGGGCCGCGAAAACCGCTGCGGGCAACGCGATCGTTGCCTCCGGCGGAACGATCACCCATCACCACGCGGTCGGCGCCGATCACCGGCCGTGGATGCGCGACGAGGTCGGCGAGTTGGGTGTGCAGGTGCTGCGCGCGGTCAAAGCGACGTTGGATCCCGCCGGAATCCTCAACCCCGGCAAGCTGATCCCGTGACGCGCCGCCAGATTGGCCGGGTGACGGTGCTGACCAATCCGGCCTCAGGACACGGAAACGCACCGCACGCCGCGGAAAACGCGATCGCCCAACTG
>JBAWAV010000052.1:0-4844 GCA_049589475.1 Mycobacterium sp.
GGGCCGCACTCTTCGCGGCGGGCTTTGCGGCCGCCGCACCGTTTCCGGAGGTCTTCTCCGGCGCCGGCTTGCCGCCGCCGAATGACTCACGCAACCGACGAGCGACCGGCGCTTCTACCGTCGACGATGCGGATTTGACGAATTCGCCCTGTTCGCCTAGCCGGGCGAGAACTTCCTTGCTGGTGACACCGAGTTCTTTAGCCAACTCGTGTACGCGGGCCTTGCCTGCCACTACATCTCCTGTCTAAGAGGCGACAGCGGTGGTCGGCCGCGCCTCGGGTTTAGCTATGACGCATGGTCATCGGGACTTCACGGTGTGCTCATGTTCTTTGCTGCCTGTTCTGTCGGCTCGTGTGCCGGGCACATCCATCTGCTCGATGTGCTCGACGACCGCTGTTGTATCCGGTGCACCTGCGATGCGCAGCGCTCGGACGAATGCTCGCCGCCGGATTGCTTCTGTGGCGCACTGGGTGACGGGATGCAGCCATGCACCCCGCCCCGGCAGAGTACCTGCTGGGTCAACGGTCACGGCGTATTTGCCGTTCCCGCTTGACACAGCCACCACTCGGAGCAGTTCGGCGGCCAACTCTCGCTTTCGGCATCCGACACACGTCCGCACCGGTCCTTCGGTGCGTCGATGGGCCGAGGCCGAAGTCTCGCGCTGGATCACGGCTTAGTTTACCTGCACTCAAACGGTGCTCAGAACCACCCGCGCTTGGCGCTCCGCGTCGTCGCCGCGCCTAGCCGTCGTGCGTCAGACCTTGCGTCGCGCCGTGCTTGGGATCGTCGGTCTCCCCGTCCGGCGAATCGCCGCGGATATCGATCCGCCATCCGGTGAGCCGCGCCGCCAACCGCGCGTTCTGACCTTCTTTGCCGATCGCCAGCGACAACTGGAAGTCGGGCACGACCACCCGCGCGGCCCGTGCGTTCTGGTCGATGACGGTGACCGAAACCACCTTGGCCGGCGACAACGCGTTGGCGACGAAGCGGGCCGGGTCGTCGTCGAAGTCGATGATGTCGATCTTCTCCCCGGACAGCTCGCTCATCACGTTGCGCACCCGCTGGCCCATCGGGCCGATGCAGGCGCCCTTGGCGTTTAGACCGGGCACTCGTGAGGCCACCGCGATCTTCGAGCGGTGTCCGGCCTCGCGTGCGACCGCCACGATCTCCACCGAACCGTCGGCGATCTCGGGAACTTCCAGCGAGAACAGCTTGCGCACCAGATTGGGGTGTGTACGCGACAGCGTGATCACCGGCTCACGGGCGCCGCGGCTCACGCCCACCACGTAGCAACGCAGCCGGTCGCCGTGCTCGTAGGCCTCGCCGGGGACCTGTTCGGCGGCGGGGATCACGCCCTCTGATCCCTTGGTCTCGCTGCCCATCCGGACGACAACCAGACCACGCGAGTTGGCCCGGCTGTCACGCTGGATCACACCGCCGACGATTTCGCCTTCATGGGTGGAGAACTCACCGTAGGTGCGTTCGTTCTCGGCGTCGCGCAGTCGCTGCAACATCACTTGCCGTGCGGTCGTGGCGGCGATCCGGCCGAAACCTTCTGGAGTGTCTTCCCACTCCTTGAGGACGTTGCCGTCCTCGTCGAGTTCGCGGGCCAGCACTCGCACCGAACCTGATTTGCGGTCGATGTCGATGTGCGCATCCGGTTGATGGCCTTCGGTGTGCCGATATGCGCTCAGCACCGCGGCCTTGACGTCCTCGAGCAGGTCGTCGAACGAGATGCCGCGTTCCGCGACGATCGTGTGCAGAGCGCCCATGTCGATGTTCACGTCGTTCTGCCCTCCGTCTCCGCGCCCCGATCGGCCGTCGCCAGTTCCAGCTCCCGCTTCGGAGGTTTTGAAAACTCAACCTGGACAACGGCTTTCACGATCTCACCAAGTGGAATCGCGCTGATCGCCCAGTCATGTTCCCGATTGCCGCGCACCACGAGATTCAGCGCGCCGTCGCGCACCTCGCCGACTCGTCCGGTGAGGTCAGTCCCGTCCGTCAGCGCCAGTTCGACCTTGCGACCCCGCGCCCGACGAAAATGCTTCTCACTGGTCAGCGGTCGGTCCACCCCGGGGGAGCTGACCTCGAGGACATACGCACCGTCGATGCTGTTCGCCGCATCGAGCAGGGTTGACGCCGAACGCGAGAGCGCGGCGACGGTGTCCAGATCCAGTGCGGCATCGCCGTCAGCGATCACGGTGATTCGCGGCGGCTCGGTCCGCCCGTCGATGAGGACATCCTCGATTTCATAGCCTGCGCGCGCGAACTCGCCATCGAGCAGCTCGATCACCTGCGTCTGTGACGGTAGCCCGGTGGCCACGGCGAGCTCCTCATCTTGAGTTGTCCGGTCGGCAGCCCTGCGGGTGCCAAAATCCAGCGCCTCCGAAGAGCCAATGATCAACGATACGCCAGGAAACGCCCGTGAGACGTGATCACGACGAGGTCAGCCGCCATTACCGCCGGCAGTCCAGCGACTTGCGAGCGCAATGGCAGGATGTTGCTGTGCTGCGCACCGAGCCTGGTTTCCAGACCACCGTCAGCAGGCGACGTGTATTGGCGGGTGGCGTCGCCCTGGCCGTGTTCGGGATCGCGGCGCCGGCGTGCGGGTCGCCGCCCCCGTCACCGCCGGCGGTCGACGAACTCGAAGCGCAACTGACGTCGGCCCGGCGCGACAGCGAACTGGCCAAGGCTGCCGCCGCCGGCGCGCCGCAACAGATCAGCGCGGCACTCACCGAAGTCGCCGCCGAACGCAGCAAGCACGCCCAGGCCCTGACGACCGAGATCGCGCGGCTGGCAGTCAACCCGACGTCGACCTCGGCGCAGAGCACGACCCCGAACACCACCAAGGCCGCGGCTCCCCCGCCACCGCTGGCCGACGTCGTCAGTTCCCTGAAAGCGTCCGCGGACAGCGCCACCCGGCTGGCGAGCACGTCGTCGGGTTATCGAGCCGGCCTGCTCGGCTCGATCGCAGCGGCGTGCACGGCGTCCTACAGCGTCGCGCTGGCGTCTGGCGCGACGACGTCATGACGTCCGCTGAGCCCTCACCGTCGAACACCGCGCTATCTGCAGCGCTCAGCAACGAGCACGCCGTCATCTACGGCTACGGCATCGTGTCGGCGCACTGCCAGCCCGAGGTGAACAGCCTGGTGTCGTTCGCGCTGAATCAGCACCGACAACGCCGCGATCAGGTCATCGCGATGCTGGCGGGCCGTTCGATCACGGCCCCGGTGGCCGCCGCGGGCTACCAACTGCCGATGCCGGTCAACAGCCCGACCGACGCTGGGCAGCTGGCCGTGCGGATGGAGAAGGACACCGAAGCGGCTTGGCGCGCGGTCCTCGAGCAGGCCCAAAGCGCCGACGACCGCACCTTCGGGGTGACGGCGCTGACCCAGAGCGCGGTGCTGTCCGCCCGCTGGAAGCAGACGCTCGGCAGCTGGCCGATCACGACGGCGTTCCCCGGCGCCGGCTAGCCGGCGATCGCGGCAGTGATCTCGGTGGCCAGTCCGGCACCCGCGGCAAGCTCCCGTTTCTCGCCGCTGAACCGGTCGCGCAACTCGACGCTGCCGTCCGCCCAACCGCGGCCCACCACCACGATCCATGGCACACCGAGCAATTCGGCATCTTTGAACTTCACCCCGGGCGACGCCTGACGATCGTCGAGCAGCACCTCGATGCCCAGTCGGTCCAGATCGCCGGCCAACGCAGTGGCGCCGGCACGCGCCTCGGCGTCCTTGTTCGCGATCACCAGGTGCACGTCGAACGGCGACACCTCCGATGGCCAGCGCAGCCCGAGCTCGTCGTGCTGCTGTTCGGCGACGACCGCCACCAGCCGCGACACCCCGAGACCGTAGGAACCCATGGTCAGCCGCACCGGCTTGCCATCCTCGCCGAGCACGTCGACGGTGAAGGCGTCGGTGTATTTGCGGCCGAGCTGGAAGATGTGACCGACTTCGATCCCGCGGGCCGATACCAGCGGACCGGCGCCATCCGGAGACGGATCGCCGTCACGGACTTCGGCGGCCTCGATCATGCCGTCGGCGGTGAAATCGCGGCCGGCGACCAGCCCGACGACATGCTTGCCTTGCTGGTCGGCGCCGGTGATCCAGCTGGTGCCATCCACCACCCGCGGGTCGACCAGATAGCGAACACCGTTGTCCAGCAGTGCTTTCGGGCCGATGTAGCCCTTCACCAGGAAGGGGTGTTTGGCGAAGTCGGCGTCGTCGAGCAAGGCATATTCGGCCGGGTCGAGCGCGGCGCCCAGCCGTTTGTCGTCGACCTCGCGGTCGCCGGGCACCCCGATTGCCAGTAGCTCCCAGTCGCCGCGCGGTTGGCGGACCTTGAGCAGGACGTTCTTCAGGGTGTCGGCAGCTGCGACGCTGCGGCCCAGCCCCGCCCCGTTGGCCCACTCGACCAAGGTCGCGATGGTCGGGGTGTTGCCGGTGTCGTGTACGACGGCGTCGGGCAGTCCGTCGACGGGCCGGGCTTCCGGCCCCGCGGTGACGACGGCCTCGACGTTGGCGGCGTAACCGGATTCCAGACAACGGACGAAGGTGTCCTCGCCGCTCGGGCTTTCGGCCAGAAACTCCTCGGATGCCGAGCCACCCATGGCGCCAGACACGGCGGACACGATGACGTAATCGACATCGAGGCGGCCGAGAATGCGTTGGTAGGCCTCACGGTGTGCGTGGTAGGCGCTTTTGAGCCCGGCGTCGTCGATATCGAAGGAGTAGGAGTCCTTCATGACGAACTCGCGGCCGCGCAGGATGCCGGCGCGCGGACGTGCCTCGTCGCGGTATTTGGTCTGGATTTGGTAGAGCGTCAGCGGAAAGTCCTTGTAGGAG
>JBAWAV010000053.1:0-17272 GCA_049589475.1 Mycobacterium sp.
AGGCGGCAGCGGGCTCGGCGATGGCAGTTGCGAGCTCATTGGTGGCGCCGGCACCGCCGTGGTGCTGCTCGGCAAGGTGGGCGCCCGGCTACCCGGGCTGCTCGTCAACGTGAACGCCACACCGCCAATGGCGACCATCGAGACCAGTGCGGCAAGCCCCAAAAACAGCTGCGGCAACCGATTGCCGCGTTGCCGCGCATCGAGCGATTCGACCCTCGGCAGTGCCATGAGCTGTGACGGCGTAGCGCGGTTGTCGTCGTCGTCATAAGGTTCGCCGGTGTAGAACACCGGCTCGCTGCCGGAATCGTCAGCTTGCGACCAGGCCAACTCCTGCAGCGCCTCCGACGGAGCGCCGTTGAAAAACGCATCCGCCGGGGCGGTGAACGTGCCGGTCGATGCATCGAAGGTGCCGGTGGGGGCGCCGAGCGCATCCGTCGGCGCGGCGAAAGTCCCGCTCGACGTGGCGAAGCTGCCTGTCGATGCACCGACCAGCGTGGCCATCGTCGGCACTTCGACCGCGTCCTGCTCCTTCGCCTCGATCGGATGCCGGGCCGCCAGCATCACCGCGCCGACGGCCATCGCGAATCCGGGCTGCACGGCCGTGATCACCGACGCTTTGGTGTGCGACGAAAGACGCTGAGCGATAACCGGAATCTTGGCGCCGCCGCCGGCCATCGCCACTGCTGCGATGTCTTTGCAACGAATTCTGTTGGTACGTAACACGTCATCGAACGCCGAGAGCAGACCGCTGAGCCGGCCCTCGATCAGGGTGTCGAGCTCGGCCCGGCTCACCTCGACGCGTGAGCGCTGGCCGGGTAGTTCAACCACGAGCTCGGTGGATGTTTCCTTCGACAGCCGCTCCTTGGCCAGACGGCATTCCTGACGCAGACCGGCGAATTGCGCGACTACACCGGTGCTCGCAGGATCGGCGCCGTTGCCGTGACCGACGCTGTCCAGCACGTGAACCATGAGAGCCTGGTCGACGAGGTCGCCGGAGAATTCCGGATACCGCACGGTGTCGACGATCGGGGTAAAGCCCGACCCGGCGTCGGCCAGGGTGATGCTCGTCCCGCTGCCACCGAAATCAAGCAGCGCGACAACACCATTGGCCGGCAGGTGGGAATCGGCGTTCAAGGCGGTCAGCGCGGCAGCGGAGTCCGTGACCAGTCGCGGAGAGATGCCACCGTGCACGAATCCGGCATGGGTGCTCAACGCATCTTGCAGAACTCGCAACGCACCCGCGCCCCAATACCCCGGAACGGCCATGGTGATGTTCGAGTTCGACGCTTCACCGCCACTCGCGGTGATCAACGCATCCAGCGCCTCGACCAGCAGGAGCGCCGGGTCATGGTTCGAGCCGTCGGTAATCTTGAGGTCGTTCGACCTCCCGACGCGCTCGACAAAGCCTGCCATCAACGTACCGGTTTCCGCGCCATCGGTGTCGTCAACGGGCACACCGAGTTCCGGCGCGCGGTCGGGGAAAAGCGTCAGCACAGCGCGACGTGACACGGGAGGATTCCCGCTACGGACCGCGACGAGATTAGTGGTCCCGATTGATAACCCCAACGGGTCATACATAAAACGATTACTTTCGTCGATAGCAGTCGGTGGCCAGGGTTAACCATAACGGCGGTCGCGCTACGACGATCGGGCACAACATCATCGGTATCCGGTCGATGCGGTTGTGTCACCGAAGTGATACAGCAGGCGCCTTGACAGGCGATACGTGTCACACAGGAGTCAACGGCAATGATTTCCGCGGCTGGAATTCGAATGTCGATCCGCCGCTGACTTTGGCGATCGCGACTTCGGACAACTCTTTTGCAGCCGTGTCGGTCTCGGTGAATTCGGCGATCCAGTCGGTGCTGTCTCCGCTGACGTTGACCTGAATGCGCGGATCGATCGCGGTGGCGATCGCCTGCAGCGGGTGGACGGATTCAGGCGAGCACAGCGAGATCCAGGAGGCATCGTCGTGCGCCGGCGAGCGGTGAACGTGCAAGCCGGACTGTGTCTCTGCGTTGACGTAGCCCAGCGGGTTCAGCAACGGGTGCAGCTCCAAAACCCTTCGCACACCGTCGATCCCGCTCGGTAGCGACAACGCTCGATGGATGCGTTCAGCGGCGAGCCCGGCGACGCCGGTCAGCCCCCGGGTGCACACCGAGTCAGCCAGCTTGATGTCGGAACCGGCGCGCGCACGCACCGCGATCGCAAAGGAGAGATACAGCAGGTGCATCTGCAGACACACTTCGTCGGCTATGCGGACCAACGCCGAATGCGAGTACGCAGCGAAGTCGAAGTCTGACACCACCGGGCCCGAGTAGTCGGCCAATCCCTCGTCGGACCGGTCGATCGGATCGAGTTCCCATGTGGCGGCGCGGGTTTGGCTGACGATGTCCAGTGCTGGAATACCTTCGACCGGCGGATACGACTCGTCGATGACGACGGTCCAGGCGCAGTGTGGATGCCGGTCGGTCGGGACTCGGGGCGGGCGGTGAATGGGCCGCACCTGCGCGCGGGCATTGGTCGCCACCGCCGTGGCGTCGAACGTCGGGTCCTCGATGGTGTGGCACATTCCGAAGACGTAGTCGGGGCCCATCGGTTCCACATCGAGCAGCGCGCCACAGTGGTCGAGGTGAAACTCACCGTGCCAGCGGTCATGGATGGTGTAGCGAAAGTCCATGAACTGGGGTGGAGCGCCGATGTCGAGCTGCAAGCCTTTGAAAATCGTCGGCACGTCGACGCCCTCGTAATTCAGGGCCCGCTGCATGCGCCGGGTGTAGATCGGGCTGGCGCCGGCCCACTCCTCGATCGCGATCTGCACCATCTCGTCGCGGCCCCATTCCTGGATGCACCAGGCCATGCCCGAGCGGTCGATCATCTGCCCGATCAGCAGGAGCTCGGGAACCAGGACGGCGAGTTCCTGGCGGGACAGCTGGGCGTATCGCGAATGGCTCACCAAACAAAAATAAAGCCGACTATGTTATAAAGTCAACAATGTCCATTGCCGCAGGCCAGCAGCCCCGAACGCCGGTCAGTCCGACCCGGCGGACGACGGCGCCGCGCAAACGCGGTGACGAGACCCGCGCGAAAATCATCGACGAAACAGTGCGCTGCATTGTCGAAGAGGGCTTTGCCGCGGCGACCGCCAAGCACGTCGCCGAACGCGCCGGTGTCACCTGGGGGGTGATCCAGTACCACTTCGGCGACCGCAACGGACTGCTGATGGCCGTCGTCGACGACGGGGTGGCCAGGCTGCTGGAGAGCCTCTCCTCGGCCGACGTGAGCGAACTGCCGTTGCGGGAGCGCATCGAGGTGGTCATCGACACGGCGTGGAGTTGCTACAGCAGCCCGACGTCGATGGCGGCGTTCGAGATCCTGCGCGCCAACCGCGGCGGCCCGGGCGGCTCCTCCCGTCGCCACTTGATGGAAATGAATTCGGCGATCGGCCAGCTGGGCAGGCTGATTACCGACGATCCCGCTCATGACGGTGTGGCCGAGGTGATTTGGGCGACGCTGCGCGGTGTGGTGTTGGCCCGGATGATCGTGGGCGCCGAGGTGGACTGGCAGCGGGAGCGGCGGGCACTGATCGACATGGTCACCCACTACCTGCGCTGAGCCGGCGTGTGCTGCAATGACGTGATGAGCTCAAACGGTCACGACGCCTGGCTCGCCGACGTCGCTGCGATAGAACTGATCAAGTACCGCTATCTGCGTGCACTCGACACCAAACACTGGGACGACTTCGCCGACACGCTCACCGAGGACATCGTCGGTGACTACGGGTCGTCGATGGGCGAGGAACACCACTTCACCAACCGCGCTGACCTGGTCGAGTACATGCGCGCGTCACTGGGACCCAACGTGATCACCGAGCATCGCGTCACCCATCCGGAGATCACGGTTAACGGCGATGAAGCCACCGGCACCTGGTATCTGCAGGACCGGGTGATGGTGGCCGAATTCGACTTCATGCTGATCGGTGCCGGCTTCTACCACGATCGATACCGGCGCACCGCTGACGGATGGCGAATCAGCGCGACCGGATACGACCGGACGTACGACGCCACAATGTCGTTGAAGAACTTGGACTTCAAGCTGACGCCGGGCAGCGCCCTGGCTTGAATTCGGTTGCGGCTATTGGGTAATCGCCATCACCGCGCCGGGCCGTAGCCATTGGATGATCTGCACCAGCTTGGCGTCGTCGATCGCCACACACCCTTCGGTCGCTCCGCCATCGGTGGTGTGGAAGAAGAATGCCGCGCCTTTGCCCGGAGCGCGGTTCGGGTTGACGCCCATCACCACCGCGTGTTTGTACTGCGGGATCTGCAGATTCTCACTCGCGGACGTCGAGAAGGGGCATTGCGCCTTCTGGCAGACCTGCATCGTGTTGAACGTGGGGCTGCCGTCGTCGCCGTTCCACCAGTGGTTGGAACCAACCTGGACGTATTGCAGGCCGCCACCGGGGTTGGGTGCGGTGCCGAATGCGAACGGCAGCGCGAAGACACCCATCGGCGTGGCGGGATAGCCACTCTTGGCCTCTTGGGCCAGACCCGCCGATCCGACGTGTGCCGGAATGCCGGCCGCAACGGGTTCCCAGCCCGACGGAACACGCTGGTAGACATCCAGTTTCGCGTTCGAACCGCCAACCCCGACGACGGAGATCACCTGAGGCGCGTTGCCGACCGAAGGTGCAAACCAGGGTGCGCCGACTGCACCCCCCTTCGGTGCCGTCGCCAGGGGTATGGCGGCTGCGCACACCGCAGCACACAGTAAACCCAGCAGTCGGCGCACCGTCTTATCGTCAACGCCGTGTGATCCTGAGGTCAAGTCAAGGTTTAGCGTCGATCAGGTCACCGGGCGACACCGACACCGACGCCGCTGGCAGCGCTTATATGGTCGTATGCGTCGCCCGCATGAACCCGGGGTATAGAGAGCAGTAAATGTCACCAACAGATCGCAGCCGCACGCCGCCTGCTGACGGCAACACGACCAAGTTCGCCGCCGCGGGCGCCGTCGGCGCGCCGCCGCTGACGGTCTGGCTGGGCTCGGCGATGTACACCTTCCCGGTAAACCGGGACGTCATCGTCGGTCGCGACCGGCAGTGTGACATCCGCTTCCACGACATCAACCCGGACGATCTGGACCTGATATCGCGGGTGCACGCGATTCTGCGATTCGATGGCACGCGGTGGGTGATGCTCGACAAGAGTCAGAACGGGCTCTACGTCTCTGGTTCACGCACCAATATGGTTCCGATTCGCGACCGCCTGAGCGTTGCGTTGGGCAATCCGCGCGGCCCGCAGTTGATGTTCCGGGTGGCAGCCCCGCGACCGCGCGCCACCAGACCCGACGAGTCGGTGGGTGACAGCTCGCAGACGGAAGTGTTCCGGCCGGTGGCCCCGCCTCCTCCGCCGCGCGTACAGACGCGTCCGAGTCGGCCTATTCCACCGGTCTCGTCGCGGCCGATGGCTCAGCAAGGTTCGGCGACCGTCGGGCGCGCCAAGTCCAACAGCGTCGTGGTCGAGGATGCGTTGGCCTCCCGGGTGCATGCGGTGCTGGTGTCGGGTCCGGCCGGGCTGGAAATCCGCGACAACAACAGCAGCAACGGCACTTTCGTCAACGGCACGCTGATCAGCACTGCCAAGCTGCGTGACGGCGACGTCGTCACGATCGGCAACACCGACCTGCTCGCCACCGGTAACACGTTGGTGCCCCAGCCCGTCGCGTCCCGCATCAGTGGGCTCACCGCGCACGGGTTGGCGTTGATCGTCGACGGCCGGCAACTGCTGCAGGACGTCTCTGTCACCGCCAAGCCCGGAACACTGACCGCGGTGATCGGGCCGTCCGGCGCCGGAAAGTCGACGCTGGTCAAGCTGATCGGCGGTGCGATGCCGCCCAGCGCCGGGGTCGTCGCGTTCGACGGGCACGACGTGCACGCCGAATACGCCTCGATGCGTTCGCGGATCGGCATGGTGCCTCAGGACGACGTCGTGCACCGCCAGCTCACCGTCGAACAGGCTCTCCATTACGCGGCCGAACTTCGGCTGCCCCCGGATACCACCGCCGACGACCGTCGCGAGGTGGTCGAGCGGGTGCTGGACGAGCTGGAGTTGGCTCCGCATAAGAAGACTCGTGTCGACAAGTTGTCCGGCGGACAGCGCAAACGCGCATCGGTGGCCATGGAACTGTTGACCGGTCCGTCGCTGCTGATCCTCGACGAGCCGACATCGGGGCTCGACCCGGCGCTGGATCGGCAAGTCATGACGATGCTGCGCCGGCTGGCCGACGCCGGTCGCGTCGTCATCGTCGTCACGCACTCGCTGACGTACGTCAGCATGTGCGACCAGATCCTGCTGCTCGCGCCCGGCGGCAAGACCGCCTTCGCCGACCCGCCCGCCCAGATCGGGCCCATGATGGGCAGCACCGACTGGGCTGACATCTTCGCCAGGGTCAGCACCGACCCCGACGGCGTGCACCGCGCCTATCTGGCGCGGCACCCCGCTGCCCCGCGCAGGCCGTCACCGACGGCGGGCGCGGCTCCCCTGGGCCACCCGCCGCAGACCAGCCAGTGGCGCCAGGTAATCACGTTGGCGCGCCGCCAGACTCGGCTGATCACCTCCGACAGCGGCTATTTCGCTTTCCTCGCAGTCCTGCCGTTGGTGCTGGGCGTGCTGTCGCTGGCGGTGCCCGGCAGCACCGGACTGGGTCCCGTCAATCCGACCGCGCCCGAAGAACCCATCGACATCCTGATCTTGCTCAACATCGGCGCGGTGTTCTTAGGCACCGCGTTGACCGTGCGTGACCTGGTCGGCGAGCGGATGATCTTCCAACGCGAAAGAGCTGTGGGACTTTCAGCGTCGGCCTATCTGATGGCCAAGGTCGTCGTCTTCAGCGCCGCGGCACTAATGGGCACCGCGGTCATGGTCGCCATCACAACGATCGGCAAAGGCCCGCCCGCGCACGGCGGAGTGTTGCTGGGGCACAGTACATTTGCTGGTGTCATCGAGTTGTATCTGGGCCTGGCGTTGACGGCTATCACCTCGGCGATGGTGGGCTTGGTGCTCTCGTCACTGGCTCGGTCCACCGAACAGGTGCTGCCGATGCTCGTCGTCAGCATCATGGTGTCGATGGTGTTGGCCGGCGGCCTGATCCCGGTGACGGGACGCTTGGTCCTGGACCAGTTGTCGTGGTTGGTACCGGGCCGTTGGGGTTTCGCCGCCTCGGCGTCGACGGTGGACCTGAACAACGTCGAGGGCGGACTGCCCGCCGATCGACTGTGGCGACACGTCGCAGGTACGTGGCTGCTCGACACCGGAATGCTTGCGGCGCTGGCCGTCGTCCTGGCCGGTCTAGTGCGGTTCCGGCTGCGACTGGGCGCGCGGAGGTGAATCGACCGCTCGGCGGGCGGTAGTAGCGTTGCGGCCCTTCCGCCAGGCAGGGCCAGGAGATCGCGCAATTGTGATCTCCGGTTACCGCGAAGATATTCAGCCACATCATGTTGATGTCGGTCGACGAGATTGAACAAGCAGCCAGGAAGCCGGGCTCTTAGGCCGGTCGCGTCCCGGCGATAGCCGCAATGGAGCAGCGGGGGCGGCCATCGTCATACTGGAGCCATGCCGGTCTTCGTCCGCAGGCTCTTCGGCGTCGGCAAGCTCCCCGCCGAACTGCGGTCCATCGTCGAGGCCGAGGGGGTCATCTACCTCGCCGAATACGTCGCAGTCACTCGGCGGTTCCACGGCAGCATCCCGGGCCTCCGCTCGCCAAGCAGTGTCACCAGCTACGTCGGGTCGCTGGTGTTCACCCGGCAGCGGGCCTTGGCGACCCTCTCGTCGCTACCCAAGTTGGCCAGCCTTGCCGTCGATGTACCTTGGGACGCAACGCAATCCGGCCCCGCGACAGCGGAGATCTCCTCGACCGGTCTACAGATCGACCTCGACCTCAATGCGGTGAATCCGGCGTTCACCGGTCACCTCTCGTTGCACTACAAGGCCGCCGTTCCCGGTGACGTGCTTGCCGGTCTGCCACGGCGAACATTGAAGTTCGACGTACCGCCGGAATACGTTTTCCGCGCGGTCGGCGTCCCCTACCGACCCTGAGCGGCTAGGAGCGTGACCAGGCCGCCGACGTTGCCGACAAGTCGGGCCACGGTGGGCGGCGCAAGAGGGCCGCGCTGGCGATTACCGCCGATAGCAGCCCTGTGAGCACCCCGATCAGCGCGAGCCGATCCGAGTTCATCACCGGCACCCAGCGTGCCGTGTCCCCATGCACGACGAACACGCCGAGCGGCGTCGCAGTGCCGGCACGCACCTTCGCGACGGGAATGACCGTGGCGCCGTCGGCGGTCTGATAGGGGTCACCGTAGGAGCGCCCGTGAGAGCCATTGGTGGGCAATTGCTGCACTGATTGGGGAAGGTTCATCAGCTGATCCTTTGTCGGTCGATCGGTCAAGTCTGGCCGATCGCGCCCGCCGACACGTCGAGTTGTGCATCGCTGGCCGCTTTCGTCACCAACCGTTTCTACGATGATCGTGTGGAGGATCACGCGTTCAGTCCGGCGGAGCGGCGGGCCGTCTACCGTGTGATCTCCGAGCGGCGCGATATGCGCCGGTTCGTGCCAGGCAGCGAGGTCCCTGATGACGTCCTCGCTCGCCTGCTGCAGGCGGCGCACGCCGCGCCCAACGTGGGACTGATGCAGCCGTGGCGGTTCATCCGCATCACTGACGACGAGCTACGGCGAGGCATACACGCTCTCGTCGACGAGGAGCGCCTGCACACCGCGTATGCGCTCGGCGAACGGGCGCAGGAATTTCTCGCGCTGAAGGTCGAGGGCATCCTCGATTGCGCCGAACTGCTGGTCGTTGCACTCTCCGATGGCAGAGACAGCAATGTGTTCGGCCGTCGCACCCTGCCGCAGATGGATCTGGCATCGGTGTCGTGCGCTATCCAGAACCTCTGGCTGGCGGCGCGATCCGAGGGCCTCGGGATGGGCTGGGTGTCGCTGTTCGATCCGGGGAAGCTGGCGGGCTTGCTGTCGATGCCCGCCGACGCCGAACCGGTGGCAATCCTGTGCCTGGGCCCAGTTCCGGATTTCCCAGATCGGCCATCGCTGGAATTGGACGGTTGGGCACTCGGGCGCCCTCTCGCCGAGTTCGTCTCCGAGAACGGGTGGGGAAAGAACCCGACCTGAACGTCGCGCACGCCGGGCCTGGATACAGCGGCCAGATACGATGCCGGGGTGCAACCACCTCCACCAGGTTTTCCCCAATGGGGCAGTCCACCCGGCGATCCTTGGGAGCACAACGAGCCTGGATACAGCGGCCAGCCGACCCCTGAGAGTTACGGTCAGCAGCCGCCTACGCCCGGATACAGCGGGCAGACGCCCGTTGGTCCCGGGTATCCACCGCCCGGTTACGGTCAGCAGCCGGGCTACAACGCCCCGCCGTGGGGCGGATACGGTGCGCCGATTCCGGCCCCGACGTCTCAGCAGAAAATCGGCTGGATCACTTTCGCCATCGTCGGATTGCTGGGGTTGCTCGGCGCCGTCCTCACACTGACGCTGTGGATCAATCTCGACAGCGCCGTCAACCGGGCCGGCGAAATGTGCAATCGGTTCAGCGGCGAGTACGCCAGTTCGTGCCGGCAGTCGGTCAAGAACCTCGTCCCCACGCTTCCGGCCGTGCTGGTGGTCTGCCTGTTCCTGATCATCGGGGCCAATCTCGCGGCGACCGCCGGCGCGGTGATGCTCTTCCTCAAGAAGCAACTGGGGCAATTCCTGATCCTCGGCGGCGGCCTCGTGATGCTCATTCTGTCAATCGGCTGCGAAGCTCGTTACGGAGCCACCAGTCGCGTCACCTACGACCTGATTGCCGGTCTGGTCGTCGCCGCAATCGGCGGCCTCATGTTCGTGCCGGCTTTTCGGCTGCTGCTGGGTCTGCCGCCGAAACTGATCGCCGGCCCCGGACCGGGCGGCGGGCAATGGCCATCCGGTCCGCCACAGCCGCCGCCGTACGGACCGCCGGCGCCTCCGCCGCCGCAGCAGTGGTAGACCCGGTGACAGCGACCGGCGGCGCAGACGGAACCCTCCCGCGGCGCGACAACGTACTGCTTGTGCACTGGCACGACCTCGGTCGGTACCTCGGCGTCTACGGTCACGCCGACGTCTCGAGCCCGCGACTCGACGAGTTGGCCGCCGAGGGCATCCTGTTCACCAGTGCGCATGCCACGGCGCCACTGTGCTCACCGTCGCGCGGATCGCTGTTCACCGGCCGCTACCCGCAGAGCAACGGAATTGTCGGGCTGGCCCACCACGGTTGGGAATATCGTTCGGACGTCCGGACGCTCCCGCAGATCCTCGCTGAAAATGGTTGGTACTCGGTGCTGTTCGGCATGCAGCATGAGACGTCGTATCCGTCGAGGTTGGGCTTCGACGAGTTCGACGTATCGAACTCGTACTGCGAGTACGTAGTCGAACGCGCTCAGCAATGGCTGCGCGACGACGACGGCAGCCGGCCATTCCTGTTGACAGCAGGCTTTTTCGAGACGCACCGGCCCTATCCGCGGGAGCGCTACGAGCCGGCCGACACCGCCGCTGTCGATCCACCCGACTATTTGCCGGATACCGCCGAGGTCCGCCAAGATCTGGCCGAGTTCTACGGATCCATCAGTACAGCGGACGCCGCAGTCGGCCGGATCTTGGACACGCTGGCCGACACCGGACTGGACGCCAACACCTGGGTGATTTTCCTCACCGACCACGGCGCACCCTTCCCGCGGGCGAAGTCCACGCTCTACGAGGCCGGGACCGGCATCGCGATGATCATCCGCCCACCTACTCAGATGGCAGCGGCGCCAATGGTTTACGACGACCTGTTCAGCGGCGTAGATCTGGTCCCGACGCTGCTGGAACTGCTTGGCGTGGCGGAACCCGCTGACGTCGAGGGCATCTCGCACGCGAAGGCACTTCTTGCATCGGATCGCAGCGAGCCGGTACGCGATCACGTGTACACCAGCAAGACCTACCACGACTCGTTCGATCCGATCCGCGCCATCCGCACGAAAGAGTTCAGCTACATCGAGAATTACGCGCGCCGGCCGCTGCTGGACCTGCCATGGGATATCGAGGAAAGCCCATCCGGCCACGCCGTCGCACCGCTGGTCACCGCGCCCCGCGCGGAACGGGAACTCTACGACCTGCGCGCCGATCCCACCGAGACCAACAACCTCCTGGCCGGAGACGGTCTTGACGGGGCCGACCTGATCGCCGCCGATCTCGCTGTCCGCCTACATGATTGGCGTCAACGCACACATGACGTCATTCCGTCCGATTTCGCCGGCAGCCGGATCGCGGCGCGCTACACCGAGACGTACCTGAGGATTCACGACAAAGCTCCGACGAGTCGTTCGGCGATCGCCGGCGACCGCGGTATCGAGGACGAAGTGGGTCTGACCGAACGGTAGTTCGATGTTCGGCGTGAATGCAGGCCAGTCAGGACGCGTATTAGGCTCACCGGATGCCCGAGCATCCGACCTCCTATCTCGTGCTCGCATCGCAACGCTGTGGCAGCACTCTGCTAGTCGAATCGTTGCGTGCGACAGGCAGCGCCGGGGAACCGCAGGAGTTCTTCCAGTACCTGCCGACGACGGGGCTGGCACCGCAACCGCGACAGTGGTTCGCCGACGTCGAAGACGAGACGCTGCTGGAATTGCTCGATCCGCTCGAGCCGGGAACGCCGGATACCGCGTCATCGGTCGCCTGGCGGGAGCACATTCGCAGTTCGGGCCGCACGCCCAACGGTGTCTGGGGCGGGAAGTTGATGTGGAACCAGACGCCGTTGCTGGAGCATCGGGCCGCGTCGTTGCCCGATCGGTCCGGTGACGGTCTGAGGGCCGCCATCCGGGATGTGATCGGAAGCGAGCCGGTTTACGTTCACGTCCACCGACCAGACGTCGTCTCACAGGCGGTGTCGTTCTGGCGTGCCGTGCAGACGCGGGTGTGGCGGGGCCGTCCGGACCCGGCACGTGACTCGCGGGCCGCGTATCACGCCGGGGCGATCGCCCATGTCGTCTCGATGCTGCGGGAGCAGGAGGAGTGCTGGCGCGGCTGGTTCGCCGCCGAGGGCATCGAACCGATCGATGCGAGCTATCCGGTGTTATGGCGCAACCTGACCTCGATCGTTGCCACGGTATTGGAGGCTGTGGGCCAAGATCCTCGGCTGGCCCCGGCGCCGGCACTGCAGCGCCAAGCCGACGAGCGCTCCGATGAGTGGGTAGACCGCTACCACAGCGACGCAAAGAAATTAGGGCTGCCGGTATAGCCCGCGGCTTCAGCCGCCGACCTGCGCGACGAAAAACACCCGTCGGAAAGGGAAGAACGTGATCCCGTCCGGCCGGGGTGGATAGGCTTCGGCGAGCAGCGGGATCAATTCTTGGCGAAAGTGTTGGTATTGCTCGTCGTTGAGTTGCTCGCGCACCGGCAGCAGCGCGGTGCCGCTGATCCAATCCAGCACCGGGTGCTCGCCGCTGAGTTGGTGTTCGTAGGTCGTCTCCCATGCGTCGACGGTGCACCCGGCGTCGATCAGCAGCTCCGCGTAGCGAGCGGGCATGTCGACCACGGTGCCCACCCGAAACGGGACGTCCCGCAGGGCCTTTGCGAACGGCTCACGTCGGGCCACCGCGCGCACCGCGGCGTGCGACGGGCTTTCGAAATTGCCCGGCATCTGGATGGCGATCCACGACCCGGCAGCCAATTGCCCGGCCCATCGGACGAAGAGCTCTCGATGTTCAGGCACCCACTGCATGACGGCATTGCTGAGCACCACATCGGTATCAGGTTGCGGCGTCCAGGTTCCCACGTCTCCCACCGACGCGTCCACGCCGAGCTCTCGGGCGGCGTGCACCATCTCCGGGGAGCTGTCCAGTGCCTCGATCACCGCGCCCGGCCAGCGCCGGGCCAACTGGACGGTCAAGTTGCCGGCGCCGCAGCCCAGATCCACAACTCGACGCGGTGTCTGCGCGCCTACCCGGGACAGCAGGTCGAGGAACGGGCGGCCCCGATGATCGGCGAAGGTGAGGTACACATCCGGATCCCACATGGCGCTCCTCCTGTCCAACGGCCTGCGCGGCGACTGATAGACAAAGGTATTACCCGTTGCCTGCCGGACGAGTCGAGGATGGACCATGACCCACGACGACGAAGTCGCCGAAGTACGACGGATCTGGTCTGCGCTCGACTTACCCGGTGTGATCGACGTGCACACCCACTTCATGCCGAAATCGGTGATGGACAAAGTGTGGAATTACTTCGACTCCGCGGGTCCGCTCGTCGGTCGCGAATGGCCGGTCGCCTACCGCACGGCCGAGTCCGAACGCCTGCAGACGTTGCGGCAGTTCGGCGTCCGTAGGTTCACCGCTTTGGTCTATGCCCACAAGCCGCAGATGGCGGCGTGGCTGAATCAGTGGGCGCTCCAATTCCGCCGCTCGACGCCGGATTGCCTTGCCACCGCCACGTTTTACCCCGAACCAGATGCGGGCGACTACGTCGACGCCGCCATCCGCGACGGGGTTCAGGTCTTCAAAGCTCATATCCAAGTGGGCCGCTACGAGCCCAACGATCCGCTGCTCGACCTGGTCTGGGGAGCCATCGAAGACGCCCGGACACCTGTCGTCATCCACTGCGGCTCCGGGCCGGTGCCGGGCGAGCACACCGGACCTGAGCCGATACGGCGGCTGCTGCGACGGTACCCGCGGCTGCGGTTGGTCATCGCGCACATGGGAATGCCGGAGTACGCCGAATTTCTCGACATCTGCGAGGCCTCGGTCGACGTGCGGCTCGACACCACAATGGCTTTCACCCCGTTCGTTGACGAGACCATGCCGTTCCCGCCGGCGCAGCTGCGCCGGTTGCCGCAGTTGGGTGATCGCATCCTGTTCGGCAGCGACTTCCCCAACATCCCGTACGGCTACACCGACGCGATGCGGGCGATCACCCAGATACCCGGCATCGACGACAACTGGCTGCGCGCAGTGTTCTACGGCAACGCGGCCGCGCTGTTCTCGATCACCGATGAGGCGACCGAAAGCTAACTGCTACTGCGTGATTGGCTGCGGCTGAGCGGTGCTGGCCCAGCGCAGCCGCTCCAGCAACAGAGCCTCGGGCAATGCGACGTGACCGTCGAGACGCTGACTCGACAACGGGTCCAGAGCGCTCAGCGCCGCGCGCTGAATTCCGGCCTGCGATATCAGTCCGGGAAGCGGGCCGGTCGCACCGGGTGCCGCGTCGGTGCCGAACGCGCACCCGACGGCCAGGGTCTGGGCGGCACCGGCGCCGGCGACTGCGAGCACCGTCCAGACCTCGCGGACCGGGTAGGACCAGATCGCCGCGAGCGTGTTCGGCAACGCCGGGTCGACCTTGACCCGATGCGCGGCAACGTAATCCGTGCTGCCCAAGCTGACCCCCGACCAGGTCTCGCGGGCCGACCGCGGATAGGGCGTCGGAACGTCGTCGGGAGCCGCCAGCGACGCCGTCCACCCGCTCTCCCGCAGGTGGTCGGCGAGCCGACGCGCCGCCACCTCGGCGGTCTCCTGTAGCGGGATCTGCGGCGAACGGGCTTGCAGTGCCGCGAGATTACCGGCGGCAGACAAGGTCACGCCGATCCAGGTCTCACGCTCGCGGGTGCCGACTTCGGATGTGCTGTCGCGGCTGGTGACCCGGATGGCCTCCGCGTGCAGGCCGTAGCGGTCGGCGTAGCCGGCGATCAACGGCAGCGGCAGCGCGTCGGCGTCGGACAACGGCGGGGCGATGCGCAGCAAGGCGGTTGTCCGCACGTCGGTGACCGAGTCGTCGGCCCGACGAATGCCCCGGTTGGGCCGCAGGATCGCCAGTCGGCGATACAGGATCGTCGTCACCGCCAGTCCCCGCCAGCGCGCCAACAACACGACCACCGCAGCGATCGCGACGCCGAGCACCCAGCGCTCGCGGACGGAATGCCACGGGAAGGCGAGGGCAGCGGCCACGACGGCCAGCGACACCAGGGTCATCCGCCCGGTGGGCGGAGATATGGATTGAGTCGCACTCACAGCGAGGCTTCCTTTCGTCGTCGTGCAGCGATCGCGGCGGCCGCTACGACGGCCACGATGAGCGCGGCTGTCCCACCGAACGCGACGATCCGCGGCGTGAGGCTTTTCGGTGCCGGTTCCGGCGGCGCCGCAACATGTTTCACCGGCGATGCATCGGTATTCGTGGTAGCGGGAAGCTGCCAGGTCAGCGCCGCAACCGGGTCGACGGTGCCGGCGCCGACGACGTTGGACGGCGCCCGTGCGCCATTGTGGGCGGTTGCGGTGATGCGATGGATCACCTCGGCCGCGTTGAGCGCCGGGTATTTGCTGCGGACCAACGCGGCGACGCCGGAGACATATCCGGCCGCATAGCTGGTGCCGACGAGCGGCACCAACTGCTGGTGCTCGTTCGGCGTCCCGTTGGCCAGTCCCCCGTCGTCACGGTTACTCACCGAGACGATGTTCTCCCCTGGCGCGGCGATGCCCACCCACGGGCCGGCCATGGTGAATTTCGACGGCTGGTCCCCCGCTGTCAGCGAGCCTGCCGACAGCACGTACGGCTGCCACCAGGACGGCACCGATACCGACGTCACACCCGCCCAGTTGCGGGGATCGTCAGGACGACCCAAGTCGGTGAGCGGGTTGGACTCGCACGCCGTCCCGCCAGACGCCGACCCGGCGGAACCGCTGTTGCCTGCGGCCGCGACGATGACCGCGTCCTTGTCGACCGCCGCGTAGCGGATCGCCGCACCCAGCGCGCCCTGGTCGATGTTGCGGTCGGCGGGCAGGCAGGTGATTCCCGAGACGACGATCACCCGGGCGCCGAGGTCGGCCGCGTGCACGATCGCCCGGCCCAGCGCGGTCACGTCGACGGTCGCCCGCGCCACGGTGGGGTCGCCACCGGCAGCGCGCGCCGAGAACTTCGCTGACGTCACACGCAACGACACCAGCCTTGCCGCAGGGGCGATTCCGGCGAAGCCGTCGCCACCGGGCTGACCGGCGATCAGGCCGGCGACCGCGGTCCCACGTCCGTCGCAGTCGGTGAGGCCGTCGGTCGCCTCGATGTAGTCACCGCCCGGTTGCACACCGGGTAGCCGCGGTCCCGGCCGCACCCCGGTGTCCAGAACGGCGACCAGTTGCCCGTCGCCGCGGGAAAACCGCCATGCTGCAGAGGGATCCAGCAGCCGCTGACTCTGCGTCGGGGCGCTGAAGTCGGTACCCGCGACGGCACCGGTCACACTGCACTCGCCGTTCTTTTCCATCGGCGCAACCGGCCCGGGCGCACCGTTCGGCGGCGCCGCACCCGGGTCGACCTGCGGGCGACTAATCGCCTGCGCAGGTGGGCAGGTCCACAACGCAGCAACGAGAATCGCCGCGAGGCAACCGGATCGGCGAGTGTGGGCAAAGCTCATCGATTGAGCACCACATCGAAGAGTCCGACCAGGTATGCGATCACCGGAATCAACGACGCGTCGATACCCGAAGCGACGAAACCCACCAACCGGCGCAGCGGCAGCGAGTAAGTGTCCGGCGACGCGATCGACGGGCTCAATGCCACCACCACCCACGCCGATACCAGGGCGGCGAGAACGACGACGGCGATCAGCGCGGCCAGGTAGTGCGCGGTCGCGGTGTAGAGCACCGCCAGCGCAGCGGCCACCAGATAAGGCTGGGCCAGCAGCCACGCCTTGCATGCGGCCGAGTCCCACACCCGGGCCCGCAGCGCGGCGGAGGCCGACGTTGCGGCGACGACATACCAGCCCCAACCGGACAGGGTGTGCGGCTGCCAGGCAATCGCCAATGATCCCAGCGCGCTGAGCAATACGGCACCAGCGATGAAGCCGGTCTGGTGCGCATCACTGATCCGGACCCGTCGCGGCAGGTCGGCGAGCACCCGCGACGATGGCGCCGACGGGGTCGGGTCGCCGGGCGCCGGGATGACGGGCAGCGGGAAGCGGGCCCACAGCGCGGACAGCTGCGGGGCTTCGACGGTGACGAGCAGGGCCACCACGATCAGCACAGCGCCCAGGCTCGCCAACGGCAGCTGCCACAGCGACTTCGCACCCGCGGCCACGAGCACGCCTACACCCACGACTGCGGTCGCGGTGAAAAGCCCAATGGCACCATCGCTTTCGCGACGGGGAAGGATAAAGCTGATCAACGACCACGCGGTGACGCCCGCGGCGGCCAACGTGATCTGTGCCGCGCCGAAGCTGCCC
>JBAWAV010000054.1:0-8255 GCA_049589475.1 Mycobacterium sp.
GGCCCCGGCCGCGGGCGGCCGCCACGATCGCCGCCGCCACCGGATGCTCCGAGGCCGACTCGATCGCCGCGGCGCGGGCCAGCACGACGTCGGCGTCCTCGCCGGGCTGCGCTCGAACTTCTTGCACCGTCATCGCCCCGGTGGTCAGGGTCCCGGTCTTGTCGAAGACGACGGTGTCGACGCCGTCGATGGTCTCCAGCAGGCGGGGATCCTTGATCAGGATGCCCAGCTGCGCGCCCCGCCCGGTGCCGACCAGGATGGCCGTCGGCGTGGCCAGCCCGAGGGCGCACGGGCAGGCGATGATCAGCACCGCGACGGCCGCGGTGAACCCCGAGGACGCGGGTTGCCCGGCCAGCAGCCAACCGGCCATCGTCAACGCGGCGATCACCAGCACGGCCGGCACGAAGACGGCGGCGACCCGGTCAGCCGTTCGCTGGATGGGCGCCTTGCTGTTCTGGGCGTCGCTGACCAGCTTGGCCATCCGGGCCAACTGAGTGTCGGCACCGACCTTGACGGCGCGCACCAGCAGCCGGCCGTAGGTGTTCAGCGAGCCACCGGTCACCTTGTCGCCGGCGGCGACGTCGACGGGCATCGGCTCACCGGTCATCGCCGAGGTGTCCAAAGCCGTTGCGCCGTCGACGATGACGCCGTCGGTGGCGACCCGCTCCCCCGGCCGCACCACGACGACGTCGTCCACCTGCAGTTCGGACAGCGGCACGCGGACCTCGTGGCCGTCGCGCAGCACCACAGCATCCTTGGCGCCCAGGCTCAGCAGCGACCGCAACGCCGCACCGGACGCGTGTTTGGCCCGCGCCTCCGCGTAACGACCGGCCAGCTGGAACACCGTGACGACGGCCGCGACCTCGAAATACACCGGGCCTCTGAAAGGCACAGTGGCGCACGCGGTTGCCGACCACAGGTAGGCGGCCAGCGTGCCCAGCGAGATCAGGGTGTCCATCGTCGAGGCGCCGTGCCGGGCGGCGCGCGCCGCCGCGACGTGGAAGGGGTAGCCGCCCCACGCCACGATCGGCGTGGTCAGCGCGAACGCCAGCCACTGCCAGCCGGCGAACTGCCACTGCATCACCATCGACACGGCCACCACCGGAATCGCCAGCAGCACCGAGCCGAACAGCCGCGCGCGCAACCGTGTTGGCGGCTGGTCCTCGGCGAGTTCGGGGCGTTCCGGGGCTACCGACGCCTGATAGCCCGTCGACTCCACCGCGCGGATCAGGTCACCGGCCGAGACCGCCGACCCGTGCTGGACGTGGGCGCGCTCGAGCGCGAAGTTCACTGCGGCGCGTACGCCGTCGAGCCTGTTGAGCGCGCCCTCGACACGGGCCGCGCAGGACGCACAGCTCATCCCGCGCAGGTCGAGGTCGGTGGTGGTCATGACGCTCAGCGCCTGGCGGCTCGACGCAGCCGAGCGACGCCGACGACCGCCAGCATCCCCGCGGCCGTGGCGAGCAGCAGGGTCAGCAACAGCAGCGACGGGTCATAGACCACCGAGGTGGTCGCCGGCTGACCTGTGACGACGGGTGCGACGGCCACCGTTGACCGCACCGCCGACCAGCTGATCGCGCAGCCCGCGACGGCGCCACCGGCCAACAGAAGCTCGACGACGGCCCGAAAACGGGTCTTTACCACTGTGATCCGTCGTCGCCGTCGTCGTCCTTGGCGAGCTCGGCGGGGCTCACGCGCTCCTCGACCAGCGGGGTGAGCGCGTTGCGCAGATGGCGGTGCCGACGCGCCCAGGCCTGGGCGGTGCGGCCGCCAGTGAGTCGCAGCCCGATGCCGGTGCGGCCTTTCGGCACGCCGACCAGCTCGCCGAGGGCGCGAGCGGACTGCCAGCGCTCCACATCCTTCTGCGAGCCCAGCGGATGGTCGGGTTCCGGGTAGACCTTGGCGATTTCGGAGACCCGGATCGTCTCGGTGCCCTGACGCAGGGTCTGCGACGTCAGCACGACCGACGTGTGGATGCGCGCCGCCTTGACTTGCAGCGCAATGAAGCCGGTCATCACCACCAGAAAGAACCCCGGCACGGTGATCTGCCAGCCGTTGCCGTTGGATTTTTCGATCCACAGCATGGCCCCGGCCGCCACCGGCCCGGCCAGTAGCCACAACCAGCTGGCCCCGACCTCGCGGAAGAGCGGGGTGGCGTCGGTATCGGTGCCTGCTGTCACGTCGACCATCATCCCCTGCGGGTGTTCACGGCGTCGGCGGGGTGTTCCACGGTCCGGGGCCGGACGCCACGTGATGACAGCCCGTCGCGCCCGACACCACCATGTCCGGCGGATTCGAGCCATACGGCGCTCGAATGGTGAATTCGACTGTGCCGTGCTCGCGGGGCAACGCGCCGCGCACCGACTGCCCCGGCTTCAGGTCGAGGTTGTCGGCACCGTGCGCCCTGAGCACGTCCGCTGCGGCCGCGACCACAGCCTGGGCATCGGCCGGCGACGTGGGCGCGGACGCTTGCCACTTGGGGAGTTCGTAGATCGAGCCCGACAGGAAAACGAACGGCGGCTCGCAGCCGGCCTGACCACCGGCCGATGTCGTCGTCCAAGTGGCCGCGGGATAGACCCGGGCAACGGCCTCCCGGATGGCGGCGGCCACCGCGATCACATCGTTGGCAGCGTCCTGCAACGAATCCCGCTGGCTCAGTTCGTTTTCCAACGCGGTCGCCGACGGCTGGCCCGGGCGAGGCCACGGATAGGGGTCGGCGTGGTGACACGCCGCCGCCAGCATCGCTAACACCAGGACCCACAAGCGGCTCACGTCAGCGTCCCTCCTTCGTCGCGCCGGCAACTCCCGACAGCACCGCCGCAAGGTTGTATCCCGACATCCGCAGCTGTTGTCTGCCGGTGCCGTCGTCACGCGGATACTCCGAGTGTCCACTGGATCCGAGCCGATCGATGTTCATCGGGTCGGTTCCCGGCGACGTGGACAGCTGGGTGATGCCGGACATCTCGTCAGGCGTCGCATCGAACGGCATGTCGGTAGGAAATCCACCGGTCGCCAGCCAGTCCAGTGCCGGCCCGACGTATGGGATCAGGCTCAGCGGGTGCTGGACCCCGCGAATCGGGTCGTCGGGCGTCTGCTCGTAGTAGGCGTGCCCGCCCGGCGCGAGGTGCAGATCGCCGGCTTGCGGGAGTTCCAGGCCGGGCGAACCGTAGAACACGACGTCCTTCACCGGGGTGCCGCCTTGCAACGCCAGGCTGGTGACCAGTGATCCGTACGAGTGCCCGAACGCGGTGATCTGCTGGTTCGGATTCTCGGTCGTGGCCCCGAGCCCGTTGAAGAAGCTGGTGAGGTGCGGGGCGGCCGCCTTGGCGAGTCCGTCGTTGGTCACCCTCATGTCCTCCATGCCTGCGGGCGGCTCGTAGCCCACCCACGCCACGGTGGCCACCGACTCCGGGTTGGGGTCGTGCGCCCAGGTCAAGACGTCACGGGTGGTGTGCCTGAGGTTGGTGGCTTCGTCAGCCATCCCGGGCAGGCTGGATGCGTTGGTGCCGACACCGCCGGTCGTGACGCCCACGTGGGTGGCGTTGTCGACATCGCCGATCCCGATCGCGCCGAAGACGTGGCGGGGGTTCGACGCCGTGTCGAGCTGGATCAGGCTGCGACGATCCTTGGGGTTGATCGCCCGGGGTGAGCCGTCCGAATTCGTCGGGTAGAGCGCGCTTTTGATGCCGATCAGGTCGTCGTACCTGGCCTGCGCGCGAGCCAGGTCACCCGGCGGGTCACCGAGCTTGTCGATGTCCCCCGGGTGCAGATTGACCTGCTCCCAGTAATTCGACTCCCTGCCCTTGGCGTCTCGCAGCGTCGACTCGGCGGCCGCGAGCTCGTGGGGCAGCCGGATCCGGTTACCGGCGTCGCGGATGTCGAGCGGGATGCCGTCGCGGTCGATCGCCGCCGGGTCGTGCGCGATGTAGTCGGTCTGCTGCTGCGGGGTCAGGCCGTCCCACCACTTCTTGAGCTCGTCCGGTTTGGCTTCTGCCGGTGGGGGTTTGGGCAGATTTGGCGCCGGGCCGGCGCTGGGTGTCGGCCCGGGCGATGCCCCGTCGGCGGTCTGAATGGCGGCGGCCAGGTCCTTGTCGACGCCGTCGGCGTCGGCGACGAGCTGGCGGATGCGGTTCTCGACGTCCGCTTTCACCGCGTCCTGATGCTTTTTCATCTCGACGGTGAGGACGGTGACGTTGGACGTGACGGCGCCGGTCTGCTCGTTGATGTTGAGCTGCGCCTGCCTTGCCTCGGCCTTGATCGACGACAACCGGTATTTCAGGTCGGCGACCTCGGCCGACGCCTTCTGCGCCGCAGCCGCGACCCGCTTGCACTCCTCGGCGTGGTTGGACAGCGTGAGCTTGATGCGGGTGGCCGAGTCGCGCGCCGCATCGGCCGTCGCGCCGTGCCAGGTGACGAACGTCAGCAGGTCGCCGACGGTGTCGCCGGTGGTCTGCGCGCCTTCGGCCCGGAACGTCGCGGCGGAGAACACCTGCTCGATCGCGGCCTCATCCCACGTCTCGATGTCCGCCAGCGACAACGTCATCGAAGGTGCTGCACCCGTTCGGCGGCGTCGTCGTCCAGCTCGGAGAACGCCGTCGCCGCGGTGTCCATCCGTTCGTGGTGGCCGTTGATCATCTGGTGGTGGTCGATGGCATGCGACTGCCAGCGGTCCAGCAGCCCGGACAGCGCCGCACCCGAGGTGCCGACCCAACCGGACTCCGCGTCCCACCCCTGCGACTGCGTGGACGCGTAGGTGCCGGCCAGTTCTTCGTGCTGGTTACGTCCGAGTGCCGCCGCGTGCAAAACCTCTTCGGGCTTGATCTCGAGGTTGTCCACAGCCGCTCCCCCTACCGATTCGACCGATCGGCCGAAATGCTATATGGCCAGCGCAAGGGCCACACTTCACCTTTTCGCGGGCTCACCTGGTGAGGTACTCGTGAACGTCGAGGCGGTGCAGCAAGAACATGCCGCCGGCGATCAGCACCGATCCCGTGATGCCGGTGACGCCGCAAAGCACGGCGTACATCGGCGGCCAGGTCACCGTGAAGAGCCGGATGCCGACGTAGACGACGGTGGCGATGGCTCCACCGGTCAACACGGTTCGGGCCCACCGGTAACCGGCCCGCATCAGGATTAGGAAAGTGATGACGATCGCGCACAACACCCCGGTGAACAACGCTGCCGCGACGTAGAGCGGGGTCGATTCGCGACCGTTCGACGAGCCGACCACGTCGGCGCCGTAGCCGACCACCATCAGTGGCAGTGCCGCCAGCCACAGCCAGAAGCCGGTGTCGACGTCGACCGGGCGACTAGGCGGCTCAGGCCCACCCGGAGGCTCCTGCCCCCAACCCGGTGCGACGGGACCCGTCACGACAACCAGTTGGCCGCGCCGGCGGCCCAGTAGGTCAGCACGATGTCGGCGCCGGCGCGCCGGATGCTGGTCAACGATTCCAGCGCCGCGGCGCGCTCATCGATCCACCCGTTGGCGGCGGCGGCGCAGATCATCGCGTATTCCCCCGACACCTGATAGGCCGCGACCGGCACCGGTGAGATCTGTGCGGTGGCCGCGAGGACGTCGAGGTAGCTCATCGCGGGTTTGACCATGACGATGTCGGCGCCCTCGTCGAGGTCCAGTTGCACTTCGCGCAACGCCTCGCGGGCGTTGCCCGGCTCTTGCTGATAAGTGTGCCGGTCGCCGGACAGGCTGGAGCTCACCGCTTCCCGGAACGGGCCGTAGAACGCCGACGCGAACTTGGCGGCGTAGGCCAGGATCACCACGTCGCCGTGGCCGGCGGCGTCCAGGCCGTCGCGGATCGCACCGACCTGGCCGTCCATCATGCCGCTCGGACCCACCACGTGTGCACCCGAATCCGCTTGCGCCACAGCCAGTTCGACATATCGCTTCAGAGTCGCGTCGTTGTCCACCCGGCCGCGCTCGTCGAGCACCCCGCAGTGGCCGTGGTCGGTGAATTCGTCCAGGCAGGTGTCGGCCATCAGCACGGTGGCATCGCCGAGATCCTTGGCCAGATCACGCAACGCGACGTTGAGGATGCCGTCAGCGTCGGAGCCGGCCGAGCCGGCCGCGTCCTTGTCCTGCTCGCGGGGCACGCCGAAGAGCATCAGTCCACCCACCCCGGCGCTCACCGCGTCGGCCGCGGCGGATCGCAACGAGTCGCGGGTATGTTGCACCACACCCGGCATCGAGGCGATCGGCGCCGGCTCGTCGATGCCGTCGGCCACGAACATCGGCAGCACCAAATGCCTTGGCTCCAGCGATGTTTGCGCGACCAACCGGCGAAGCGCCGGCGTCGAGCGAAGTCGACGCGGACGCTGCCGCGGGTAGGCCACCGGGCTACCGCCTGCGGCTCTTCTTACGCGGCGGCGGCAGCGCGCCCTCGGCACGCAACCGGGCGGCGTGCTCGGCCAGCGCTTCGATCAGCGGGCCCACCGCAGCGGTCTCCGGTTGCACGTCGACACGCAAACCGAATTCGGCCGCCGTCTCTGCGGTCTTGGGTCCGATGCAGGCGACGATCGTGCGCGCGTGCGGCTTGCCGGCGATACCGACCAGGTTGCGCACCGTCGAGCTCGAGGTGAAGCACACCGCGTCGAAACCACCGGTCTTGATCATCTCGCGGGTGGCCGCCGGCGGCGGGGCAGCCCGCACGGTCCGGTAGGCGGTGACGTCCTCGATCTCCCAACCACGTTCACGCAGACCCTCGGCCAGCGTCTCGGTGGCGATGTCGGCCCGCGGCAGCAGCACCCGGTTCACCGGGTCGAAAATGCTGTCGTAGGGCGGGAATTCGTCGAGCAAGCCCAGCGACGACTGCTCACCGGAGGGCACCAGCTCGGGGCTGATCCCGAAGGCGCGCACCCGGTCGGCGGTCGATTCGCCGACGCAGGCGATCTTCACACCGGAGAATGCGCGGGCGTCGAGCCCGAACTCGGCGAACTTCTCCCACACCGCACGCACCGCGTTCGTCGAGGTGAACACCACCCACTGGTAGCGGCCGTCGACCAGACCCTTGACCGCCCGCTCCATCTGCGCGGGGCTGCGCGGCGGCTCGACGGCGATCGTCGGTACCTCGATCGGCAGTGCGCCGTGCGCGGTCAACCGCTCGCTCATCTCGCCGGCCTGATCCTTGGTCCGCGGCACCAGCACGGTCCAGCCGTACAGCGCGCGGCTCTCCCACCAGTTCAGCTTGGCCCGGTTGGCCACCGTCTTGCCGATGGTGACGACCACCGGCGACGGGGCGGCACCGTCGGCGCCGATGACCAGGTTGGTGTCGGTCAGCCCACCCAGCGTCGACTCCAGAGAGCGCTGCGCACAGGTGGTTCCGGACGACGTCACCACGCACGGTGTCGTGTCGGCCAGCCCGTACTCGATCAGGGTGCGCGCCGCGTCGGCCACATGCGAGGACGTGGCTTGCAGGATCAGCGGGCCCGGGCCTGCGGCCAAAGCACCCCAATCCACGTCGCCACGGACGTCGGCGACGGTGTGCGACGAGCCGAGCGGCAGCCCGGCGTAGGTCGGCACCGCGCCGCTGGCCGCCAGCCCCGGCACGATCTCGAAGTGCAGGTGTGAGCGGGCCACGGAATTCACCTCGGTGATCACCGAGTCCACCGACAGCGGGTCGCCGGCCACCAGGCGCACCACGTCCGCTCCGGTGCGCGCCTCGGCGACCAGGGTTTTGGCCACCTCGGCGGGATCGCCCAGTGCGGGCCGGATGTCGGGTCCCACCGACACCACGGTGGGTTGTTCTTCGGTTGCGGACCCCTCGCTGGTTCCGTTGTCCGACGGCGCAGCCGGCTCGGCCGGTGCTGGCCCGGACACTGGCGGCAGATCTTTGCCGATCAACGCCAGCACGGGCTCGGGCACGTCGGGGTCAATGAACACCAGGGGGGCATTGGCCAGTACCGCAGCGGCCCGCGTCGTCAGTAGCGCGGGGTCCCCAGGACCCGCCCCCACGAACATGATGCGGCCGGGCCTCGGCTTGCGCCCTCGCGTCGTCATCGTCGCTCCTACCTCGTTTTCGCGCACGGCCTCACTGCCGCGCACTCGACATGAGTTCCTGTGCCCCCAACTCGAACAGCTCGGCGGCCACCGAGAGCCCGAGCTCTCGTGCCCGATCCGGACTGCCTACACCGGACGCGCGGATCACGTCGGATCCGTCGAGTGCCGCCACGCAGCTGCGCAGCGACAGCTCCTCGAAGACGTTGCCGTCCTCGTCGATGGACTCGACCACCTCAGCGATCGC
>JBAWAV010000055.1:0-2301 GCA_049589475.1 Mycobacterium sp.
AGGCGTGATGCCGTGCGTTCGGGTAGTGGTGTACCGTCCGCCGTTCGCGGTCGCAATTTCCCAGAATTGACGGTGCATCGCAGGGGAGACGAACGTACCGCTCTCGCGACGTTTATAGGTTAGGCCGCGGTCCAGTCGGGTGGCATCGGCCTCCCAGTCGACGAGTTGAGCGTCGGGCAACAGCCGGGTGTAGGACACGGTCGTCTCGGTGACCTCGATATCGTTAAACGCTGGCATGCTGTCGATTTCGGCCGGGACATCACGGCGGTGCAGGATGGGCGCATAGCTGAAGTCCATGTAGTGTTCGTGGACCATCATGTAGTTCGCGTTGACGTGCCAGGCGCTGGCGAAAGTCGACCATTCTGGATCGCCGGTCCACGGATTGCGCGGCGGTTCACTCCCACCGGAAGCGCCCGGGGGCCCCAGCCATATCCAGACGAACGGCGGCTCCTCGAGAAGCGGAAATACGGCCACCCGCATCCCGGTCGGAACCTGCGACTGGGTCGGCGTGTACACGCAGTTGCCGTCCGAGTCGTAGGTGCACCCGTGATAGCCACAGACCAGCCGATCTCCGTCGACTCGACTGTGCGACAGCGGGAAAGATCTATGCGCGCAGCGGTTTTCGAACGCGTGGACGCTGCCGCTGGCGCCGCGCCATAACACGACGTCTCGGCCGAGTAAGCGGCGCCCGAGTGGGACGTCGCCAATTTCGTCGCAGTTCGCTGCGACATACCAACACTTCAGCGGGTAGTTGGTTTTCACAGGTCCAGCACCAGCCTTTCGGTGCGGGAGCGCGATACGCACGGCATCATGATTTCGCCGCTGGCTCTCTCGGCATCGGTGAGCACCGAGTCGCGATGAGCCGGGGTTCCCTCCAGCACCTTGGCCTCGCACGTTCCGCAGACGCCTTCATAGCAGCTGCCCAAGATCGGAATCCCGGCCTCTTCAAGGACTTCCAAAACCGACTGCTCCGGCGATATCTCGAAACTGACCCCGGATCGCTGGCACACCACCTCGAACTGGTCGAGGGCTTCAGCGGTTTCCTCTGCAGTCGGCGCCCGGGCCGCGAACCGTTCGATATGAAGCACTCCGGTTGGCCAATGGGTGCACTGCTGCTCCATTGCCCCTAGCAAGGGCTCGGGCCCACAGCAGTACACCAACGTGTTGTCCTGGGGCTGCTTGAGCAGCGATTCCAGGTCGAGGAGCCCGCGTTCGTCTTGAGGCCACAACGTAACTCGCGAGGGATAGCGACCGGCAAGGTCTTCCGCGAACGCCATCGATGCCCGGGTCCGACCGCCGTAGAGCAGCGTCCAGTCACCACCGGCGCGCTGCACGGCCTCGATCATCGCGAAAATCGGCGTGATGCCGATACCACCGGCGACGAATTTATAGTGCAACGCATCGACGAGCGGGAAATGGTTGCGCGGGCCGCGCACTCGGACCGTGGCTCCCTCGCGGAGGTTCTCGTGAACGTACTGTGAGCCGCCGCGGCTGTGGGGTTCGAGCAATACCCCGATTCGCCAGACGCCCGAATCACGCGGATCACCGCAAAGCGAGTATTGACGCGTCAGGCCGTCCTCGAGCATCAAGTCGATGTGGGCGCCTGGCCCCCAGCGCGGCAGGTCGTCGTCTGCCGGATGCGCGAGGTCAAGCACGACCACGCCTTCTGCCGGTGTGCTGCGGTGCCGAACGGTCAGCTCGGTGGTGAACTCATGCACGTTGGCGCTGGGCGCGGCGACGGCGGGCGCAGACATGTCTCCTTGCTCCGATCGTGACACGAAATCAGCTCGGCTCCAGTCGAATTACAACTGAGCGGCCTGTTGTTGGTCGGGAATCGGCGGCAGGTAGATGGTCTTGTACACCTGGAACGCATGCAGACCTTCCGGACCGAGTTCGCGACCCATCCCGCTTTGTTTGATGCCGCCGAACGGGGCAACGGGATCGTTGACGTAGTGGTTGACACCAACAGTCCCGGAGCGAACACGGCGAGCAACGCTGGTCGCGCGTTCGGGATCCGATGACCACACCGTGCCGCCAAGGCCGTAGACACTGTCGTTGGCGATCTCGATGGCTTCGTGCTCGTCTGAGTAGGGGATCAGTGAGAGCACCGGCCCGAAGATCTCCTCCTGCGAGATCGTCGCGTTGTTGTCCAAGTCGGCGAAGATGGTTGGCGTCAAAAACCAGCCCCGGTCGAACGGCCGTGAACCGCCGGTGGTCATTCGGGCGCCTTCGCTCTTGCCTTTGGCGATGTACCCTTCGACGCGGTCACGTTGCCGCTGCGACACCAGCGGGCCAACCTTG
>JBAWAV010000056.1:0-4682 GCA_049589475.1 Mycobacterium sp.
AACAGCGGTGAGGTGTTGCTGTGGGTTCCGTTGCCGCTGTTGGGCCTGCCGCCCTGGATGGTGTTCTTCAGCTGGTCGCTGAATCTGATCTACCAGTTCTGGGTGCACACCGAGCGGGTCGACAAGCTGCCGCGACCGTTCGAGTTCGTCTTCAACACGCCCTCGCATCACCGGGTGCACCACGGCATGGACGCCGAATACCTCGACAAGAACTACGGCGGAATCTTCATCGTCTGGGACCGGCTGTTCGGCAGCTTCCGGCAAGAGACCTTCCGCCCGCATTACGGACTTACCAAGCAGGTCGACACGTTCAACGTCTGGAAACTTCAGACGCACGAATACCTAGCCATAGCACGCGATTTCCGGTCGGCCGCCCGTCTACGTGACCGGCTGGGCTACGTCTTCGGGCCGCCGGGCTGGCAGCCCGCGACAGTCATCCGATCCGCGGCCGCCGCCCCGTTGACGCCGTCCCGGTAAGCGCCCGGAACGGTGGCAAGGCCCTGTTCATTCACCGTTTTTATTTCGGCGAGGCGAACGCCCCCACGGGCAAGACAAGATCAGTAAGTTCGACATCAAGGCCGGCATCCGCCTCGGCCGCGATAATGAGGAGAACTGCAGTGGGAGACACACTTACCGAAGGACAAAAGCTTGTCAAGGGTGATTCGCTTACCTCGAGCAACGGGGCCTACACCCTGACGTTGCAAGACGACGGGAACCTGGTCCTGGCATCGCGCGGTCACGCGATCTGGTCGTCGGGGACCAACGGTGAAGACGTCGTTCGCGCCGAGGTCCAGAGCGACGGCAACTTCGTTCTGTACACCGGAGACAAGCCGGTGTGGCACACCGACACCAAGGGCAAGAAGAATGTTCGGCTGGTGCTGCAAGACGACCGCAATCTCGTCCTGTACGCGGCCGACGGGTCAGCCTGGTCGACGAAGACGGAGACCGACGCTCCGCCGCCGCCGGAGCCCGAGGCCGCCGCTCCGGCCGGCGAAGAAGCACACGCCGAGACCGCAGCCGAGCACGACCCGACCCCGGCGCCCGAACCCGCCGCGCGGACGTACACCGTCGAGTCCGGCGACACACTGTGGGCCATCTCCGAGCGGTTCTACGGTGACGGCAGCAAATACCAGGTCATCGCCGACGCCAGCGGTATCGCCAACCCGGATCTGATCCAACCGGGACAGGTGCTGACTATTCCTTGATCGCGTAGCTGGCGCGGCGATCTGAAACCGGATCGCCGCGCTAGCAACCAATTCGCCTCTACGGATGCGATCGGGTCGCTACGCTGGTAGCTGGTCGGTGTCGTGCCGGCCCCGGCTGGGGGGAGTCGACGGATGCGCAGTCCCTCAATTCGCGCGTTCGGCGCGATAATTGCCGCCGCCGTTGCGGCCGGCTACTTTCCCGCGACCGCCAAGGCCGATCCGGTTCCGGTCTTCCCGGGGATGGAAATCCACCAGGGCCCTCATCTGTGCACCTTGGGCTACGTCGACCCGGGCCTGCGGGTGGCGTTCACCGCGGGGCACTGCCGGGCCGACGGGCCGGTGATGAACAGGGACAACAAGGTCATCGGCAGTGTCGCGACGTTCCGGGACAACACTCCTAACGGCACTTTCGTCAAAACCGACCAGCAGATTGCCGACTACGAGTCGATCGTGCTGGCCCCCGACGTCGTCGTGAACAACGTCCTGCCGGGCGGGCGGGTGCTGCAATCGGATCCTGGCCTGGTCGTGACGCCAGGGGAGCCGGTCTGCCACTTCGGGGTGATCACCGGCGAAAGCTGCGGGACCGTCGAAAACGTCAACAACGGCTGGTTCACCATGGGTCACGGCGCCGTCAGCCAGCAGGGCGATTCGGGTGGGCCGGTGTACATCACCAACCCCGCCGGATCCGCCCGCATCGTCGGGATCTTCAACAGCGTCTGGGGCACTCTCCCCGCCGCGGTGTCGTGGCAGTCCACTACCCAGCAGGTCCGCGAGGATGTGGGCGTCGGCGGACCGGCGATGTAGCGGTCAGCCGACAGACGCCAGCGCGAACACCGGAATCGACGATGCCGCGGCCAGCAATTGGTCGTCGTCGGAATCAGGCGTCAATCCGGCGACGTGGCCTTTGACCTCCCAGTACCACCGGTCCAGATAGCGCCGCAGGATCTCCGGCTTTGCCGAGTCGGCGAGCTCTGACGCACGACGGCGGCGACGACGCCAGCGCGGCCCCACCTCGACTTCTCCGGCCGCCCGGACATTGCGGGCCCACTGCGTATTGCCACGGGGCGAAACGAGGTAGTCGACGCCGTCCGCAGCCAACACGTTCACCACGACGGACCGCCGTTTGCCCGTCGTGCGCCCACGCACGTGCAACGCCCTGGTGCCGGCGATGCTGATGCCCACCTCGGCCAGCCAGCGGATCACCGCGTTGGCGGCGATGGCCGCCCGCGGGGGCTCGTCGTACCGCACCGTCATGATCCATCCTCTCCAGAAATTAAACGAGAGCACTGCTCTCTAAGCAGCTTCACCATGGCATACCGTCCATCGAAATGCAAGAGCACTGTTCTCTTTCATGTCAAGATGGGGCGGTGGCCAAGCGGCGAGACTCGCGTGAACGCATCGAGGCGCAGATCATCGAGCTCGGCCGGCGCCATCTGGTCGAGCACGGCGCGGCAGGCCTGTCGCTGCGCGCCATCGCCCGGGACCTCGGGATGGTGTCCTCAGCTGTCTATCGCTACGTGTCCAGCCGCGACGAGTTGTTGACGTTGTTGTTGGTCGACGCGTACTCCGAGCTCGCGGACTCGGTCGACCGCGCACGCGACGCGATACCCGAGGTCTGGAGCGACGACGTGATCGCCATCGCGCACGCGGCACGCAGTTGGGCCATCGAGCACCCGGCCAGCTGGGCACTGTTGTACGGCAGCCCGGTACCCGGCTATCACGCGCCGGCCGAGCAAACGGTCGGCCCGGGAACGCGAGTGGTCGGCGCCTTGTTCGACGCTGTCGCGGCCGGAATCGCGACCGGTGACATCATGTTGTCCAATTATGCTGCGCCACAACCGTTATCGGCCGACTTCGAGCGGCTGCGCCAAGAATTCGGTTTCCCCGGTGACGATTCCGTCGTTGCCAAGTGTTTCGCCATCTGGGCCGGCGTGGTGGGAGCGATCAGCTTGGAGGTCTTCGGGCAATACGGCGCCGACACCGTGAGCGACCCCCACATGGTGTTCGACACCCAGGTCCGATTACTGGTCAGCGTCCTGACCCAGTCCGACGTCGACTCGCAGCCGTTCCGAATCTCGAATTAGAACATGTTCAGCGACGAGCGCAGGCATGAGGAACGCCCGGTGATGGCAACGTTATTTGGGCGGTTTCTACCGAGGCGGACGCTGAGTTATCCTGCGATGCGATGAGCCTCTCCTTCGGGTCACCGGTCCAGGTCGCCTGGGTAACGCGTGACGTGGCCGGCACGGAAACCGCTCTCACCGGCCTGTTAGGCGTCAAGAAGTGGGTGCGACTGCCCGATGTCCACTTCGCGCCGGACAGCTGCAGTTACCTCGGCGCACCGGCCGACTTCGTCGCCCACATCTCGCTGAGCTATCTCGGTGACATGCAGCTGGAGCTGATCGAACCGGTCCGCGGGCCTAATATCTATAGTGACTTTCTGCGGGACAGCGGGCCGGGCCTGCACCACGTGTGCGTCGAGGCCGACAGCCTGGAGAACTTCGACGCCACCCTGACCGCCGCCGTCGAGCAAGGCGCGACGGTGCCGCAGCAGGGCGTGATGCCCGGTGGCTTGCGATTCGCGTATGTTTCCGCCCCGCAATCCGGGGTTCCGTTTCTGGAGATCGCGCACTTCTCGGCCGAGATGCGGCAGTTTTTCGACTACATCAAGCAGGAGCAGGAGGAGGAGTGGCGCTAATGAGCACCGAGATACCGGCAACCTTGCGCGCTGACGACGTGTCGTCATGGTCGGATGAGGTGGACGTCGTCGTGATCGGCTTCGGCATCGGCGGGGGATGTGCGGCGGTGAGCGCGGCCGCCGCGGGTGCTCGGGTGCTGGTGCTCGAGCGCGGGTCGGTGGCAGGAGGCACCACTTCGCTTGCCGGAGGGCACTTCTACCTGGGCGGCGGAACGGCGGTGCAACAGGCGACTGGGCACTCCGACTCACCGGAGGAGATGTACAAGTATCTGGTCGCGGTGTCGCGACAGCCCGACCGCGAAAAGATTCGTACGTACTGCGACGGCAGTGTCGAGCATTTCAATTGGCTGGAAGAGCTGGGTTTCCAATTCGAGCGCAGCTACGTGCCTGGCAAAGTTGTCGTCCCGGCGGGCACCGAGGGCCTGAGCTACACCGGCAACGAAAAGGTGTGGCCTTTTTGCGAGCAGGCCATCCCAGCGCCGCGCGGGCACTCCGTGCCGGTGCCGGGCGAACTCGGCGGCGCCGCCATGGTTGTCGACCTGCTGGTCAAACGCGCCGACGACCTGGCAGTACAGATTCGCTACGAGACCGGGGCAACCGCCCTCATCGTGGACGATGACGGTGCGGTCGTCGGTGTCACCTGGAAGCACTTCACCGAAACTGGCGCGGTCAAGGCCAAAGCGGTCATCATCGCGGCCGGCGGGTTCGTGATGAACCCGGACATGGTCGCCGAGCACACCCCAGCACTGGGCCAGCCGCGGCGCAGTAAACACCATGGC
>JBAWAV010000057.1:0-3215 GCA_049589475.1 Mycobacterium sp.
GCTGTAAAGCACCTACCGGAACTCATCCGTCAAGCGGGTGCCGAAACTTGACACCCGGCTGCCATGCTGGTGTGCGGTTCCGGTTGATGCTTGACGTTTGAGGTCCGGTTGCTGCTTTACGGTTCTGGGACGCGGTTTCGGTAGGTCTGCGACAACAGTTCCGGTAGGTGCTTTACACCCGTTGGTGGGTGGGGGTTCTTTCGTAGTCGTTGGTGGACTGCGGAAGGGGCCGGCATGTTGCGGGAGTTGCGGGTGTCCGAGCTGCGTTATCGGGCGGTGCTTGAGGTGTTGGATGGTGCTGTAATCAGCACGGTTGCCCGCCGTTATGGGGTGTCGCGCCAGACGGTGCATGCGTGGTTGCGTCGGTATGCGCGTGATGGGGCGGTGCTCAATCTTGAGGATCGGTCGTCGCGTCCGCATGGGTGTCCTCATCAGATGGCGCCGGGGTTGGAGGCGCGGGTGTTGGCGTTGCGTGATCACAATCCTCGGTGGGGGCCTACCAGGATCGTCTATGAGCTGACCCGCGAAGGTGTTGTGTCGGTGCCGGGGCGTTCCAGTGTGTATCGGGCGTTGGTCCGTAACGGACGTATTGACCCGGCCAAGCGTCGTCGGCGGCGCAGTGATTACAAGCGGTGGGAGCGGGGTCGGCCGATGGAGTTATGGCAGATGGACGTCGTCGGCGGAATTCACCTCGGTGATGGAGCAGAGGTCAAGGTGGTGACCGGGATTGATGACAACTCCCGGTTCGTGGTGTCGGCGAAGGTTGTCGCGCGAGCTACAGCGCGCCCGGTATGCGATGCGTTGCTCGGTGCCCTGCAGCGCCACGGCGTGCCCGAGCAGATCTTGACGGACAACGGGAAGGTGTTCACGGGGCGTTTCGGCCCGGGTGGTTCCTCGGCCGAAGTGTTGTTCGATCGGGTCTGCGTGGAGAACGGGATCCGGCATTTGTTGACCGCGCCGCGCTCGCCCACCACGACGGGAAAGGTTGAGCGCCTTCATAAGACGATGCGGGCGGAGTTCTTTGCCGAGGCCGATCGGATGTTCGGCACAATCGGCGAGCTTCAGGCAGCGCTAGACCGGTGGGTGACCCAGTACAACACCGAGCGTCCGCATCAGTCGCTGGGAATGCGTCCACCGGCGGAACGGTTTGCGTTGGCTACCGGTCCTGTTCTTGACGTTGTGGAGCCCGTCGCGGCGGTCGCTAGCAATGGGCAACGGCGCGGCGCGTCCCAGCGCGCGGATCTGCGCAGTGCCGGTGTTCAGCGGTGGGTGGATCAGCGCGGGTTGATCCGATTGGCGGGGTTTGGGTATCGGGTGCCGATCGTGTTGGCCGGTGAGCCGGTGGAGGCGGTTGTGGCGGACAACTTGGTGCAGATCTACCACCGCGAGGTGCTGGTCGCCTCGCACGCGCAGCGCCAAAACACCGGCGGCACGCCGCGGCCGCCGCGTCAGGGCCGACGCAGCGCGCGGGCGGCTACCAGCGGGATCGTGGTGACACGGGTCGTCGACAACAACGGGGATGTGTCATTTGCCGGGACGACGTACCGGGCCGGGAGGCCTTGGCGGGGAAAGCAGGTCGAGGTATCGATCGTGGCGGGATCGGTGCAGATCGCTTGTGCGGGAACGATCGTGCGCACTCATGCCATCCGCCACGACCGGGCCAAGGAGCACGGCGCGTACGCCACACCGCACGGTCGTCCCCGCAAGCTGCGCCAGGATGCGCCCAACGGCGCTCACCGCAGCGACGCGGGAACCAACCTCAACGCGTCTCGGCTGTAAAGCACCTACCGGAACTCATCCGTCAAGCGGGTGCCGAAACTTGACATTTGGCATCAGATGACTCGCGTCGGCTGGCGATGGTCAGTCGCGCGGCAGCGTCGAGTCGCGAAGCGATGTCGTCAAGGTCCGTCGGGAAAAGACCCGCATAGTGGTTGAGCGTGGTCGCCGCCGATTCGTGACCCAACAGGCGCGCGACCGCGACAACCGACGCGCCCTCCTGGATAGCCAGCGATGCCGCGGTGTCGCGCAAGTTGTGGGGAGTGATTTTCAAGCCGAGCGCCGCGACCGCTGAATCAAAAACGTCGCGTCGCCAGTTCCGGTTGCGAAGCGGTGTGCCTGATGCGGAAGGAAAGACCAATTCGCCCCGTTGTTGGAGGGCTTTATAGTTTGCGAGCTCTCCCGACACGATCTCGGGGACGGGCACCGTGCGGGCCTGATGATTCTTGACCGGCGACAACTCGCCTCGCGGCGCCTCCTCTGAATACGCCCGAACGACGCGCAAGGTCCTGCTTTGCAGGTCGACATCGGACCATCGCAATGCCGCTAGCTCGCCCCATCTGAGCCCGCAATAACCAGCGACGAGCACCAGCAGCCGGTCCCTCGCTGCTTCGAATACTCCCGCGAGCCGCCAAAGTTCGTCATGGGTCAAAGGCCGTGGGTCATTGCCCTGCACCTTGGACAGACGGATCCCCGCGGCGGGATTGCGCTGGATTGCACCGTCGCGCACGGCATAGTCGAACACCCGTCGCAAAACGCCAAGCGCGTGGCAGGCAGTCGCAACGGATTGCGTTCGGGATAGTTCAGCGGCCCAGGCCTGTACCTCAGACGGTCGCACCGAGACGAGTGGCCGGCGTCCGAAGGTACCGGCGATCTGCTTCGCGATCACCCCACGAATCTTGCGAAGAGTGGCCGGCTGCCGAGCCGGCTGGGCGTCCAGCCAGATCTGGCACCACTCACCTACCGGCCTGTCGCCCGCTGCAGGGTCGGACCAGACCCCGGACCGTAGGCTGTCCGTCTGGCGCCGTTCCCATTCCTGCGCATCACGTTTTCGCTGAAATGTCCGCGACGCCACATAGCGGCCTCGGTAATAGACACGAGCGCGATAGACCCGCGTGCCACCAGGACCTAAACGTCCCTCAATCACCCAGCCTGCCAACGTGATTCGCGCCGGAAATCGAGCCACTCATCGACCTCACGAGAATCCCATCGGAGTGCAGTTCCGATGCGGATTGCCGGTGGGCCATCGCCGCGCAGCCGCCAAGCACGGATGCAGCCGACGCTTACCGTCAGCCGCTCTGCCAGCTCTTGGATCGTCAGCAACGTACCGAGCGGATGCGTATCATCCTGCGGCTTCGACTGTTTCGAAACCGCAGTCACCTTTGCCGGTCTGGGATGCAGCCATCGTGTTTCCTTCATTGCGGTATGCGATTAGTTGG
>JBAWAV010000058.1:0-5810 GCA_049589475.1 Mycobacterium sp.
GCATAGAACGGCACGTCCCAGGCCGCCGAATACGCCTTCGCCGCGGCGACTCCCACCAGCAGCGCGCCGGCCAGGCCCGGCCCGATAGTGGCCGCGACGATGTCGGGTTTGGCCAGGCCGGCCGCGGCCAGCGCCCGTCGCATCGCTGGACCGAGCGCTTCCAGGTGGGCCCGCGACGCGATCTCGGGCACGACGCCGCCGAACCGGACGTGTTCGTCGACGCTGGACGCCACCTCGTCGGCCAGCAAGGTCACGGTGCCGTCCCTGTGGAGCCTTGCGATGCCGACGCCGGTCTCGTCGCACGAGGTTTCGATGGCCAGAATCGTCGTGCCCGTCATGTCGCCTCCCGTCTCATGGTGTACGCGTCGGCGCCGCTCACGCGGTAATACCGCCGGCGCAGACCCACTTCGGTGAATCCCACGCTGCGGTACAACGCGATCGCCGGCTCGTTGTCGGTGCGGACTTCCAGGTGCACGACAGCGCCGTCGGCGATGGTCAGCAGTTCGTCCAGCAGCCGGCGGCCAATGCCTCGGCCCTGGTATTCCGGGTCCACGCCGATGGTGTGAATCTCGTATTCGAACGGCGGAGTGCGGCCTAGCCGGGAGATACCGCCGTAACCGATCAGAGCTCCAGCCGCGCGGGCGGCCACATAGTGATTGTGGGAGGCCGCGAGTTCGCGGACGAATGCGGCCGTCGGCCACGGGTCGTCCCCGGGGAAGAGCAGGCTCTCCAGCTCGGCGCAGCGGCCGGCATCATCGACCGTCAGAGCGCCGATGGTGACATGCTCGCTGCCGGCGGTCACTGCTGTGCCGCCCGCTCGGCGATGGTCTTGGCGTCCGGGCGACGCAGATACAGCGGCACCAGCGCCGACGGCTGCGGCGACCATTCGGCGACCGCGGCCACCAGACCCGCCGCGGTCGGATACCGCGGCTCGATGCAGGGCAGCCCGAACAACACGGCATGATCCGGTGAGCCGGCGACCGACCGTGCGGAACCCGGGTCGACGTCGGCCGGCGCGCTGACCGACGGCCCGTCGGTGCGGACACCGTCGCGATAGCGCGCCCAGTAGACCTCGCGCCGACGGGCGTCGGTCACGACCAGCACCTCGCCGGTGGTCTGCACGCCGATGGCATCGAGACTGCACACCCCGTACACCGGGACGTCCAGTGCGTGTCCGTACGCGGCGGCGGTCGCCATGCCGACCCGCAGACCGGTGAACGGGCCCGGCCCGCAGCCCACCACCACGGCGCCGACTTCTGCTATCGCGCACCCGGCATCAGCCAAGGCGGCCAGCACATTCGGGGTGATCCGTTCGGCGTGCGCGCGGGCGTCGTGGGTGACACGCTCAGCCAGTACGCTGCCGCCGTCGACGAGGCCCGCAGTCACGGCGGGGGTTGCGGTGTCAATCGCCAGCACGAGGCTCATCGGCTACTCCACTGCCACGTCGCAGTTCGGCTGTCGGAGTTGCTGGTTCGCTCGAGACGGATGTCCAGGTGTCGATCGGATAAGCGTTCGACGAGGCCCTCGCCCCACTCCACCACGACGACAGCATCGTCGAGTTCGGTGTCGAGATCCAATGATTCGAGCTCGTCGAGCAGATCGGCCCCGGTGTGGTCGAGCAGTCGGTAGACGTCGACGTGGATCATCGCCGGAGCGCCGCTGCGTCGCGCCGGGTGCACCCGCGCCAAGACGAACGTCGGCGACGTCACGGGCCCGTCAACGTCCATCGCTGCGGCGATCCCCCTGGCCAGCACTGTCTTTCCCGCGCCGAGCGGACCGGAGAGCACGACGACGTCGCCCGCGCGCAACTGTTCCCCCAGCTGCGACCCGAGTGCGACGGTGTCTTCCACACGCGGCAGCGTGGCGATGCCGGAGCCGTGCTCAGTCACGGCGCAGAATCCGGTCGCGCAACCGCCGGCTGATCACCGCGAACCTGCTTGGCGTTGCACGTTTCACCAGACGCACCAAGCCGTCGTTGATCGGATCCGATTGGTCCAGTAGCACCAAATGCCCTGCGCGCGAGACGATCACCAGCTCGCAATCCGGCAGCGCCTCGGCCATTCGCTTCGAATACTTGGCGGGCGTCACCAGGTCGCGGTCACCGCAGACGATCAGCGTCGGGATCGCGGCCAGCGTCGACAGCCCCTTGGTTTCGTCGTGGACCTCCAGGGCGTGCAGGAACTCCACCATCGTTGGGATCGGGGTGCCGAGCATCATCTTCTCGGAGAACGCCACGATGCTCGGGCTGACATCGACGTTGGAGTAAGAGGCCGCCCGAAGAATCGGGCCGATCAGCGAACGCGTCGCGTTGCGGCCGCGTTGGACGAGCTTGGGGGCCGACCTCGCGGCGCGCCGAACAGCTTCCAGCGCAGGGTTGTTCAGGATCTCACCCAGCGGAGATTTGGTGACACCTTCGGCTGCGGACGAAATCAACGCCGCCCCCGTGATCCGGTTGCCGTATTGCTGCGGGAACTGCCGGGCGTGCGACAACACCGTCATACCGCCCATCGAATGGCCGACCAGCACGATCGGACCACGCGGGGCGATCACCTGCAACACCGTCTCCAAGTCCATGCCGAGCTGGGTCACGGTGTAGGTTTCCGGCGGGGCTTCACCTGATCGTCCGTGACCGCGCTGGTCGTAGAAGATCATCCGGACCTGCGAACCCCACTCCTCCGACAGCCGTATGCGCTGAAAGTGGAAGGACCCCATGCGAAGACAGAATCCGTGAGCGAACACCACGGTCAACGGCGCATCGGTGGGCCCGACCTCGCGTACCGCCAACGGCACACCGTCGGGGGTCGTCACCAGATAGCTGCGGTCACCGTCGAGAGTCTCGAAATCCTCGTTGACGTACGGGTCGTCGACGATGACCCGGCGAGTGACCGAGCGCGCCACCGTGACTCCGGCGATGGTGCCGAGCGCACCGACGCCCGCTGCGCCGGCCAGCCACCGCGCCAGTCCCTTGCTCACGAGAGGGCTGTCAATATTGTTACCGCTCAACGATTCCCAGCCTCGCGGTAGGTTCTGGTGATGCGTCCCCGCGGACTGGTCACCACTTCGTAGTGGATGGTGTCCAGCAGGTCCGCCCACTCCTGCGCGGTCGGCTCACCCCGGGTCCCCGGCCCGAACAGGATCGCCTCATCGCCTTCGGCGACGTCGACGTGTCCCGGGCCCAGGTCGACCAGGAACTGGTCCATGCAGATCCGGCCGACGCCGGGTCGCCGCCTGCCGTTGATCAGCACATCCAGTCGTCCACCCAACGATCGAAAAACACCGTCGGCATAACCGATCGGCATCAGCGCCACAGTGGTGTCCTGCTCGGCGATCCAGGTGTGTCCGTACGAGACTCCCTCGCCCGCTCGGATCGACTTCACTAGTGCAACAGCACATTTCACTGTCATTGCCGGTATCAGGCCCAGGTCGCCCAGCGTCGGTACGGGACTCAGTCCGTAGACCGCGATACCCGGCCGAACCATGTCGAAGGCCAGATCGGGACGCGACATCGTCGCCGACGAGTTCGACAGATGCGCCACCTCGAACCGGACTTTCGCCTCGCGCGTCTGCGTGACGATGTCGGTAAACCGTTGTGCCTGAATGTCATTGATCGGATTGTGCGGCTGGTCGGCGTAGACCATATGCGACATCAGACCCCGGAGCCGGACAGCGTCCTCGGCGGCGGCCCGGTCCAACGCAGTCAGCATCGACGGGTACTGCGCCAGCGGCACACCATTGCGGTTCAGTCCGGTGTCCACTTTGACGGTCACCGCGGCCGTGCGGCCGGTGCGACGGACCGCATCCAGCAGCTCGTCGAGCTGCCGCAGCGAGGACACCGCGATCTGCACGTCGGCCAGCAGCGCGGGCGCGAAGTCGACCCCGGGCGGATGCAGCCAGGCCAGCACGGGTGCGGTGATGCCGTCGGCGCGCAACGCCAGCGCCTCGTCGACGGTGGCCACACCCAGCTCGGTGGCACCAGCGGCCAACGCGGCCCGGGCGACCCGCGGGGCGCCGTGCCCGTAGCCGTCGGCCTTGACGACGGCCATTACCTGTGCGTCGCCGGCGTGCTCGCGCAGCACCCGCACGTTGTGCGCGACGGCACCCAGGTCCACCACGGCTTCGGCAAGCACGCCCGGTGTCAGGGATATCGCAGTCATTTCCCCGCTATTGTCCCAGAACCGTTCGTCCAACCGGTCCCACGCCGGCGCCGAGCGTGCAACTGTGGCGAGAATTGGTCTGGAAAGTCGCCGTGAGTGCACGCTCGGCGACTAGACCACAGCGCTAGTGCGCGAAGTGCTCGGCTGTGTAGTGGCCGCTGGGCTTGAGCTTGTCAAGCGAGGCCAGCGCCGTTTGCGCGTCGTCATGCAGCGCGCGAGCCAGATCCGCCGACAACCCTTCGCGCACCACGATGCGCAGCACCGAGATGTCGTTGGCGTTGTCGGGCATGGTGTAGGCCGGCACCTGCCAGCCGAAGCCCCGCAGCTCGTGGGAGACGTCGAATTCGGTGTAGCCCAGCCCGCGGGCCAGCCGGAAGCTGACGACGGGGATCGCCGAACCGTCCGAGATCACCTCACAGTGGTCGGCTTCATGCAGCTGTTGACCCAGCCAGCGGGCCGTCGACGACAACGCACGCATGACCTGCGTGTAGCCCTCACGGCCCAGTCGCAGGAAGTTGTAGTACTGACCTATCACCTGGTTGCCCGCGCGGGAGAAGTTCAAGGTGAAGGTCGGCATGTCCCCGCCGAGGTAGTTGACGTGGAAAACCAGGTCCTCGGGCAGGTACTCCTTGCTGCGCCACACCACGAAGCCGATGCCAGGGTAGGTCAGGCCGTACTTGTGCCCGCTGACGTTGATCGAGACCACCCGGGGCAGCCGGAAGTCCCATTTGAGCTCCGGGTGCAGGAACGGTACGACGAACCCGCCGCTGGCCGCGTCCACGTGCACCGGGACATCCACGCCGCCACCTGCGGCCAGCTTGTCCAGCGCCGCGCAGATCTCGGCGATCGGCTCGAGTTCGCCGGTGTAGGTAGTGCCCAGGATCCCGACCACCCCGATGGTGTTCTCATCGACGGCGTCGACGACCTGCTCGGGGGTGATGACGTAGCGCCCCTCCTCCATCGGCAGGTACTTCGGTTCGACGTCGAAGTAGCGACAGAACTTCTCCCACACCACCTGCACGTTGGAACCCATCACCAGGTTGGGGGTGCGATTGGCCCAGTCTTTGCCGACCTTTTCGCGCCAGCGCCATTTCATGGCCAGCCCACCCAGCATCACCGCCTCGCTGGAGCCGATGGTGGACACCCCGATGGCGCTGGACGGGTCGTCGTCGCGCAGGTTATCGGCGTGAAAGAGATCGGCCACCATGCACACGCAGCGCTGCTCGATCGCCGCGGTCAACGGATATTCGTCCTTGTCGATCATGTTCTTGTCGAACGTCTCGGCCATCAGCCTGTCCGCCTGGGGATCCATCCAGGTCGTCACGAAGGTCGCCAGGTTCAGCCGCGAACTGCCGTCGAGCATCAGCTCGTCATGGATGAAGCGGTAGGCGGCCTCGGGATCCATCGATTCCTCGGGCAGCCGCAGCGCAGGTACCGGGGTGGTGAACATGCGGCCGGTGTAGGCGGGCGCGATCGAGTGTGCAGGGACGGATGGACGGCTCACGGCGAATCCTCTCGGTTGGTGGCTCAAAGCTGCAGGGTGGCTAGCGCCGCCCGGATGTGGCCAACGATGCGCGACGCCGACGTCGGCGCGACACCCGGCCCCGGGTCGGCCGCCGACAGTGCCGCCGCGCGGGCATGCACGAACGCCGCAGC
>JBAWAV010000059.1:0-1855 GCA_049589475.1 Mycobacterium sp.
GTTCCGCGCTGGATCCCGGTGAGCGTGTCGCGCAGTGCCATCGTCACTTCGCCGGGTTCACCGTCGCCGACGGTGAATTCGCTGTCGCCGTACTTCACCTGCGAGACCGGCGTGATCACCGCGGCGGAGCCGCAGGCGAACACCTCGGTAATCTCGCCGGCGGCGGCCTTCTTCTGCCATTCGTCGATATCGATCTTGCGTTCTTCGATCGCGAAGCCGGCGTCAGTTGCCAACTGCAGCAACGCGTCTCGGGTTATGCCCGGCAGCAGTGACCCGGACAGCTCCGGAGTGACCAGGCGGGCCGAACCGCCGCTGCCGAACACGAAGAACAGGTTCATCCCGCCCATCTCTTCGATGTAGCGGCGTTCGACGGCGTCCAGCCAGACCACTTGTTCGCAGCCGTGTTCGGCGGCTTCGGCCTGCGCCACGAGCGAAGCGGCGTAATTGCCGCCGAACTTGGCCGCACCGGTACCGCCGGGGCTGGCACGCACGTAATCCGTTGAGACCCAGACGGTTACCGGTTTGATGCCGTCCTTGAAATAGGCACCCGACGGCGACGCGATCACCATGTAGCGATACTGCTTCGACGGGCGGACCCCCAGCCCCGGTTCGGTGGCGAAGACGAACGGGCGCAGATACAGCGACTCCTCGCCGCCGGCCGGCGGCACCCACGTCTTGTCGACCGCGATCAGTTGGCGCAGTGACTCGAGGAACAGCTCGTCAGGTAGCTCGGGAATCGCGATCCGCTGCGCCGACGCCCGCATCCGCGCAGCGTTGGCCTCGGCGCGAAACGAGACGATCGACCCGTCCGCCCAGCGGTACGCCTTGAGCCCTTCGAAGATCTCCTGCGCGTAATGCAGCACGATCGCGGAGGGGTCCAATTCGATCGGCCCGTATCCGGTGACCCGGGCGTCGTGCCAGCCCCGGCCGTCGGTGTAGTCGATCGACACCATGTGGTCGGTGTGATATCTGCCGAAGCCAGGGTCGGCGAGAATTGCCTGCCGTGCGTCGTCACTGGTCGGGTTGGCGGTGGCGGACACCGTGAACTCGAGGACGTCGCTAGTCATCCGCGCCGCTCTCCCCCGCAAGCGGGAGGTGCCCCCACCTCATCGCTGCTCGATAGATCGTCGCCGGCGCAGGTCATCACGCGATTGTATAACCGGGCGCTAGCGGGTTTTTGGATCGACGAACGGCGGGCGCACCACTTCGCATTCGACATCACGCCCGCGCACGTCGACGGTGACGTGCCGGCCGTCCTCGATGCCCGCGTCGACGTCGATGAGCGCAAGGGCGATTCCGACTTTCAGCGTTGGCGAGAATGTGCCCGACGTGGTGACGCCGACCTTGCGGTCCCCGTCGAGCACACTGAGGTCAGATCGGAGGACGCCGCGGCCCACCGCCCGCAGACCCCGCAGCAGCCGCTGCGGACCGGCCTCCTTTTCGGCCAGCAGCGCGTCGCGGCCGAAGAAGGCGTCCTTCTTCCAGCCGATCGCCCAGCCGCACCGGGCCTGCAGCGGCGAAATGTCGGCGGACAACTCGTGGCCGTGCAGCGGATACCCCATCTCGGTGCGCAAGGTATCGCGCGCCCCGAGACCAGCCGGTTGCCCGTTAGCCCGCGTGACCGCCTCCAGCAGCGCGTCGAACACCACGCCGGCGGAGTCCCACGGCGGCAACAGCTCGTAGCCGTGCTCCCCGGTGTATCCGCTGCGGCACACCCGCACCGCCACGCCCTCGAGGGTCGCGTCGGCATAGCCCATGTAGTCCATGTCGGTGGGCAGCCCCAAACCGGTGAGGACGCCGGTTGACCGCGGGCCTTGCACGGCCAGCACCGCGTACGAACGATGCTGGTCGGTGA
>JBAWAV010000060.1:0-2240 GCA_049589475.1 Mycobacterium sp.
TAGGCCGTGTAGGTGGCGTAGTAGGTGACCGAGCCGTCGTCGTCGACGAAGCGGACGAACCGGGCATCCTCCATGCCGGCCTGCTCGGCCTCCATCGCGGGCCACAGGACGCGTTCGGAAAGCGCAGCGTCACTAGGGAATTCGACGGAGTAGAAGCGGTCGGCGATGGTGCGGATCAGGGCAGCCGTGCGTTCCCCGTGTCCACGGGTGCGCAGGTGGCGGCGAAGGTGGGCGAGTCGATCGTCGAGTTCGGAGCGCGTGAAACGGTCGTCGAGTGCGTCGAAGACGTAGTCCGCGGCCTCGCCGACGTCGCCGAGGCACGCGAGTTCGCCGCGGAACACCGCCGCGTCGAGCAGTGCCCCCGATGCGCGGCCCTTGGCGGCGAATGGAGCGGGCACGTCGATCCGGGCCCGGCCCGCGGCGTCGACGACGCCGGTGCGGAATCCAATGGACGAGCGGTGGCCTTCCCCGATTCCCCGCACGCTCATGGCGAAGCGCAAGCTCCCCGCGGCCGTGCCGGTCTGATCGGGATGAACGACGATGCTCGGGTTGCACAACGCCGCCCCCTCGATGGCGTACTCGCTGGTAAACGTGGCACCCAGCAAGAGCATTCGCGCATCCGAGAGCGTGATGGTGGGATCAAGCCGGTCGGCGAGTTCGTTGGCGTGCCGGCGGAAGGTGCCCGCGAGGTCGCGGTGGCGCCCGTCGAAGCGGACGATGACGTCGTCCAGGGCCGAGTGCACGTCATCGTCGGTCAGGGCGAGGATGCGCTTAAGCACCACGCCCGCACGGGACTCCTGAAACTCGAAGCCCTCCTGCCCGGGCACGAACAGCTGGGTGATCACTCGCGCGGGGTTCGCCGCCACCCGCTCCGGGTTGCGGGTGACTAGTCCGGTGTGCGTCAAAGTCATTGCGGCACAGGTGAGAAGCGCTGAGCAAGCTGCAGCGTGGAGATCACCGACACCGTCGACTCCGCGCCCTGGTTGAGGTTGACGCAATCGGCGAGCAACCCGTCGTACCCCCCGCCGGCCTCCGGCTCCCACATCTGCAGCCCAGCGTCGTTGGCACCCTCGAACCAGGCGGCGGCCAACCGGATGCCGTCGGGCCACAGTGCGCGCGGGTCCGTGGCCGCGGCGCGTGCGCAGGCGTCGGCGAGGGAGGCCACCTCGGTGGGCTGCTGGTCGAAGGCGGGCTTATCGTCGTGCGGTCCCCGACCGCCGACGGGCGTGGGCGACAGGTGACCGTCGGCGGTTTCGCAGTCGAGCAGCCACTCCAGCAGATCGAGGCCACGTTGTTTCAGGTCGGCGTCCTCGAGTGCGACGCCGGCAGCGATCATCGCCTCCGGCAGAACCGCGTTCGCATAGGTGAGTCTTGGCTCGGGCCAAGGCCATTCGGGTGTACTGCTGGGTCGTGCGACGTTGGCGGCGTAGTCACCAAGCAATCGCAGGGCGGCCGAGTTGCCCGGCTGGAAGGTGAGGAGTTCGGCAGCGCCGACGGCGGCGTGCGCCATCGCCCGCGGCCACGGTGACCTGGCCTTGGCGGCGCGCTCGAACTGAATGACCGCAAGCCGGCGCACCAGACTCACGTCGCTGTGGGCTGCAGCCGTGCCGAGCCCCCAGATGCAACGGCCCCAGTGGTCGCCCGTGGTGGGCTGGTCGGTCCAATTGCCCGCGCTGTCCATCCGGTTGCGGCAGGAGCCGCTGTGGGACTGCGCGTCGTTCAGGAACTGCAGGGCCTTGCCGGCGAGCCCGTTCACCGGGCCCGGTGTGTCGGATTCGCGGGTGGCGACGACGAGCACCCTGGCCATGTCGTCGGTGCAGTACCCGTGTTCGCGGCGGGGTGTCGCCATGTTGGCGTGCTCGAAGGTGGCGCGGTGGTCCGTCATGCGCAGTAGGTGTGTGAAGACCGGACGGGGCGCGGGGCCGGTCATGCCACAGCCAGGCGGGCCGCGACGACCTGTTGCGCAAGCTTGACGTAGGCACTGGCGACCACGGGCCAGGCCATGGCCGGAGCCATCTCGCGGGCGTGCGTGGCCATGGAGCCGGCCACGTGCGGATCTGTCAGAAGTCGGGACAGCGCGGTCACGAGGGCATCGGGATCGTCGTGGGCGACGACGGTGCCCGCGCCGCTACCCAGGAGCTCGACGGCGTGCGGAAAGGCGGTGGCGACGATGGGTCGGCCGCTGGCGACCGAGTCGACCAGGACACCCGAGGTGACCTGGTCCTTCGAGTCGTAGGGCA
>JBAWAV010000061.1:0-12019 GCA_049589475.1 Mycobacterium sp.
CTGCTGACGTATGAACATGCGGCCATCGCGGAATGGCCGCACGCCGGGAATAGTCGATCACCGGATGCCGACACCGCCCTAGCCCGCGTATATCAGGCCTATGGCGGCGTAGTCGCCAGGACGGACACCCAGAAGACTCTGCTCGCGACGTCCTTTTCCAACCTCGACAAGATCAGCCAGGCACGCACCGTGCGACTACTCACTGCGCGCGAAGACGCCGGACTTCCCTGGCCGTTCTGGGCGGTCATCTTCGTGACGAGCAGTCTGGTCCTCGGCACCGTGATCGTCTACGGGGTCGAAAAACCCGCCATGCACTATCCGATGGTGGCCATCGTCGCCGTCATCATCGCCACCAACCTCTTCCTCGTCGTTGAACTGTCACACCCCTATGTCGGCGCGGTATCAACAACTTCGGACCCATTGGAAGAAGTGGTCGCGGTACTGTCCCAACCCGTCTCATAAACGGCCTTTTCCGTCGCGACTCAACCTAGATTGGCCAGCAGCAGCGCCTCGGCCGTCGCTGCGCGTTCCAGCACACCCAGGTGCAGACTCTCGTTGACACTGTGCGCCTGCGTCGCCGGGTCTTCCACACCGGTGACCAGGATCGCCGCATTCGGGAATGCCGCGGCGAATTCGGCGATGAACGGGATCGAGCCGCCCATCCCCATGTCGATCGGTTCGGTGCCCCACGCTTGCCGGAACGCTGCCCTGGCAGCGTCGTAGACCGGGCCGGTGACGTTGATGGCGTACGGCTGACCGACGTCGCCGGGAGTCACCGTCACCTGCGCACCCCACGGCGCGTGGTGCTCCAGGTGGGCGCGCAGCCGATCCAGGTGTTCGGCGGCGTCACCGCCCGGCGCGACCCGCATGCTGACTTTGGCGCGAGCACGCGGGATCAACGTGTTCGACGATGCGGCAACGGATGTGGTGTCGATGCCGATCACCGTAATCGCCGGCTTGGCCCACATCCGCTGCGGCACCGATCCGGAGCCGATTTCGGCGACGCCGTCGAGCAAGCCCGATTCAGCCCGCACGCGTTCGGCAGGGTAATCGACTGGCGCGGCTGTGCTTTCGTGCAGACCGGCCACCGCGACGTTGCCGTCGTCGTCGTGCAGGCTGGCCAGCAGGCGCGCCAGCACCATCAGCGCATCGGGCGCCACGCCGCCCCACAGCCCGGAATGCAGCCCGTGGTCCAACGTCGCCACTTCGACAACGCAGTCGGCCAGCCCGCGCAGCGAAACCGTCAGCGCTGGGACGTCGATGCTCCAGTTGTCCGAGTCGGCGATGACGATCACGTCGGCGGCCAGGGCGTCACGATTGGCGGCCAGCAGCCGTGCCAGCGATGGCGAGCCGGACTCCTCTTCGCCTTCGACGAAGACCGTCACGCCGACCGGAGGCTGGCCGCCGTGCGCCCGAAATGCCGCCAAATGTGTTGCGATACCGGCCTTGTCGTCCGCACTGCCACGACCGTAAAGTCGGCCGTCGCGCTCGGTCGGCTCGAAAGGCGGCGACGCCCACTGGGCAGGGTCGCCCTCGGGCTGCACATCGTGGTGGGCGTACAGCAGCACGGTCGGCGCGCCCGGCGGCGCAGGGTGGCGTGCGATGACTGCGGGCGCACCGTCCTCGCTGACGATCTGCACATCGTCAAATCCGGCCTGCGACAACAGGTCTGCGGTGACCTGGGCGCTGCGGTGCACCTGGTCGCGACGGGCCGGGTCGGCCCACACCGACTGGATGCGCACCAGATTCTCCAGATCGTCGCGCACCGAGGGCAATACTTGGCGCACGCGTTCGACCAGATCGCTCATGGCCTCGAGGCTAGCTACGGCAGTTCCAGAATGGCCACCGCGGCCGCGGTATCGGCCTCGTGCGTCAGCGACACGTGGATCGTCACGTCCTTCAGGTGTTGAGCGATGTCGCCGGTCAGGCGAACCTTCGGCCGTCCCCACATGTCGGTGATCACCTCGATGTCGCGGTGGATATCTTCGCGCAACACCGGCCGCTGGGAGAACCGAGATCCAGACCAGGCTTTGATCACCGCCTCCTTGGCCGCCCACCGCGCCGCCAAGTGACGTGCCGCCGAGGAACTCTTGTCCGAGGCGTCACGCCGCTCACCGGGCGTGAAGGTCTCGGAAAAGACCGTTCCTGGCTGATCGACCTGCTCGGCGAACTCAGTAATGGAGACAAGGTCTATCCCCACTCCGACGATGCTCATTGGCAAGAACCTATCGAACTTTCACCGGAGGCGGTCAAAGGCGGTACAAGTCGTCGTCGCCCAACCGTGCCTCGGCATCAAGCAACATCGCCGCTTCCTGCCGCTTCTCGGGCACCTCGTGGTCGAAACGGCGGTCCGCTGGCCGCTCGTACATCGGGCGACCGCCGGCGATCGCCGACGCCAGTCGGCGCTGTCCGGCCAGCAGGCGGGCGTCTGCCCTGCGCTGGTATTCGGCGCGCTGGTCGTCGTCGAGCGTGGCCAGGAAGGCCTGCGGGTGCACCAGCGCGACCAGTCCGGACACGTGGCCGAACCCGAGGCTGGTCACCAGCCCCGCCTTGAGCGGGAACTTCTCGCCGAGTCGCAGCGTGTCGCGCACCCAGACGAAGTGCGCCGAGCTGGCGAGTTCGTCGTCGACGCAGTCCAGGCTGCGGTTGGGCGGGATCACGCCGTCGCGCAGGATCTGGCACAGCCCCATCATCTGGAAGACCGCCGCGCCACCCTTGGCGTGCCCGGTGAGGCTCTTCTGGGAGACGATGAACAGCGGCGCTCCAACCGACCTGCCGAGTGAATCCGCCAGTCGCTCATGCAGTTCGGTCTCGTTGGGATCGTTGGCCAGCGTCGAGGTGTCGTGCTTGGAGATCACCGCGACGTCGTCGGCGCCTACGCCGAGCTTGGCCAGCGATCGGGCCAGCGGCGACTCCTTGCCACCGCGGCCGGCACCCAACGCGCCTAGGCCCGGTGCCGGGATCGACGTGTGCACACCGTCGGCGAACGACTGCGCGTAACCGACCACTGCGAGCACCGGCAGACCCATCTTGACCGCCAGATCCCCTCGGGCCAGCAGGATCGTGCCGCCGCCCTGGGCTTCCAGGAAGCCGAGCCGGCGCCGGTCGTTCGGCCGGGAGAACTTCGCGTCGCTGATGCCTCTGCCGCGCATCATCGAGGTGTCGGCGGTCGCGGCCATGTCACCGAAGCCGATGATCGCCTCCAGCGTCAGGTCGTCGAAGCCGCCCGCCACCACCAGCTCGGCCTTGCCGAGGCGGATCTTGTCCATACCCTCCTCGACCGAGACCGCCGCGGTGGCGCAAGCGCCGACCGGGTGGATCATGGCGCCGTAGCTGCCGACGTAGCTCTGAATGACGTGTGCGGCAACGACATTCGGCAGAACTTCCTGCAGGATGTCGTTCGGCTTGTTACGGCCGAGCAGGTTGCCGTGATACATCGTCTGCATCGACGTCATGCCGCCCATGCCGGTGCCCTGCGTGCTGGCCACCAAACCCGGGTGCACGTAGCGCATCACCTCGGTCGGGGTGAAACCTGACGACAGGAACGCGTCCACGGTGGCGACGATGTTCCACAACGCAACCCGGTCGACCGAGGTGGCCATGTCCGGGCTGATGCCGTACACCGTCGGGTCGAACCCGGTCGGAATCTGCGCGCCCACGGTCCGCGACAGCTTGGTCTTGCGCGGCACACGAATCTCGGTGCCCGCCTTGCGGGTAACCTGCCAGTCGCCGGAATCGGGCACCGGTCGCACCACGGTGTGCTCACCGTCGGACTCGGCGAACGCGCGGGCTTCGGCCTCCGAGGAGACGACGAACGTGAAGTCCTTGTCCAGGAACACGCTCACCAGCAACGGCGAGGCGTGGTCGGGGTCGATCGCGCCGTCGTCGACGAACTCACGGATGCCGACACGTTCCACGACGACGTCGTGGTACCGCTCGACCAGCTCGGCCTCGTCGACCAGATCGCCGGATTCGGTGTCATACCAACCGGGTTGGGGGTCGTCCTCCCACTTGATCAATCCGGTGGTCCAGGCCAGTTCGAGCACGCCGGCCGCCGACAGTTCGTTGTCGACCTCCATCTCGAAGCGGGTCCGCGACGAACCGTAGGGGCCGAGTTCGGCACCGCCGACGATGACCACCAACTCCGACGGGTCGACGTCGAGCTCACCCCACACCGGCGGCGGGGCCGCAGTGAAGCCGCGCGGCGGCGACGGCAGCGCGGCGATCGTGCCCTCAGCGGGGCCGTCGTCGGCGGCCGCAGATTCGCCGGTGATCTCCTCACGTGCTTTGGCGGCCAGCTCGGCCATGTCCAATTCGACGTCGCCGAGACCGCCGGTGAAGTCCACCTTGATCGGCGCGGTGGCTGCGGCGGCCTTCGATTCGATGCCGCAGAGTCCGAGCAGCATCGCAGCCATCTCGTCGGTGGAATACGTTGTCACACCGGCTTCTTCGACGGCGCTGACGATCGCGTCGTTGTGGCCCATCAGACCCGTGCCGCGTGTCCACCCGATCAACGCATGGGCCAGGCTCACGCGCTGCGCCCACGACGACTCGGCACTCCAGCGGGTCACGACCGCGTCCAGCGCCGACTTGGCTTCACCGTAAGCGCCGTCGCCGCCGAACATTCCGCGGTTGGGCGAGCCGGGCAGCACCACATGGAGCCGCGACGCGATGTCGCGTTCGGCGCCGATCCTGGACAGGCCACCGATCAGCCGCTGCACGGCCCACAGCAACACCTTCATTTCCATCTCCGAGCGCGAACCGGCCTCGGACAGGTCGCCTACCACCCGCGGCGCCGCGAACGGGAACAGCAGCGTGGGGGTTTGCGCATCCTTGATGTGAATCGACTGCGGCCCAAGGCTTTCGTTCTGCTCGCTGCCGACCCACTCGGCGAGCGCGTCGATGTCGGAGTAGGACGCCATATTGGCAGCCACGACCCACAGCGCCGCACCGAAGCGGGCGTGGTCGCGGTACAGCTTGCGGTAGAAGGCCAACCGTTCGTCGTCGAGCTTCGATGTTGTCGCGATGACAGTGGCACCACCGTCGAGCAACTGAGCGGCCACCGATGCGGCGATCGAGCCCTTCGACGCGCCCGTCACCACTGCGACCTCGTGGCTGAAGCGGCCGGCGTCCGGGTTCTCAGCGCCGGCAGCGATCCGGCCGTACAGCGAAGCGTGAATCTGCTTGCCGGCCGCCAATGCCCGGCCCTGCCACCAGGTCGCCTGGGTCGCCACCACGTGGCCAGCGCCCTCGAACCGCTGTGACAGCCGCGCCCAGTCGGCGTTGGCTTCGTCTTCGTCGACCAGCCACAGCTTCACCAGGTCTTCACGAGCGCTGGCCCAGCGGTCGTCGAACAGCACGGCCTTCTTGCCGTCGAACACCGGGGCGACGAGTCGAGGCCAGTCCGAGCCGAGCTCGGCGGTGACCAGGTCGATCAGCTCGGCATCGGTACTGGCCGGCGGCGCGCTGACCGGGTTGTCCAATCCGAGCTGGCCCAGCACCAGGCGGGCCGCCGAAGCGAGCACGCCGTCAGGGCCGGTGATCTGCTCGGTGAACTCACCCAGCGCGGCCGCATCGACGGTCGCACCGCCACCACCACCGGTGGACGGCAGCGCCACTGCGACTCCGCGCCGAGCGGCCACCGCCGCGACCGCGGCGTCGATGACGCGGTCGACGGCGGCGGAGTCAGCCAGTGCGCCCTCGTGCAGGTTGCCCATCGCACCGCCACGAACGCTGTTGCCCTCCCGGGTGCCGAGCGCGACCTCGACGGTGACGTGCTTGGCCCAGCCTTCGCCGAGCTCCCACGTCTTCGTCACTCGCTCGGCGATCGCGGCGGGCCGCTTGCCCGACGGTCCGAGCACCGTGCGCAGCTGGTCATTGATCGCGTCGGAAAGTACTGGGCCGTAAGGCTTGTAGGTGCGCGCGAGTTTGGTGACCTGCGCTCGCAAACCGGCCAGGTCGGCCTCGGCGGCACCGTCGATGGCACCCAGATTCAGCTCGGAACCCAAGTCGACCAGCAACTGGTTTCGCCGCGACGAGGCGCCGTCGGTGATGGACTCGATGGAGTCCAGCTCCTCGATCTGATCGATGCGCATCTTGGCCGACAGCGCGATCAGCGCCAGCGTGGCGTCGGCGGCGCCGAACGTGATGTCATCGGGTCGCGGAGCGCCGGACGGAGCTGTGGCGGGAGCCGGAGTGACGGCTGGCGCGACGTTGGGGTTGGGTGCGCCCTCCGACGCGTCAGCGTCGGACTCCGGAGCCTCGTCGAGCACGTCCTCGGGCTCGGGGTCGGTGTCGGTGGCGAACAGCACGGCGGCGTCGCGCTCGGCGTTGAGCACTTCCACTGTGCTGTGGGCATATTCAGACAGCTTGAGGGTGTTGGCGGCCAGCCCGGCGACAGTCGGCGCCGACTTCACGCCGATCTCGACGAAACGCTCCACACCCAGACCGCCCGCGGCCACCTCGGTGAACAGCAGGTCCTGGGTTTCGATCCAGCGCACCGGGCTGGCGAACTGCCAGGCCAGCAGCTCGATGATCACGGTGCGTGCCAAGTCGAACGGGCGCTCGTTGCGCCAATAGTCGTAGTTCTCGAGGACCTCGTCCAATGGCTCGGCCGGCACCAGATCCCGGATCTCCTGGATGAAGTCGCGGTCCAAGGTGAACGGCCGCGGCACCAGGTTCGGGATGTAACGTCCGATGATCACCTCGGGGTCTTTGCCTCGCGGCATAGCCCGTTCCAGCGAGCGACGGAATTCGGCGACGCCGACCCGCAGCACCTCGGAATGGAATGGCACGTCGATACCGGGCACCAGGATGAAAGACCGCTTGCCGCCGCTGATTTCGCGGCGCCGCTCCACCTCGGCTTCGAGTTCTTCGAGGCCGCGCACCGTGCCGGCGATCGCATACTGCGAGCCACGCAGGTTGAAGTTCACGATCTGCAGGAACTCGCCGGTGCGCTGTGAGATCTCCTCGATGAACGCCGGCACGTCGGCGTCGTCCAGGTCGATCTGTGACGGGCGGATCGCGGCAAGGCGGTAGTTGGAGCGGCCCAGCTCGTCGCGCGGCACGATGTCGTGCATGTTCGAGCCACGCTGGAAGACCGTCTCCAGCAAGGCTTCCAGGCCGTAGATGTCGCTCACGCAGGCCAGCGCCGTGTACTCGCCGACGGAGTGACCGCAGGCGATCGCATCCTCGACGAACGCGCCCTGCTCCCGCATCTCGGCAACCTGGGCGGCGGCCACCGTGGCCATCGCAACCTGGGTGAACTGCGTCAGGTACAGCACGCCTTCGGGGTGTTGGTAGTGCACGCCGCTGGCGATGAGAGTGGTCGGGTTGTCCCGCACCACATGCAGAATCGAGAAGCCCAGCGTTTCGCGGGTGTACTTGTCGGCGTCGTCCCACACTTTGCGCGCGGCCTTGGAACGGGCTCGGACCTCCATGCCCATGCCCTTGTGCTGAATACCCTGACCCGGGAACGCGTAGACCGTCTTGGGCGCGGCGAGACGCGCCGTCGCCGACATCACCAGATCCGAACCGATTCGCGCGGAAATTTCGAGAACCTCTGCGCCCCGGTCGATTCCGACCCGGTCGACCCGGAAGTCAACTTCGTCGCCGGGCTGCACCATGCCCAGGAAGCGGGCCGTCCAGCCGATCATCCGGGCCGGCGGGCGGGCCTGGCCGTCGGTGGCGGTGACGACGTGTTGCGCCGCGGCCGACAGCCACATCCCGTGCACGATCGGCGATTCCAGACCGGCCAGCAACGCGGCAGACCGGTCGGTGTGGATCGGGTTGTGGTCGCCGGACACCACCGCGAACGGCCGCATGTCGACGGGCGCGGTCAGCGTGACGTCGCGCCGGCGGCGCCGCGGGGTGTCGGTGGCGTTCTCGGAGACCGCGCCACCAGCCCGCGCCGGGTCGGTGAGTTCGGCGGCACCGGTGCGGCCGCGAATCGCGAACCGCTCCTCCATGGTGGCGAGCACCGTGCGGTCCGCCGCGGCGACGGTCACCGAGATCGGGACAACTCGGCCGACCTCGGTGTCGGTAGCCACCGAAGCCGTTGCGGTGACGATCAACTCGGCCGGCACCGTGGGCAGTGCGGCGATCAGGTGAGCGGCGTGGTCCAAATGCACCAGGCTCAGCAGGCCTTCCACGACGGGAACGCCTTCGCCGGTGACCGCGGACCCGATGGCCGCGAAGACGGCCGGCCAGCAGCGGCCCACAAGAGCGTCGGGCACCGTGGTCAGGGTCGGCGCCAGCGGCTCTCCGAAGATGGCGGTGACACCGGTGTGGTCGGCGACCCGCTCGGGGTCCCAGTGCACGTTCACGGTGGCGGTGCCGTTATGCACCCGCGGCAGGGTCTCCGGGCTCTCGGCACCGGCGGCGATCGCCAGCACCGAACGCATGGCCTCGATCGCGTCCTTGGTGCGGATCACCGGCATTCCGCCGTCAATCGTGCTGGCGGGCAAGCTGAATCGGATTTCGATCCAAACGCCGGCGATCGGCACACTCAACACAACCTGGTCACCGTCGGTCTGCAGACGTGCGCCGGTGGACGAGTGCGTGGCTCGCGGCTCGCGGGATTCGTCACCGCCGTGGTGCACCTGCCATTCGGCGGGATCGGCGATGCGGTGCACCGGGTTGGTGGCGGCGCGGCCGGCCCACAACACATCTGGGGCGTCGAGCACGGTGGCCAGCGGCCCGCGCACATCGCTGCGGTGCTGTCGCCGTGCGGTGACCGCCGTGGGCGTCGCTCCCGTCGAGAGCACCTCGTCGACCGCGGCTTGCTCGAAGCGGTCCAGCAATTCGCCGACCGGCTCGTCGAGCCGGGTGATACCGGCAACCGCGGCGGTGCCGGGGATGATGCACACCTGGTCGGCGTCGTAGCGGGCGTCGTGGGCCTGCCACAGCGAATCGCTTCGCCACCAACGGCGTACGTCCTTGTCGATGACCGGCACGAAGTTGACCGGCTTACCCAGCGTCTTGCACAGCGTGACGAAGAACGGGACGTCCGCGGGGTGCAACTGCACGGTTTCGGCGTCCGGGTAGCGCGCACGCAACGCCGCGATGGCCCCTTCGGGGTTCTCGAGCAATTCGGCATCCTCGAACTGCGTCTCGATCGGCCCCGAGTCCAGCGAGTCCAGTCGCGCCTCGGCGCGCTGCAGCATCTGCTGGAACCGGTCGCGCCAGGTGTCGGCCAGCCAGAGGCTGCCCGGCGCGGCGGTGTCCGCGGTGGAGTTGCCCTCTCCGATCGCCAGCTCGACGTAGCGCTGCAGCCACTGCAGGTAGGTCATCTCGCCGACGTCGCCGAAGTACGGCTTCGCGGTACCCGCCATCGCGGCGATCAGCTCGTCGCGACGCGCGGCAACGGCCTCGGCGTCTCCGGCGACCTCGTCGAGCAGCCGGCCGCAGCGCGAGGCGGCGTTGTCGATCTCGTGAATGTCGGCGCCGAGCTGGCTACGGCCGGAAGCCATGCCGCCCTGCGCTTTTCCGGCGCCGACCCAGTGCTCCGTGCCCTGGATGTCGACCAGCATCTGCTTGACCGACGGCGACGTCGTGGCCTCCAACGTGGCCATCGCCGCCGTACCGACCAGAATGCCGTCGATGGGCATCAGCGGGAAGCCATAAGCCTGCGCCCAGCGCCCGGACAGGTATTCGGCGGCCCGCTCGGGTGTGCCGATACCGCCGCCGACACAGACCGTGATGTTCGGTCGTGACCGCAGCTCCGAGTAGGTAGCCAGCAGCAGATCATCGAGGTCTTCCCACGAGTGGTGACCGCCGGCGCGTCCACCTTCGACGTGCATGATGACCGGCTTCGTGGGGACCTCGGTGGCGATGCGGATCACCGAGCGGATCTGCTCGACGGTGCCCGGTTTGAACACCACGTGGGCGATGCCGATCTCGTTGAGCTCCTCGATCAGCTCGACGGCGTCTTCCAGCTCGGGGATGCCCGCGCTGACCACCACACCGTCGATCGCCGCACCGGACTGGCGGGCCTTCTGCACCAACCGCTTTCCGCCGACCTGCAGCTTCCACAGGTACGGGTCGAGGAACAGCGAATTGAACTGGTAGGTGCGGCCCGGCTCGAGCAGCCCGGTGAGCTCCTTGATGCGGCCGTCGAAGATCGGTTCGGTGACCTGCCCGCCGCCGGCGAGTTCGGCCCAGTGCCCGGCGTTGGCCGCGGCCGCGACGATCTTGGCGTCGACGGTGGTCGGGGTCATGCCCGCCAGCAGAATCGGTGACCGGCCGGTCAGCCGGGTGAACTTCGTCGAGAGTTTGACCCGGCCATCGGGCAGGCTGACCACCGACGGCGCGTAGCTCGACCAGGGTCGGGCGACCTCAGGGACGGCGCCGACGGTGAAGAGGTTGCGCTGACCGCCGCGCGTCGCCGCGGGCACGATCCCGATGCCGAGCCCGCGGATGACCGGCGCGGTCAACCGGGTCAGGATGTCGCCGGGTCCCAGGTCGAGAATCCAGCGGGCGCCGGCCTCGTGCACCTGGATCACCTCGTCGACCCAGTCCACGGGCTGGACCAGGATGGCCTCCGCCATCGTGCGGGCCAGCCGCACGTCGATGCCGACCTGCTGCGCCCAGTCGCCGACGATGTCGATGCTGTCGGCGAGCCTGGGCGTGTGGAAGCCCACCTCGACCTGGACCGCGTCGAAGACAGGCGCGAAGATGTCGCCGCCGCGGACCTTGTTCTTGCGGTCGGCTTCTTCCTTCTCCGAGATCTGCCGGCAGTAGAGCTCGAAGCGGGACAGTTGCTCGGGGGTGCCGGTGATGACGACCGAGCGACGACCGTTGCGGATCGACAGGACGGGCGGCAAGACGGTCCGGACGTCCTGGGCGAACTCCTCGAGCAGCCGGTAGATGCGCTCGGGGTCGGCGTTGGTGACCGACACCATCGGCGAGCGGTCGCCGAGTACCGAGATCCCCCGCCGACGAGCCACCAGCGTGCCCGCCGCGCCGATCAGCTGCGCCATCGCCAGCAGCTCGATATCGCGCGCTCCTGCCGCTTTCAAGGCCTCGACGGCCAAGATGCCCTGGGAGTGCCCGACGACGGCCACCGGCGGGGTCTTGATCAAGTCCATACCCTGGCGGGCCAGGGTGCGGATCGCGGCGATCTGGGTGAGCAGAACGCCGGGCAGCGACACCGCGGCCGAGGTCAGCTGCTTGGTCGACGGAACCGGATCCTCCGCGGCCAGCGCGCGCACCCAGCGCAGCGGCTCGAAACCGATGGGCCGCACGACGACGAGCTCGTTGGCGACCGGCTCGAGCAGCAGGTCGACCTCGCCGACCAGCGTCGCCAATTCGGACTCGATGCCGGCCGAGGACACCAGGTCTTCCAGCGTCTCCAACCACGCGCCGCCCTGGCCACCGAAGGCGACCGCGTAAGGCTCACCGTCGGTCAGACGATCGACGAGCGCATGGGTGCCGTGGGTGGCCTCGGCCGTCCCGTTGTGGTCAGCAGACACCCGATGGTGCTCGTAGATCGTCACGTATATCTCCCTCAAGCGCTTATCTGTCGCTCAATCGCCGGTAGCCGCGCTGCCCCGTAAAAGCCGTCCAGATCCCGACTGAGCCCCGTCTCATCGGCCACGTCTCGACGGACCCGGTATCAGCGGGGCGAAGCCAAAGGGGCGTCATCGGCTGCACTAAGAGTGTCATAAGAAATCCGGACGTTTCCGGCGCAAATTGGTTACTGGTGAGTACTACGCACGAGTAATGGTGGGCTGGGTAACACTCCGCTCGACGGCGGTTCACGGCGTCGCGACCAAACCTGCTGCATGCAGGTGGTTACGGTCGAGTAGCTATAACTGCGCAGATCAAGGCAGTATTGTTATGCAATCGTTACCTTGAAAATCTGCGCTTCATCGACAGTTGCCGTTCGCGGCCGACCAGACGTCGCACCGTGATTGACAAAATTCGGGCCGTCTGACAATCCGGCAGGAGTTTGCTGGGAACTTACCCGTGAGTCAGCTCAGGTCCACTGGCCGCATTGCGGCTTGCAGATGTTGTTGAT
>JBAWAV010000062.1:0-4260 GCA_049589475.1 Mycobacterium sp.
CTTTCGTCATGGTCTGCCCCGGCGAGAAGAATCCGTGCGCCTTGCCCTCCGACACCAGGTCGAGGTACTGCTCACCGACCGCCGACACTGAGTGCACGTTCGCCACGGCGTCGAGCGGAATCTTGAACTGGCTGGAGATACTCATCGTCGCCTCGGCGCCCTTCTCGGTGGGCTCGACGGCGGTGACTTTGCCGATGGTGATGCCGCGATAGGTCACGTTGGACGTCGGGTACAGGCCGCCGGAAGCCGGCAGTTCGGCCTTCAGCTGGTACTGGCCGATGCCCACCAATGTCGGGATCTGCAAGTAGTAGATCCCCAGCACCAGCAGGGCCGCCGCGGTCAGGGCTGCGAATATGACCAGCTGACGTTTGATGAAACGAGTCAGCATTGCCGGTCCGCCCTCTCCACAAGTGGTCCGCCCGGCGCGTCGTTCGGGTTCGGCGTGTACCGCACGTCAGGAATCATCGTCGCGGGATCCCGACCGTACGACTGCTCCAAGGCCCGCAATGCTCCGGAGAACCCAGTCCCGGTGAGGAACGCGTTGTCGACCGCGGACAGCGTCGTGTCGACCTCGAGCGAGGAGTTCATGAAGTCGCCGCGGATCAGCTTGGGGGCGGTGTCGAGGTCGAACGGTGCGGTGAAGATCAACTTCAGTGCGCCGAGCAGATACGGCGAGGCGCGGCCCAACTCCTTCAACGGGCACTGCAGCGACTGCAGGTTCTGGTGCAGCGGACCCTGCGCCTCGCCCAGGTACTGGGCGGTGGCCTGGCTGAGCGCACCCACCGATTCGACCGCGTCGACCAGATGCTTCTGATACTCCGGGCCCGCCAAATACTTGATCAGCGGCGGGAACTCGGTCAGCGCGCGATCCAGTACATCGGACCGGTTGCCGACGTAGGCCAACAGCCGGTTGGTCGAGTCGATGGCGTGGGTGATGTCGTCGCGCTGCTCGTTGAGCTGACGGGTGAAAGTGTCCAGTTTGCCGAGGAACGCGCGGATTTGTGGGCCCCGGCCGGTCAGGATCTTGCTGACCTCGTTCTGCAGGACTTCCAGGTTCGGCAGTCCGCCGCCGCGCACAACCATCGCCAGGCTGGCCAACGTCTGCTCGGTGCTGGGGTAGGCCGACGAGTTCTTCAGCGGGATGGTGTCGCCGTTCTTCAGCATTTGCGACGACGGATCGGGCGGCGCGGCCAACTCGATGTGTTGCGAACCCAGCAGGCTGGTCTGCCCGATCTTGGCGGTGGCGTTCTTCGGCAGCTTGACGTTCTTGTTCAAGCCCAACGTGAGGGTGGCCACCCAGTTCTTCAGCTCGATCTTCCGGATCGAACCGACGAACACGTCGGCCACCATGACCCTGCTGTTGCCGTCGATGGCCAGGGTGTCCGGCATCTGCACATAGACCGTGTAGGCGCCGGACCCGCTGCCCGGACCGCCGGGCAGCGAGACGTTCGAGATGCCGTGCCAGCTGCAGGAACTCAGCACCGTGGCGGCTACCAGCAGCACCAGAGCCTGCCAGCTCCGGTGGCGGATCGCGCTCGTCATGCGCCTCACTGTCCGCCTCCTGCTGGTGCGGATGCCGCCTCGGCAGGCAGCGGAGCTCCGGGTGCGACCGCCGGCGGCGGCCCGGACACGGGCGCCGGTGCGACGGGGCCAGGAATCACCTCGGGTCCCGGTGGTGGCGGTTGTATCGGGGCCGGATTGCCAGGCAATCCGATATAGGGCGCCGGTCCGAGAGGCCGCTCGTCGTAAGCATTCTGGTAACCCGGCGGGGTCTGCAGGTTGGACTGCACCGGTGCGATGTCGGGCCCGCCCATGAGTTCGGCAAGCGAGTCAGGCGTCAGCAAGCCTGCCGTGACCGGCCCCACCTTGACACCCTGCATGCCGGGCGCAGTGATCCAGCCGTGCTGGGTGTTGCGGTGCGATGTCGGTGTATCGGGCACCCAGATGCCCGGCACGGTGGTGTCCTTGTAGCCGTTCGGCGGACGCAGCCGGTCCTCGGAGTAGGCAACTTCCTTCGGCAACGTTGCGGCGAGGCTGAACGGGTTGAGGCCGAACGGCAGATAGTTGAACTTGATCGCGTCCAGCACCGGCGCCAGGTACTGCGCACAAAGCTCTGCGGATTCCTGGTAGCCCAGCCGGCTGCCGGCCTGGATCGCGCTGCAGAGGAATTCCATCGGGTTCGCGAAGCCCATAGTGCCGACCGTGCCGGCCGGCTGGCCGACGATCGCGCTGTGCGCGGGATGGTAGATGAGGTTGGCGTTCGACAGCGCCGACGGCAGGACGTGCAGGCCGGTTTCCAGACCGTTCAGTGCGTCGGGTTGCACCAGCGTGTTGGTGGTGTCGGCGAGGTTGTTGATGTCGTGCGTCAGCACCTCGCGGTTCTTGTCCAGGAATGGCCGCACCGTCGTCAGCAGACCGTCGAACTGCTGGATCGCATTGGCCAGGTCGTGGTCGGAGCCGGTCAGGCTGTCGGTGAACTGCGCCAGGTTCTTGTTCAGCGCCACGAACTTCTGGTCGTCGGCGTGCAGCGCGTTCACGAACAGCGCCAGGCTGCGCACCACCGCGAAGAAATCGCCTCGACCCTGGTTGAGCGCGGTCAGCGCTCGCGACAGGTCGTTGAAGGTGGTGTTGATCTGCTTGCCCTTGCCTGCCAGACCATCGGCAAAGGATTCGATGACATCGCCGAACGGACCCTTCGGCTGCTCCTTGGTCGGCCCGAGCTTGGAGATGACGTTGGTGATGGTGTTGCGCAACTCGTCCCACTCGGTGGGTACCTGAGTGCGCTCCTCCGGAATCACCGCGTTGTCGGCCAGCACGGGTCCGCCCTTGTAGGGGGGCTCCAGCTGAAGCAGCCGCGACGCCACCAGCGTCGGGTTGAGGATCACCGCCTGCGCGTCGGCGGGCACCTTGTACTTGTTCGCGTAGTGGAAGGTGACCTTCATCTTGTCGCCGGCCGGCTCGATCTTGTCGATCGCGCCGACCTTGACGCCCATGATCTCGACCCTGTCGCCGTTATACAGGGCGTTGGCAACCGGGAAATAGGCCACCACAGTGTTGTTCGTCAGCTTCTTGTACAGCTGAAATCCGAGGAATGCCAGCACAATTGCCGCCGCGGTCACCAGTGCGCCGATGATCAGTGAGGCCCGCGACAGCTTCGGTAGCCGGACATTGCGGAAATCAAAGATGGTGCTCAATTCTGGTTACCTCCCTGCGCGCCGCTGCCGCCGGCTCCACCCGTGTTGCCGATATACGGCGCCGGCAAGTTGTTGCCCGGCCCGGGAGGCGCCGCCGGCCCGGGGGCGAACGGCGGCGGGGGTGGTGCCGCCGCGGGATTGCCCGGGGCCGGACCCGGTAGCGGTCCCAGCGGCTCGGTGCGCGCCCCGGGCGGTCCGGGTGCGATCGGCACCGGTGTGCCCGGCACGTCGGGTTGCACCTGCCCCGGGAGCCCGGCGATCGGAATTCCCGGGGTCGGGGGCAGACCGGCAGGGTTCGGCGGCGAGGAGGCGACATTAGGCAAGGCCGGATACGGCCCGTTCGCTCCGAACGGCCCCAGGTTTTGGTCGATACCCGCGCACGGCATCGGGTTACCCGGCCGCGGGAACAGTTCCGGCGTCGGCGTGTACGAGCACGGCGACCCGGGCGCCACCGCCGGGAACGGATGATCGGGAGTACCTTCCAGCACGGGCGGCGCAGGCGGCGGCGCACCGTTGGGGAATCGTGTGCCGTTCGGATCGGGGAATCGGAACGCCGGCAACCCAGCACTGCGCCAGAAGTTCTCCGGGTCGATCCCGCGTTTCTTGAAGGCGGCGTCCACCCAGGGCTGCAGGATCCAGTAGGGCAGCAGGTTGGTCAGCTGCACCTTGAAATACGGGCCCGACGACACGGTTTCGTTCAGGCCCGCAGCGGTTTTGCCGAGCGTCTTGACTATTCCAGCCAGGTCGTCCTTGCGGGCGTCCAAGAGGTCGCTGACGGTGCGCAGCTGCTCCAGGACGTGATTGAGGTTGGGGTTGTCGTTGATCAGGTTCTCCACCTGGGCCGAGAACGTGGCCACGTTGCTCAGCAGCGCGCTGATCGCCCGGCTGCGTTCGTTGAACGCGGCCAGCAGGTTGTTGGAGTTGACGAACAACCGGTCGATTTGCTGGCTGCGATCGCCGAGGATGCTGGCGATCTTGTTGGCCTGCGCGAGCAGATGAGTGATCTGCTCGTCGCGCTTGCCGATGGTGTCGGAGAACTTTGCCACCCCGTCGAGAGCCGCACTCA
>JBAWAV010000063.1:0-14155 GCA_049589475.1 Mycobacterium sp.
ACGGCAGGGTTGTCGGCAGCACTGTGGCTTTGTCAAGGCAGAAGTTCGATACAGCCGCGCCGATGACCAGCGCGGACAGGTGCATGTTCAAGCCGCTCGCACTGTTCTCCTGGCTCACCGCTGCCACCAGCGGATCGAAGCCGACGACGGGAAGCCGGTCGCACAATTGCCGGCCGTACGCGGGTGAGGCCGCGGGGCTACCGTCCGGAACGCCCACGTTTTTAATACCGAACAGATACGCGTTATCGTTTTCGTCAGCACGGGCCGGCGGTGCAGCGCTCATCGCCAGCACGCAACCGACGACGAGCGGTGTCAGTTTCACACCACGAACCATAGCCGCGATCTGTCGACGTCAGGCCAGCATCGCGCGCACGCACACCGTGACGTACGGCAGCGCTAGACCTCCGGCGTTGGCCAGCGCCGGATGTGTTGCCAGCAATTGACGGACCTGGTCCAGCGTCTTGGTGCGGACTTCGGTCGGCGACATGATGCAATAGCTACGCGACGCGACCAGATCGATCAACGCTTGCGGCGTAAGGTAATTGGTCCACTCGACCTGGTGGCGCTCGATGTCGGTGAAGGGTTCGGGCAGTGTCACGTGGTCGCGCATCGGGTCTCCGTCGCGCCCGATGATGCTTCCGAGTTCCCGCACCCAACCGAGCCGCTCGTCGCGGGTGTTCCACACCAAACCCAGTCGCCCGCCGGGCCGCAGCACCCGGGCCAACTCGGGAATCGCTCGCGCCGGGTTGAACCAATGCCACGCCTGAGCCACCAGCACCGCGTCAACACTGTTGTCCGCCAACGGAATTTCCTCTGCGGTGCCGAGCAGCGCCGGGGTGTCCGGCAATGACGTGCGCAGCATCTCCAGCATCTCGGCGATCGGGTCGACAGCGACGACGTCCAAACCCCGTTCCACCAGCCGGGCGGTCAGCTTGCCGGTGCCGGCACCGAGATCGAGCACGTCGCGGGCTCCGGCGGGCAGCAGCCAGTCGATCGCGTCCGGCGGATACGACGGGCGGCCGCGTTCGTACGCGGCCGCTTCAGAGCCGAACGACAATGAGCGGGCCTCAGAAGATCGGGTCACCGCGAACACGCGCCTTCGGCCAAGTCGAGCGTTTGGCGCACCAGGTCACCGACGGCGTCGGCTTCCACCAGGAAGCCGTCATGCCCGCAGATCGACTCGACGACTTGCAGGCCGTCGCATCCGGGCAGCAGCTCGGCCAGCTCTTCCTGCAGCCGTAGCGGGTAGAGCCGGTCGGAGGTGATGCCGCCGACCACCGCCGGAACCGGGCAGCCACGCAGCGCGGCGGCGACACCGCCACGGCCGCGGCCGACGTCATGGCTGGACAGCGACTCGGTCAACACCACATAGCTGCCCGCGTCGAACCGCGACACCAGTTTGCCGCCTTGATGTTCCAGGTAGCTCTGCACGGCGTAACGACCGCCGGCTGACGGATCTTCGTCGCGCTGTGGGTCGTTGGCGAAGCGGCTGTCCAGCTCCACCTCGCCGCGGTAGGTCAGATGCGCGAACCGTCGCGCGACATCCAGGCCGTCGTCGGGGCTGCGTCCGGTGCCGTAATAGTCGCCGCCCTGCCAGTTCGGGTCGGCTTTGATGGCCGCGATCTGGGTGCACTGGGTGCCGATCTGGTCGGCGGTGGCACGTGCACCCACAGCCAGCAACAGGCCCGAGCCGACCCGATCGGGATAACCCAGCATCCATTCCAGCGCCCGGGCTCCACCCATCGACCCGCCGAGCACAGCGGCGACGTCGGTGATGCCCAGCGCTTCCAGTGCCGCCACGTCGGCGGCGACCTGGTCCCGCACCGAGATGAGCGGGAAGCGTGAGCCCCAGGGCCTTCCGTCGACAGAGCGGGAACTCGGCCCGGTCGAGCCGCGGCAGCCGCCGAGCACGTTGGTGGCCACCGCGCACCAGCGGTCGGTGTCGATCGGCGCACCGGGTCCGGCGATGCCGTCCCACCAGCCCGGCGTCGGATGTCCGCGCCCGGCCGGCCCGGTGACGTGCGAGTCTCCGGTCAGCGCGTGCAGCACGACGACGACGTTGTCGCGGGTGGGCGACAGCTCGCCCCACCGCTGCACGGCGATGCTGACATCGTCGAGCACCACGCCGCTTTCCAGCGTCAGCGAGCCGACATCGACGATGCCGACTTCACCCTCGGCGGGCAGCGTCTGCGTCGGCACATCTGAGATTGTCATGTCGGGGCTCCTCAGAACGCCGCCACGGCGCGCGAGCCCGCGCCACTGAGTGCGCGAGCGGCAGCGAAGCCGAGTTCGAGGTCGGCCAGGATGTCGTCGATGCCCTCGATCCCCACGGCCAGTCGCACCAGGCCGGGCGTCACACCGGTGGCCAGCTGCTCTTCGGCGCTGAGCTGGGCATGCGTCGTCGACGCCGGGTGAATCACCAGCGACCGGACGTCACCGATGTTGGCGACGTGGCTGTGCAGCTTGAGCGCGTTGACGAACGCCTTGCCGGCCTGCGCGCCGCCGGCCAATTCGAACGACAGCACCGCCCCGGTTCCCTTGGGCGCCAGCTTCTTTCCCAGCTCGTGCCACGGTGAGCTCGGTAGCCCGGCGTAGTTGACCGAGAGCACGTCGTCGTGGCCGGCGAGGTATTCGGCGACGCGCTGCGCGTTGGCGACGTGACGCTCGATGCGCAGGCTCAGCGTTTCGATGCCCTGGGCGACCAGGAAGGCGTTGAACGGCGATGCCGCCGACCCGTAGTCGCGCAGCAGCTGCACCCGGGCCTTGACCGCGAAGGCAGGCGGCCCCAGCTCGGCGTACACCACACCGTGGTAACTGGGGTCCGGGGTGGTGAAGCCGGGGAACCGGTCCTGCGTCCAGTCGAAGGTGCCCCCGTCGACGATCACCCCGGCGATCGCGGCGCCGTGCCCGCCGAGGTATTTGGTGGCCGAGTGCACCACGATGTCGGCGCCTTGAGAGATCGGCTGGATCAGGTACGGCGTGGCGATGGTGTTGTCGACGATCAACGGCACACCGTGGTCATGCGCGACCGCGGCGACACCAGGGGTGTCCAGAATGTCGATCTGCGGGTTGGAGATCGTCTCGGCGAAGAACGCCTTGGTGTTGGGGCGCACCGCGGCCCGCCAGGAATCCAGGTCGTCGGGATCCTCGACGAAACTCACCTCGATACCCAGCTTGGGCAGCGAGTAGTGGAACAGGTTGTAGGTTCCGCCGTAGAGGCGCGGGCTGGACACGATGTGATCACCGGCGGCGGCCAGGTTCAAGATAGCGAACGTTTCGGCCGCCTGGCCCGAGGACAGGAACACCGCGGCCACCCCGCCTTCCAGCGCGGCGATGCGCTGTTCGACGACGTCGGTGGTCGGGTTCCCGATGCGGGTGTAGATGTTGCCGGGGATCTCCAGACCGAACAGCGCCGCGGCGTGCGTGGTGTCGTCGAACGTGTACGACGTGGTCTGGTAGATCGGTAGCGCACGGGCGTTGGTGGCCGGGTCCGGGTGTTGGCCGGCGTGGATCTGCTTGGTCTCGAACGACCAGTGTGCGGTCGGATCGATGTCGGATTCGGAGCTCACGATGGGTGCCTTCGGGGAAGAGGGGTCGTTAGGATGCCGGCGCGACCACGTCTCGGGGAGATTCGAGGCTGTGGTCGACTGGTGATCGAGGGCTCAGCAGCTGCGACGCACAAAGGACCGGCCCACATAAGTACGCATCAGGTTTCCCTGTCTACTCGGGGGGCCCGTCCATGCGGACCCGCGCTTGCCGACGTAGCCGCTGCTGGCTACTCAACCTGGTCGTCTCCCGGGGCACCCCACCGCGGTTGGAGGGTTGCCGGCCAGCAAGCCGGGGCTTGACGCTGGCGCTCATGACCTGGCAGCAGCGTATCGCACGGTGCCGACCTCGTGCCACTGGGTGCATCCGCCCATTTTTCTGGCGGGGGGTCAACCATCGCGCTGCACGTGCGAGGCGACACCAGGCCAAATGCCCTTGCTAACGTGGCAGCAAGAACGCTTAGCTCTGAAAAACTCTGACGCCGGGAGATAGACCGTGTGCGCCGATAAGCCGACCATCATCTACACGCTGACCGACGAGGCGCCGCTGCTGGCGACGTACGCGTTCCTGCCGATTGTGCGAGCTTTCGCCGAACCGGCGGGTATCGAGATCAAGACCAGTGATATCTCGGTTGCCACTCGGATCCTGTCCGAGTTCCCCGAGGAGCTGACCGAGGAGCAGCGGGTCCCGGACAACCTGGCCGAGCTGGGCCGGCTGACCCACGAGCCCGACACCAACATCGTCAAGCTGCCCAACATCAGTGCGTCGGTGCCGCAGTTGCTCGCGGCGATCAAGGAGCTGCAGGGCAAGGGATACAAGATCCCCGACTTCCCGCACTCGCCGAAGACCGACGAGGAGAAGGAGATTCGCGACCGTTACACGAAGTGTCTCGGCAGCGCGGTGAACCCAGTTCTCCGGCAAGGGAATTCGGACCGCCGCGCGCCAAACGCGGTCAAGGAGTACGCCCGCAAACACCCGCACAGCATGGGCGAGTGGTCGCAGGCGTCACGCACGCACGTGGCGACCATGCGGCACGGCGACTTCTACCACGGCGAGAAGTCGTTGACCCTGGATCATGGGCGAGACGTGAAGATGGAGCTCGAGACCAAGAGCGGCGAGACGATCGTGCTCAAGCCCAAGGTCTCGCTGCTGGACGGCGATGTCATCGACAGCATGTTCATGAGCAAGAAAGCGCTTTGCGAGTTCTACGAAGAGCAGATGGAAGACGCCTACGAGACCGGCGTGATGTTCTCGCTGCACGTCAAGGCGACCATGATGCGCGTCTCGCACCCGATCGTGTTCGGTCACGCGGTGAAGATCTTCTACAAAGAGGCTTTTGACAAGCACCATGAGCTGTTCGACGAACTAGGCGTCAACGTCAACAACGGCCTGGCTGATCTGTACGACAAAATCGAGTCGCTGCCGGCGTCGCTGCGCGACGAGATCGTCCGTGACCTGCACGCCTGCCACGAACACCGGCCCGAGTTGGCGATGGTGGATTCGGCCAAGGGCATCAGCAACTTTCACTCACCCAGCGATGTGATCGTGGACGCGTCGATGCCGGCGATGATCCGCGCCGGCGGCAAGATGTACGGCGCCGACGGACGGCAGAAGGACACCAAGGCGGTCAACCCGGAGTCCACCTTCTCCCGCATCTACCAAGAGATCATCAACTTCTGTAAGACGCACGGTCAGTTCGACCCGACGACGATGGGCACCGTGCCCAACGTCGGCCTGATGGCGCAGCAGGCCGAGGAATACGGGTCGCACGACAAGACATTCGAGATTCCCGAGGACGGCGTCGCCAATATCGTCGACCTCGAGACCGGTGAGGTTCTGCTGACCCAGAACGTCGAAGCCGGCGACATCTGGCGGATGCCCATCGTCAAGGACTTGCCGATCCGCGACTGGGTCAAGTTGGCTGTCACCCGGGCGCGCAACTCGGGCATGCCGGTGGTGTTCTGGCTGGACCAGGAGCGTCCGCACGAGAACGAGCTGCGCAAAAAGGTCAACACCTACCTGGCCGAGTACGACACCGAGGGCCTCGACATTCAGACCATGTCGCCGGAACGGGCCATGCGGCACACCATCGAGCGCGCGATGCGCGGGCAGGACACCATCGCCGCGACCGGAAACATCTTGCGCGACTACCTGACTGACTTGTTCCCGATCCTGGAGCTGGGCACCAGCGCCAAGATGCTGTCGATCGTGCCGTTGATGGACGGCGGCGGAATGTACGAGACCGGCGCGGGCGGATCGGCGCCCAAACACGTCCACCAGCTGGTCGAGGAGAACCATTTGCGGTGGGATTCGCTGGGTGAATACCTGGCGCTGGGCGCCTGTTTCGAAGACATCGGCATCAAGACCGGCAACGAGCGCGCCAAGATTCTGGCCGTCACCCTGGACTCGGCTATCGGCAAGCTGCTGGAGAACAACAAGAGTCCGTCGCGCAAGACCGGCGAGCTCGACAACCGCGGCAGCCAGTTCTACCTGGCGCTGTACTGGGCGCAAGAACTCGCCGCGCAACACGACGACGAAGAGCTGCAGAAGCACTTCGCCGCGTTGGCCGATGCACTGGGCAAGCACGAAGACAAAATCCTGGCCGAACTCGCCGAGGTGCAGGGCGAGCCGGTCGACATCGGCGGCTACTACCAGCCGGACCGGGAGAAGACGACCGCGGTGATGCGACCGAGCAAAACGCTCAACGACGCGCTGGCCGACTCAACCAGCTGACTGCGCGTCGTCCATGCCGACAAGGCCGAATGGCTTGCGGCACTGTCCCGGTGGACCGCACCGGCGAGCCACCCAGGCATCGTCCGGGCTACTGTGTGAACCGTCCCTTGTAATCTGGCCGCATGGGCGGCGCGGGCAAGATCAAGGTCAAAGGCACAGTCGTCGAGCTCGACGGCGACGAGATGACACGGGTCATCTGGAGGCTGATCAAGGACACGCTGATCTTGCCGCACCTCGACATCGACCTGGACTATTACGACCTGGGCATCGAGCATCGCGATGCCACCGACGACCAGGTGACCATAGACTCGGCATACGCCATCAAGAAACACGGCGTCGGCGTCAAGTGCGCCACGATCACCCCCGACGAGGCGCGGGTCAAAGAGTTCAACCTGAAGACGATGTGGTCGTCGCCCAACGGCACGATCCGAAATATCCTGGGCGGCACGATCTTTCGTGAGCCGATTATCATCTCGAATGTGCCGCGGCTGGTTCCCGGGTGGAAGAAACCGATTGTGATCGGCCGCCACGCTTTCGGCGATCAATACCGGGCGACCAACTTCAGGGTCGATCGCCCCGGCACGGTCACGCTGACCTTCACCCCCGACGACGACAGCGAACCGATCGTGCACGAGGTCGTGCACGTCCCCGACGACGGCGGCGTGGTGATGGGGATGTACAACTTCAAAGACTCGATCCGGGATTTCGCCCGCGCGACGTTCGCCTACGCCCTGCGGGACAACTTCCCGGTGTATCTGTCGACCAAGAACACCGTCCTCAAGGCCTACGACGGCATGTTCAAAGACGAGTTCCAGCGGATCTACGACGAAGAGTTCTCCGAAGAGTTCGAGGCGGCCGGCCTGACCTACGAGCACCGGTTGATCGACGACATGGTCGCCTCCTGCCTGAAGTGGGAAGGCGGTTATGTGTGGGCGTGCAAGAACTACGACGGCGACGTGCAGTCCGACGCGATCGCGCAGGGCTACGGCTCACTGGGGCTGATGACCTCGGTGCTGCTGACCGCAGACGGCAAGACCATGGAGGCTGAAGCCGCGCACGGCACGGTCACCCGGCATTTCCGGCAGTACCAGCAGGGCAAGCCGACCTCCACCAACCCGATCGCGTCGATCTTCGCCTGGACGCGAGGCTTGCAACACCGCGGCAAGCTCGACGACACACCCGAGGTGTGCGATTTCGCGCAGCGGGTCGAAGACGTCGCCGTCGCCACCGTCGAGGGTGGACAGATGACGAAGGATCTAGCCGTCCTCATCGGGCCGGATCAGCACTGGCAAACCAGCGAGGAGTTCCTTGCCGCGATCGCGGACAACCTCGCGAAGGCGCTCGGCTAGGCAGTCGGTTGGTCGAACGCCTGAACCGGCCGGCTGTAGCGGTCGAGGAACTCGCTGATGACTTCGGTGACGCGTCCTGGCGCCTCGAACATCGGGATGTGCCCGACGCCGTCGAGAAGGGTCATCTCGTGATCGGCGGGCAAATGGTCGGTGAAATGGCCGCCGAACCTGCTGGGGGGAACGACCCGGTCTTTCTCGCAGAGCACCAGATGCGTGGGCACGTCGGTGTGCGCCAGCTCCATGAGTCCGGGCGTCAGCAGTGATTTGACCAACAGCTGGAAGTAGGCCGGGCAATGCTTGAGGTCGTCGACCACGGCGACGAGGTCTTCTTCGCTGATCCCGTCTGGCGAACCGGTGATGGGCAGGGTGCCTATCCGGCGGCCCAACGGCAGGCGCAGCAGCCGCGGTCCGAGCAGGTGGGCCAGCACCCAAACCGGCATACCGCCGACGAACTTGGCGATGACCTCGAATTTCGTCGGACTCCATGCCCGCCAGCCGCCGGCCGGCGCGATCGCGGTGACGGTGCGGGCCCGGCCGCGCCGTTCCAGTTCGAAGGCCACCCAGCCGCCCAGCGAATTGCCGACAATGTGGGCGGTGCTCCAGCCGAGCTCGTCGAGTTGCCGTTCGACGTGGTTGGCCAGCACCGCGGAGCTGAGAAACCACGTGCCTGAACGGGGCCCGCCGTTGTGGCCGGCCATTGTCGGGGCGAACACCTCATAGCGGCCGGTGTCGGCCAGCTGCGGGGCCACCGTCTGCCACACCAGCTGAGACATCAGGAACGGGTGCAGCAGAAGGACCGGTTCGCCGGACCCGAGATGGATTGGCGCGCGAGTCTTCATGCAGCCGACATTAAAGGCGATACCGCTGGTACCGCAAGAAGCGGTGGTCCCCGCGTGAAAAGATTGACGCATCATGAATGCCGCCACTGGATTGCGCCGGGTGTTCTCCGGCGTGCAGCCCACCTCCGACTCGCTTCACCTCGGAAATGCGCTGGGCGCCGTCACCCAGTGGGCCCAGTTGCAAGACGATCACGATGCGTTCTTCTGCGTCGTCGATCTGCACGCCATCACCGTCCCGCAGGACCCGGACGTGCTGCGACGTCGCACCCTGGTGACCGCCGCGCAGTATCTGGCGCTGGGTGTCGACCCCGCGCGCAGCACCGTCTTCGTGCAGAGCCATGTCGCCGCACACACCCAGTTGGCCTGGGTGCTGGGCTGCTTCACCGGGTTCGGTCAGGCCTCGCGGATGACGCAGTTCAAGGACAAGTCGACGCGGCAGGGCAGCGACGCCACCACGGTCGGCCTGTTCACCTACCCCGTGCTGCAGGCCGCCGACGTGCTGGCCTACGACGCCGAATTGGTGCCGGTCGGCGAAGACCAGCGCCAGCACCTCGAGTTGGCCCGCGATATCGCCCAGCGGTTCAACGGCCGGTTCCCGGACACCTTCGTCGTCCCCGATCTGCTGATCCCCAAGGCCACCGCCAAGATCTACGACCTGCAGGACCCGTCGGCGAAGATGAGCAAGTCCGCGGCCACCGACGCCGGGCTGATCAATCTGCTCGACGACCCGGCCCGGTCTGCCAAGAAGATTCGGTCTGCGGTCACCGACAGCGACCGCGACATCCGCTACGACGTGAACGCCAAGCCCGGGGTGTCGAATCTGCTGAGCATTCAGTCGGCGGTCACCGGCACCGGCATCGACGCGCTGGTGCAGAGTTACGCCGGCCGCGGCTACGGCGACCTGAAGAAGGACACCGCCGAGGCGGTCGTGGAATTCGTGACACCGATCAAGGCCCGGGTCGACGAATTACTCGCAGACGCAACCGAACTGGAGAATGTGCTCGCCGCCGGGGCGGTGCGGGCCGAAGATGTCGCCGCCAAGACGGTCGACCGGGTCTATGACCGGCTCGGGTTCCTGCCGAGACGTCCTTAGCGGGTCATCGTGAGCGAACCGGGCAAGCCAGGGATCTTGGATCGGCTGCGGGCGCGGTTCGGGTGGTTCGACCATGCGATGCGCGCCAACGACTGGTTCGACGAAACTCAGGGCAACTTCTTCGCGGCCGGTCTCACGTACTACACCATCTTCGCGTTGTTCCCGCTGTTGATGATCGGCTTCAGCGTGGCGGGTTTCCTGTTGTCCCGCCGGCCCGATGTACTGGCTGCGATCGACAACAAAGTCAGGTCCGCGGTGCCCGGCGCGCTGGGGCAGCAGATGCTCGACCTGATGAATTCGGCGATCGACGCACGGGCTTCGGTCGGCATCATCGGGTTGACCGTCGCGGTGTGGGTCGGCTTGAACTGGATGAGCAACCTTCGGGTTGCGCTGACCGAAATGTGGCGGCAGACCGACGGTTCGCGCGGATACATCCGCACCAAGTTCTCCGACCTGGGCGCGATGGTTTCGTCGTTCGTGGCCATTTCCGCAACTCTGGCACTCAGTGCCCTCGCCGACGCAGCGTCGATGGCCAGGGTGTTGGGGTGGGTGGGCATTCATCACGCGCCGGTGCTGGACGCGATCCTGCGCGCGGTGTCGATTCTGGTGTCATTGCTGCTGTCGTGGTTGGTATTCGGCTGGATGATCGCCCGGTTGCCCAGGGAGCCAGTCGATTTCAAGAGCGCGATTCGCGCGGCACTGCTCGCGGCCGTCGGCTTCGAGGTGTTCAAGTTGGTCGCCTCGATCTATCTGAAGTCGGTGCTACGAAGCCCGGCCAGTGCCACGTTCGGACCGGTGCTGGGTTTGATGGTGTTCGCCTATGTGACCGCGCGCCTGCTGCTCTTCGCCACCGCGTGGGCGGCGACATCGTCGGAGAACCTGACTGAGGTGCCGGTCAAACCACCCGAGGGCGTGGTGATCACGCCCAGGGCGCATCTGGACGAGCAGCTCGTCACCAAAGCGGCTGTCGCCGCGGTGGCAGTGGGAGCGGCTGGCGCGCTTGGTGTGTCGCGATTGGTGCGGCGTAAAAGGGGCCAATAGCTCCTCAGAATTCCTACGGACTCCGGTCTCCTAGACCTCAACATCGCGGTTGTCTCTTTACCGAAACGATTCGGCCACAACGGTGCGTTTCGGTGCGCAGCCGTGTCATCCTCAGGGGCACGGATGATTGCGGTACGCAAAGGCGGGTAGGCGATGTCAGCTCCAAACCTTTTCCACAAGTTGGCTGCGGAGACTATCGGCACCTTTTGGCTGGTGCTCGGCGGTGTTGGCAGCGCGGTATTCTCGGCGAAAGCTCACTCCGGCCATTACCCGGTGGGGATTGGCTACCTCGGCGTTGCGCTCGCTTTCGGTCTGACCGTGCTGGTCGGCGTGTACGCGTTCGGAACTATCTCCGGCGGGCATTTCAATCCGGCTGTCACGCTAGGTGCGGCATTGGCCCGCCGCGTGGAATGGAAAGTTGTGCCGTCGTATTGGATTGTTCAGGTCATCGGCGGCCTGCTCGGCGCGTTGGTGGTTTACTTCATCGCGTACGGCAAGCACGGTTTCATCGCTACCGGGCACTTCGCAGCCAACGGCTACGGCAAACACTCACCCACCGGTTACTCACTGGGCGCAGTGATCCTTGCCGAGATCGTTTTGACCGCAATGTTTCTGTTCGTCATCCTCGGCTCGACCGACGAGCGGGCGCCGAAGGGCTTCGCCGGCTTGGCCATCGGTCTGACACTGACCGGCATCCACCTGGTCGCCATTCCGATCTCCAACACGTCGGTCAACCCGGCCCGTTCCACGGCTGTCGCCTTCTTCAACGGCAACGGTGCTCCCGCTCAACTGTGGGTGTTCTGGCTTGCGCCGCTGATCGGCGGCGCGATAGCCGGCATCGCTTATCCTTTCCTGTTCGGGCAGTCCGAGGAGCCGCCGAGCAGCCGAAGTCGGCATGACAGCGGGGGCTAGCGGTCCGACAGCCAACTGCCCTGCGCCATCACCGCGCTGATCTCTAAATCACCATCCAGCACAACAAGATTGGCGTCAGCGCCGACGCGCAGGCAGCTGTCCGACAGGCCCAACGCCCGGGCCGGCGTCGTCGACGTCATCCGCACCGCGGCGATGAGCGCTGCGTCCGGGTCTGACCCGAAGCCGGCCGCGGTGCGGAACAGCCGGTCCATCGTCGCGGTGCTGCCCGCGATGGTCGACGTCCCACGTACCTGCGCGATGCCGTCGACGACGTCGACCGGCGTTGTGCCGAGCCGGAATTCGCCGTCGCCGAGGCCCGCCGCCGCGGTGGCATCGGTGACCAGGGCCACCCGGTCGGCGCCTGCGGCCCTGGTCGTTGCGTGTACGACCGCGGGGTGGACGTGCACGCCGTCGGCGATCAATTCGACGGTGACGCGGGCGTCCTCCAGCAGTGCCAACGCGGGACCTGGCTCGCGGTGATGCAGCGGCCGCATCGCGTTGAACAGGTGGGTGCCGACTGTCGCGCCGAGGTCGATGGCTCGACGGGTCTGCTCGTAACTAGCATCGGTATGGCCAAGGGCGACAACCACTCCGGCGTCGGCGAGACTTGAGGTCGCCGCGTCGCTGCCGCTGCGTTCGGGTGCCAGGGTGACCATCTTGATCGAGCCGTCGCCGGCCTGCAGTAGCGCGTCGATCTCCGCCGGCGTGGGGTCGCGCAGCTGGGTGCGGTCGTGTGCTCCGCAGTGCACCGCGCTCAGCCACGGGCCTTCGAGATGGATACCGGCGATCACGCCGTCGCGGGTCGCCTCGGCGAGCGCACGCACCCCGCGAAGAAGGTCGGCAGCGCCCGCGGTGACCAGGCTGGCCAGCGTCGTCGTCGTACCGTGCCCGCGGTGAAACTCCGCCGCCCGCATGATCTCTGCGATGTCGCCGTCGAGATACGAAGCGCCGCCGCCGCCGTGCACGTGGATATCGACGAAGCCGGGAACGATCACCGCGTCGGGCAGCTCGACGTCGGGGCGTTGCGGCGGGGCGCCGGGACCGCAGCCGACGATCTGCGAGCCCGCGGTGTGCACCCAGCCCGGCCGGCAGATGCCCTGCTCGAGTACAACAGTGCCGACCGCGATCAGCGGCATGCCTGCACATCCGTTGCAGCACTGTGGATTTCGTCGGGCCAGCGGCCGTCGTTCTCCCAGAAGCGCCGGATCTCTTCGAGCTGACGCCCCTTGGTCTCCGGGGCGAAGCGATAAGTCAGGACGAATCCCGCGATCGCCAACAGGCCGAACACGGCGAATGTGCCGGCGCCGCCGAACGTGTGCAGCATCGTCAGAAACACCGCGGCGACCAGCGCGTTGGCCGACAGGTTGGCGGTCAGCATCGCGCTGGAGCCCAATGACCTCAGGTGCGCGGGGAACGCTTCACCGGCGTACACCCAGACCAGCGCCCCGAATCCGAACGTGAACCCCATCGTGAACAGCAACAGGCCGACGTAGCCGAACCCCGAGACGGCGCTGGACTTGGCGGCGAAGACACCGACCAGGACGGCGTCACCGACGATCATCGCGGCGATTCCGGACAGCAGAATGGGACGGCGTCCGATCCTGTCGACGAGAAACAGCGAGACCAGCACCGCGGCCAGCGACGCCAGCTGCACCAGCGCGGGCAGCACCAGCAGCGCGAACTTGCCCTGGAATCCCATCGACTCGAAGAGCCGCGGGCTGTAGTAGATGATCCCGTTGATACCGGTCAGCTGGGCGAAGAAGCCGAGCCCGACGACGAACAGCGTCGCGCGCAGATACGGCGGGCGAAGCATTTCGCTGAACTTCCCACCGACTTCTTCGCGCATCGCCTCGGTGATCTCGGTGAGTTCCTGCTCGACGTCGCGGTTCGGCTCGACTCTCAGCAACGCCCGGCGGGCGTCGTCAACCCGGTTCTTGAACAGATACCAGCGGGCAGTGTCGGGCATTCGGGCCAGCAGTGGCAGGACCACCAGCGCCGGCACCGCGGCCAATCCGAGCATCCACCGCCAGTTGTGCGAATCCGCCAGCAGGTACGCGGCGAGGTAGCCGGCGATGATGCCGAGCACGGTCGCCACCTGGTAGGTCACCAGCATCGCGCCGCGCACTCGTGCCGGGGCCGATTCGGCGATGAACACTGGAACCACCACCGCGGACAGCCCGATGGTCATGCCCAGCAGCAGTCGTGCCGTGAGGAGCAGCGGCATCGATTCCGATGCGGCGGCCAGCAACGCGAACACCGCGTAGCCGCCCGCCACCAGCATCATCGACTTCTTGCGCCCGATCGCGTTGGCAAGCACGCCGCCGGACAGCGCGCCGCAGATCTGCCCGATCACCACCGTCGTAGTGAGCAGCTCCTGCTGGTGGATCGTCAGCTGGAAATCGTCGGTGATGAACAGCAGCGCGCCCGCGATGTTGGACAGGTCATAGCCGCAGACAATGCCCAGGCTTGCTGCTGCGATAGCAATCAGCAACCGTCGTCGCGCTCGTACTGACTCGCCGATGCGGCTCACAATCTTCCCTCCGGGGTGGCCGTCTCGGCCCCCAGCCGCTGCCTAGTGCTGCGGCCGCCGGTTCATCGAGCGAGCCACCATAATCAAGCCGAACACGACGACCGTACCGATG
>JBAWAV010000064.1:0-2255 GCA_049589475.1 Mycobacterium sp.
GCTCCAACTGCACCTCGTAGCGGCTGTGCAGCTCGCGCTCGTTGAACACCGAGTACTTCTCAAACAGCTCGACCGCTTCCGGTGTGATCAGCTGTCCCACGGCGTCCAGCGTGGTCTTGAGGTTGGGCAAGCCGCGCTCTTTCGCCTCGATCTGCCACTTCTCCGAGTAGCCGTCACCGTTGTAGACGACGTCACCGTGCTCGGTGATGACCTCGGTGAGCAGTGTCTGCACTGCCTTGTCGAAGTCCTCACCGTCGCCGACCGCCTTCTCCAGCTTGGTGGCCAGGTAGTCCAACGAGTCCGCCATGATCGTGTTGATGATGACCAACGGCACGGCAATCGTCTGCAGTGAGCCGGGCGCCCGGAATTCAAACCGGTTGCCGGTGAACGCGAACGGGCTGGTGCGGTTGCGGTCACCCGGGTCGGTCGGCAGTTCCGGCAGCGTGTCGACACCGATGATCATGGTGCCTTTACCCTTTGACGACGTGGCCGCGCCCTTGGCGATCTGCTCGAACACGTCGGCGAGCTGTTCGCCGAGGAAGATCGAGATGATCGCCGGCGGCGCCTCGTTGGCGCCCAGGCGGTGGTCGTTGGTGGCCGAGGCCACCGACACCCGAAGCAGCCCGGAGAACTTGTGCACAGCGCGGATCACCGCGGCACAGAACACCAGGAACTGAGCATTCTCGTGCGGGGTATCGCCCGGAACGAGCAGGGAGCCCAGCTCGTTGTTACCCAAGGAGAAGTTGACGTGCTTGCCGGAGCCGTTGACGCCGGCGAAGGGCTTCTCGTGGAACAGGCACTCCATGCCGTGCTTCTTCGCGATTGACTTGAAGATCGTCATCGTCAGCTGCTGGTGGTCAGAGGCGATGTTGGCCCGCTCGAACATCGGCGCCAGCTCGAACTGGCCGGGGGCGACCTCGTTGTGCCGTGTCTTGGCGGGAATACCGAGTTTGAACAGCTCGCGTTCGGTGTCCATCATGAAGCCGAGGACGCGGTCTGGGATAGCACCGAAGTAGTGGTCGTCGAACTCCTGGCCCTTGGGCGGCTTCGCGCCGAACAATGTGCGACCGGTGTTGATCAGGTCCGGTCGCGCCAAGAAGAAGTGCCGATCGATCAGGAAGTACTCCTGCTCCGGGCCGCAGAACGACACGACGTGATTGAGATCCTTGTGACCGAACAGCTTCAGGACGCGTTCTGCATGCACGCCCATGGCCTGCTGGCTGCGCAGTAGCGGCGTCTTGTAGTCCAGGGCCTCACCGGTCATCGAGACGAAGACCGTCGGGATGCACAGGGTGTTGCCGTTCGGGTTCTCCAGGATGTAGGCCGGGCTGGTGGCGTCCCAGCCGGTGTAGCCGCGTGCCTCGAAGGTGCTGCGCAGGCCGCCCGACGGGAAGCTGGAGGCATCGGGTTCGCCCTGGATCAGTGTCTTGCCGGCGAACGATGCGAACGTGGTCCCGTCACCGACCGGGTCCAGGAAGCTGTCGTGCTTCTCGGCGGTCAGGCCGGTCATCGGGTAGAAAACGTGCGCGTAGTGGGTCGCGCCCTTTTCGACGGCCCAGTCCTTCATGGCCAACGCGACCGCGTCCGCGACATCGAGATCGAGCTTGATGCCCTTTTCGATGGTCGCGAGGACGGACTTGAACACCGCCTTGGGCAGCCGGGCCTGCATTTCGGCCCTGGTGAATACGTTAGAGCCGAAGATTTCGCCGGGCTCTTCATCAGGCACGAAACTGACGGTTGGGGGGACGTACGCCTCGACGTTGTAAATCGCCTGCAGACGGGTTGAATTTCCGCTCAATTGGGTTCCTATCGCTGAGGGGGTCCGCGTTTGTTTCCCCTACATGTGGACCGCCCTACATTAGGAAGGTTCGATGGCGAACTTGTTACGCTGGCGTCACCGGCGTGGTCACGACGGTTTCAAACGTGAGACATGACTCACTGAGTCCCCGGTCAGGCGTGCCTGGCCCGCTTCCGCCGAACCTGCACGACGGTTTTTATCACCAGAAACGCGACCGCGACGCCCATCAGCATCGTCGACAGCGCATAGGCGCCGTACTCGGCCCCGCGGTTGTACCGGTCGTTGACCAGCAGCGTGAGCGTCTGCGATTCCCCGGGCAGGTTCGACGACACCATGATGACCCCGCCGAATTCGCCGAGGGTACGTGCCGTCGTCAACACAACGCCGTAGGTCAGGCCCCAGCCGATCGACGGCAGCGTCACCCGCCAGAACGTCTGCCAAGCACTCGAGCCCAATG
>JBAWAV010000065.1:0-5012 GCA_049589475.1 Mycobacterium sp.
GGCCGATCGGGATGGCACGCCATGAAGAAGTGGCATGCGTTCGAGGTATGCATCCGCTCCATCACGGACCAGAGCTTGGTTTCGGGCAGTTCGCTGATGGCTGGGTCGAAAGTGAGTGCCGGCGTGAGCACATCGTGGTGATAGTACGGGGCCTTCAGAAACCAGCCCTGAAACTCCAAACCGGCCGAGGCGACAAGGTCGAGACAATCGTCGACGGAGAAACTACGCGCGCGACCGTGCAAAAACGTATCCACCAGGTAGGCGTCATACCGCGCATCCCCTGATATTTTCAAATAGCGCCGGACCGGGTGATCGGCCGACAGCAACGAGATCGCCTCTTTCACCACCTGCAAGGACACATCGTCTTGATGGAGGTCGAGGTCGCGAAAGATGCCCTCCAGCAACTCAACCCCGATACGGCCGTACTTCGCGTACAGCATGACACCGATCACGCCATCGGGCCGCAGGCAGGCGGCCAGCGCTTTCATGCCCGCCAATGGGTCAGCCATGTGATGCAATACCCCGGTCGAGACTACGAGGTCAAAGTCGAGACCCAGGGTTGGCAGCTCCTCGATCGGCAGCAGACGCAACTCCAAATTCCACAGCCCGTGCTTGTCTTTGAGATATTGCTGATGATCCAGAGACGGCTGACTGACATCCACCGCGACCACGTTGGCGTTGGGATTGGTGCGCGCGAAAGCCGCGGCCTGGTTGGTGCCACACCCGGCAATCAAAATGTCAAGACCGGGCTTGTATCCCCGATCAGGCCAGAAGACCCGATGAGAGTGACTCGGGTCGAACCACTGCCACTTGTTGCGAAGCCACCCGTCGAGATCCTGAATAGGTTCGGGATACCGGTACCTCTCGTACTGGCGAGAGACGACATCGGCCTTCGGATCGTTCACGTTGGCGATACCTCCTGCCGGTCAATGTGTTGAGGAACGTCGATGAAATCGAGGCCATCCCGGGCCCGCTCATTATGTGCTCCGCGCATGTCGCGTCGAGGGATTATCGAGGAGATCAAACGATCACATCGAACGTTGATAACATCCACCCGTCAATCGGAAAAGTGTTGCGCGGGATGACAATTCACCGATTGATCGCCGGTAGCACCCAGGGATTCTAGGACTGCAATGAACTGTAATGCCAAACGTTGCGAGCTGCGTTCATCACTCCCGGCTTATGTTTCGAGAGCCTTATCGGGGCGAAACACGACGATCAAGATCGTTGCGACGATCGCAACCGTGATGAAAGCGCCGACGTGGCCGCCCAGGACGTATCCAATGATCACCATCAAAGTCGATCCGGCCGCCATCATCACCAGGAAGCCGATCAGCTTTGCCAGCGCGACCATCACAGACTGGTACACCTCGCTGGCAGCCTCATACGCGTCGCCGGCAGTCCCGCGTGGTGAGCCCATGTCTCGACCGACGCGCGGAATTTCAACGTTTAGATAGGGCTGCGGTGACACTTGCGCGGTTCCTTGGCCGCTGTCATCGGCCAGGTTCGCCTGGTTGACCGGGTTCGCCGGGTTGACCGGGTTGACCGCCGTGGCCACCCGCCCCGCCAGCACCACCTCGGCCTCCGCGTCCACCGGCACCTCCGTTGCCACCCGCCCCGCCGGCACCACCATCTCCCGGACCGTCTGGGCTGGCAGCGGTGGAAACGTGGATCGCGACGGGGTTGCCAACCGCCGGACCGTCGACTGGGGTGGTGATGCCGGCGCCGCTAGCCGGCGCGGTGGCGACCGCTATCACGGTTGCTGCGAGCAACGCACCGGCAGCCGCAGCCAAGCGCCTAGGTGATCTCATGTCGCTCGCCGTTGAGGTCGACCTCGATGTGCAACCGTCCACCGAGTGCCTCAACGTAGCGACGGAGGCTGCCGATCTGGGCACGCGCCACACCGCCGCGCTCCAGTGCACTCACCCGCTCCTGGGTGACGTAGAGCAGGTCCGCGAGTTCAGCTTGAGTGAGATTCTGGCTATGGCGCAGGTTGCGAAGCGCGTTGGTCTCGGTCTTCGGGCGCGCGTGGCCGGCGTGGCCGTTGTGCAACGACCGCACCGGATGGTCGGGAGGCAGATTCGCCATCAAGCCTTGTAACGGATCCATCATTCCTCCGGTTTCCGAGTCTGCCCAAGTCATCCGCGCGTACTGTCCAAAGTTCTTGTTGTCTAAGCGTTTAACTCGTCCAGGACTTCGTACGCCTTCGTCGCTGAAGGGCCGCTGGTTCACACCACACTTGCGCGGACGTGAACCAGCCAGAAGTTACCTGAGCAGAGGGCCTAGTGTCGCGAACCTCAAACAAGAAGTGCCAGATCGGCATAGGCGATTTCATTGCTCGCAATTTGCCGTGGGTCGCAGATCTGCTGGTCGAAGGCGCGAGCGCTTTCGCCGCAGCAAAGCCCAAACCCTCGCTATGTGTTTCAGAGCGCAACTACTGAAATGTCGCTTCTGTAACGTGTTCACTTCACCCCGAACATTCCCCATTCAGGGTCATTTTCCCAGCATGCCAGGCGCATACGCAGCGTCCGATGTTCGCTGCATGCCCCGTGCTGGCGAGTGGGTCTAGCAAGACCAATCGGAGTGCCGTCCTTGGCGGAGCGCAAACCCGCTGGCGCTGCCCATCATCCCCGCTCGACATCGATGAAAGCGGCCTGCCTATCCCAATATGGCTGTTGTTCAACGTAATAGGCTATCAGCGGCCGTCCAGTGCCGGCGCTGCAGTGGCCGGCTAGCGAGGTTTGGACCTTGTTGGCCACACCCGGTTGGTGAGCGCGTCGCCGATCCAGCGGCAGGCGTCGCCGAGCGAGATCATTTGTTGGCGAGTCATCGGATCGAAGTAGTGCTTGCGGATCTCGCGGGTGTAGGTCCTTGCCGCGGGCTTGACCAAAGCCAAGCCGTCGCGGGTGATGGTCGTGATTACGCTTCGGCCATCGTTCGTATTGGGTGTGCGACGGACGAGTCCTTGCGATTCCAGACGGCTGATCTGCTCGGTCACTCGACTCGGCCGCAAGACCGCCGCCTGCGACAAGTCTTTCATCCGCGCAGAGCCATTGGCCGACCTGGCGAGTGCATCCAGAACCAGGAAGTCGACGAGGGCCACGTTGTGCGCTTCTCGAAGAGTTCGGTCCAACCTCTCGAGAAGAAGCGTCGACGACTCGAGGAACTGCTCCCAGCATTGACGTTCGGCGTCGGCGAGTCCTGGCAAATGATGTGTCGGTGGCTCGTCACCCGTCTCAGTCACGGCGGGCGACGGTATCGAACCAGGTCGCCGCAGTACAGACGAAACGGCGAGTGTCTCTGGGATAGCGCAGAAGCGCTCACCGAAAACCAACCGCTGCAACCGCAAAGCTGACGCTCACGCGCAGCTCAGCAGGCTTTTCGGACAGGGATCAGAAAACTATCGAAATGAACTAAATGGTTCAAATCGAAATTTACTCCCAAGTAGCTTTTAGAACGTGTTCTAGCTCGTATTTTATGTAGCCATCGGGGTGCTTAGACGCACAAATAGTGCTACCACAAGCTGATATGGCTTCCAGCCGAAATTTGCCGCAATTACCGATAGTGCAACATGGTCTAGTCCACGGCCGCTCTCGGATTTCGAGTTACCCGCCTCCGCAGCAAACACCAAGCAGCTGCCAGACGGAGCTCACCACCTCGCCGCCGGCGCTGTAGTCCTGGCCGTCGCGGCAGCGGTCGGTGGAACGACGACCTCGGCGTGCTCGGTGTGCACGACAACACCGCGCCGACAGGAAAGTAATCGGGCGTAAGGTCCGCGACAACGTCGAGCGGCGGCCTGGGGCTAGGCGGGGGTGCTGTCGGCGGCATCGGCTTCATCGGCTTTATCCTCGATCCGCGCGCGCCCATTCTGTTGTGCAGGTGACGTTCGGTCTAGAGCCCACACCGATTCGATGTGTTCGACTCCGAGCAGGAGCGGCCGCGGATGCACGCCCTTCCAAGCGAGGTTCAAATCCGCCTCGATGCGACTGATCGAGAATGCTTCGCACTCAATTTCGACCGACTGGCCCGACTTGTAGTTGATCTGGATGCGTCCGGCCATGGCCAGCATCCTACGATCGGGCGCATTGTCAGGCGGTGCGTATACGTGTTCTAGAACACACCGCTTTCGGGTTCCCCGGGTGCGCGATGCAGATCGTCGATGCAATCGCGTTGCACAGCGGTGATATTCGGTGCAATTAGCCCGCCGACAGAACACTGATTTGACTGTACTGCGGTGGTACACCTCTTAGGCTGCGACTTATGCCTCGCCTGGTTGGCGGCCGGACCGCCAGTGATATGCCCGGACTGGATATCGCCGAGCAGAAGTCGTGGCAGAACTACTTGAATGCCGTCCTGCGCATGTACGCCGTCTTGAATATCCAGATGCTCGAGAAGCACCAGTTGCCGCTCAGCGACGTGCGATTACTGCACGTGCTGAACAACTTCCCCGACGGCACGGCACGCATGCGAGAACTGGCCGAAGCACTGCCGGCACCGGGCAGCCGCTTGACGAGGCAAACGCGCCGCCTCGAAGCCCGGGGACTATTGCGCCGCGGAGCCACCCCGGATGACGGACGCGGTGTGGCGGCCACTATCACCGACGAGGGCAGAGCGGTGGCCGAAGAGGCCACACTCAGCTACGCCCACGAGGTCCGAACGAACTTCATCGGCCGGCTTTCACGGTCGCAAATCGCTGCGATGGATAACGGCTGCCGACGGATCACCGAGTCGCTCAAGGCGCCTCTGGCCCTTGATGAATCCTGATTGCTGCGAACTTTCCGACCCTAATCCAGGTAGTCGCACCGGACGGAGCTACCAGCGTCCGCTGGGCCGATAGCTATCGGGCGAATGTGGGAACGCACCACGAATTCGCTGCCCGCCACGAACAGCGATGATATGTCCAGTCGCTGGGTTACTTTGTCGCGCAGAGCTTTCTGCCATATTGTCCATCGCTGACGAGGTGTGCAGGAGCTAGTCGGGAAGATTCCGCACGTGCACGTGAAGAAGACGAC
>JBAWAV010000066.1:0-11199 GCA_049589475.1 Mycobacterium sp.
GCCGGATCCGCAGTAGGACCTCTTCGGTGTGGCGGCTGGCGGCATCCAATTGCTCGAAGCCGCCGACCGGCAGCGCCCCACTTTCGAGAATGTGCGCATAAGCGTTGGGGTGCTTGACATTCCACCAACGCGTGGAACCGACGAAGCTGTGCGCGCCGGGGCCGGCACCCCACCACTGACCGCCGTCCCAGTAGCCCAGATTGTGCCGGCATTGTCCGCCCGGTCGACTCCAGTTCGACACCTCGTACCACTCGAACCCGGCCGCCGACAGCCGCTCGTCCGCCAATTCGTAGCGATGTGCCAGCACATCGTCGTCGGGAGCGGCGAGCTCGCCGCTGCGGACCCGTCGCGCCAGTGCGGTGCCGTTCTCGACAACCAGGGCGTACGCGGACACGTGGTCGACGCCGGTCTCGATAGCCGTCTCGACCGAACGCAGCAGATCGTCGTCGGACTCCCCCGGCGTGCCGTAGATCAGGTCGAGGCTGACGTGTTCGAATCCTTCGGCGAGCGCCTCGCGGGCAGCCGCCGCCGACCGGTTCGGGGTGTGGATCCGGTCGAGAACACCCAGCACCCGCGGTGATACCGATTGCATGCCCAACGACACCCTGGTGAAGCCGGCTGCGCGCGCGGCCCCGAAAAAGTCCGGCCACGCCGACTCCGGGTTGGCTTCGGTGGTGACCTCGGCATCTGCTGCCAGGTCGAAGTTGTCGCGCACAGCGTCCATGACCGAGGCGATCCGCGCGCCGCCCAGCAGCGACGGGGTTCCGCCGCCGACGAACACCGTCTGCACCGTCGGTGCGCCCAGCCGCGCGGCCGCCAGTTCGAGCTCCGACCGCAGCACCTCCAGCCACGCGTCGGGGTTGACCCCGCCCAGTTCGGCGGGGGTGTACGTGTTGAAGTCGCAGTAGCCGCAGCGGGTGAAGCAGAACGGCACGTGGATGTAGATGCCGAACGGTCCGCCCGGGCTCATTTGCACTTCGGGCAGCTCGACCGCCGCAGGGGATGCCGTCACGTCGTCCCAATATTCCTCAGTGGTGGCCTAACCTCCAGCCGTGAGCGGCGCGTCCCTGGCGCTTTAGGTATTTTCGCTCACACTGAGCGAAAGTCCCCCCTGGTTACAGCGGCCCCCAACATCCGTGGCACAATGGTCGAGTGACCGTCGACCACCCCAATTTCCGAATCGCGTTGGTGGCGCGTCGCCATGTCGACTTCTTGCGTGTGTGCAGCTGTCGCTGTCTGGCTTGATTTCGTAGACCCGTCCACCAGTACTCAGCTGGCCCCGGATCTGCGCCGCCGGGACAGCCAACCGGTGATGTGCGCGGTCCAAGCCGGCTCCTCCATCAAGGAGATTGCCGAATGACGTCGCCCCGCCCCACCAAAAGCCAAGGTCAGTGGGCGCTTGGTGAGCGCGAGCCGCTCAATCCCAACGAGCAGTTCAAGCAGGAGGACGACGCGCTCAACGTGCGCGACCGGATTCTCAAGCACTACTCCAAGGCCGGCTTCGACAGCATCGAGAAGAACGACCTGCGTGGCCGCATGCGCTGGGCCGGGCTCTACACGCAGCGCGAGCAGGGTTACGACGGCAGCTTCACCGGCGACGAGAACATCGACCTGCTCGAAGCCAAGTACTTCATGATGCGGGTGCGCTGCGACGGCGGCGCAATCTCGACCGCGGCGCTGCGCACGCTCGGAGAGATATCGATCGAATACGCCCGGGACACCGCCGACATCTCCGACCGGGAGAACGTGCAGTACCACTGGATTCGGATCGAGGACGTGCCCGCGATCTGGGATCGGCTGGCCGAGGTAGGGCTCCAGACGACCGAGGCGTGCGGCGACTGCCCCCGGGTGGTGCTGGGCTCTCCGCTGGCCGGGGAGTCGGTCGACGAAGTCCTCGACCCGACGCCGGCCATCGACGAGATCGTGCGCCGCTACATCGGTAATCCGGAGTTCTCCAACCTGCCGCGCAAGTACAAAACGGCGATCTCGGGTCTGCAGGACGTCGCTCACGAGATCAACGACATCGCATTCATCGGTGTCAACCACCCCGAACATGGCCCCGGACTGGACCTTTGGGTCGGCGGCGGCCTGTCCACCAACCCGATGCTGGCCCAACGGGTCGGCGCGTGGGTGCCGCTGGACGAGGTCCCCGACGTCTGGGAAGCCGTCACCTCGTTGTTCCGTGACTACGGCTACCGACGGCTGCGGGCCAAGGCCCGGCTGAAGTTCCTGATCAAGGACTGGGGCATCGAGAAGTTCCGCGAGGTGCTCGAAACCGAGTACCTGAAGCGCAAACTCATCGACGGCCCGGCACCCGAACCCCTCACTCGTCCGATCGACCACGTCGGCGTCCAGCGCCTCAAGAGCGGACTCAACGCCGTGGGGGTCGCCCCGATCGCCGGACGGGTATCCGGGACAATTCTGACCGCGGTGGCCGACCTGGCCGAGCAAGCCGGATCGAACCGGGTCAGCTTCACCCCCTACCAGAAGCTGATCATCCTCGACGTTGCCGACGACAAGCTGGACGAGCTGGTCGCCGGCCTGGATGCGCTGGGGCTGCCGTCGCGGCCGTCGCATTGGCGTCGAAACCTGATGGCCTGCACCGGTATCGAATACTGCAAGCTGTCCTTCGCCGAGACCCGGGTGCGTTCCCAATCGCTGGTGCCCGAACTGGAGCGCCGACTCGACGACATCAACGCCGCCCTCGATGTGCCGGTCACGGTGAACATCAACGGCTGTCCCAACTCGTGTGCGCGAATTCAGATCGCCGACATCGGCTTCAAGGGGCAGATGGTCGACGACGGCGACGGGAATTCAGTCGAGGGATTCCAGGTTCACCTAGGGGGCAGCCTGGGTCTCGACAGCGGTTTCGGGCGAAAGCTGCGCCAGCACAAGGTCACCAGCGACGAACTCGGCGACTACATCGACCGGGTGGTACGGAACTTCGTTAAGCAGCGCGACACCGGTGAACGTTTCGCGAAATGGGCGCTGCGTGCCGAGGAGGCGGATCTGCGATGAGCAATAACGAGACGATCGGTTTGACCGAAGCCGAGCTACGCGAACTGGCCGAAAAAGGTGCGGCGGAGTTGGAGGGCGCCAACGCCACCGACTTGCTGCGCTGGACCGACGAGAACTTCGGCGGCGTGGGCGGACCCCGATCCTCCGCGACCTGCAACTACGTGGTGGCGTCGAACATGCAGGACGCCGTGCTGGTCGACATGGCCGCCAAGGTCCGTCCCGGCGTGCCAGTGTTGTTCTTGGACACCGGATATCACTTCGTGGAAACGATCGGCACCCGCGATGCGGTCGAGGCCGTCTACGACGTGCGGGTGCTCAACGTCACCCCCGAGCGCACGGTCGCACAGCAGGACGAACTGCTGGGCAAAGACCTGTTCGCCAGTAAGCCCAGCGAATGCTGCCGGCTGCGCAAGGTCGCCCCGCTGTCCAAGGCGCTGCGCGGCTACTCCGCGTGGGTGACCGGCCTGCGGCGGGTGGAGGCGCCGACGCGCGCCAACGCCCCACAGGTCAGCTTCGACGAGGCCTTCGGCTTGGTGAAGATCAATCCGCTGGCCACGTGGTCCGACGACGAGATGCAGAGCTACATCGACGAGCACGACGTTTTGGTCAATCCGCTTGTTTACGAAGGTTATCCGTCGATCGGGTGCGCGCCCTGCACAGCCAAGCCGGTCGAGGGTGCCGACCCGCGCAGCGGGCGCTGGCAGGGGCTGTCGAAAACCGAATGCGGGCTGCACGCCTCGTGACACCCTTGGTCCTCACCGCGCACGGCAGCCGGGATCCGCGCTCGGCGGCCAATGCGCGAGCCGTCGCAACCCAGATTCGCCGTCTGCGGCCGCGGCTCGACGTCCGCATCGCGTTCTGCGACCTGAACACTCCACGCCTGGTTGACGTTCTGACCCCGGGAGCAGTCGTCACTCCGTTCCTGTTGGCTGACGCCTACCACGCCCGCATCGACATCCCCCGGCAGATCACCGGCTGCGGGGTCAACGTGCGACAGGCCGGCGTGCTCGGCGAAGACGACCGGCTTGTCGCCGTGATGCACGAGCGGCTCGCCGAACTGGGAGTCAGCACAGTCGATTCCGGGTTGGGTGTCGTCGTGGTCGCCATCGGCTCGACGCATCCTGCGGCCAATGCCCGCACCGCTGATGTCGCGCGCCGGCTGACGACAGGTACTCGATGGGTGGGTGCGACCACCGCGTTCGCGACGGGATCAGGACCGTCGCCGGCCGAGGCAGCTGAGCGGTTGCGCCGCCGCGGCGCGCGGAGCGTCGCGATCGCGCCGTGGTTCCTGGCACCCGGTCGGCTGACTGATCGAGTGCTCAATTACGCGGCAGCCGAAGGCATTCCGATGGCCGCCCCGCTGGGCTCACACCGACTGGTGGCCGAGACGGTGCTCGATCGCTTCGATACTGCGGTCGCCGAACCTATCGCCGCCTGATTACGGCGTCGACGTGAGCGCGTCGCCGGTCTCGTCGGACCGCGTTGCCGTCACTTCTTCGGGGAGTTGCGGCACCCGCGTGGCGCGAACATAGACGGTGTCGCCCGCCTTTAATCCCAGCGCTTCGGCGTCGCCGCGGGTGATCTGAGCGATGAAATGTCCGCCGGTGGCGGCGTTGGTCAACTCCACGCGCACCTCGAAACCCAGCATGACCACGCGGTCGATGGTGGCCCGGACCACGCCGGCGAAATCGGCGGTGCCGTCGTCGGAGGCAATCTTCATATCGGGGCTGCGACCGACCCGGAGGTCATGCGGGCGGACCAGTGCGCCGTTCAGCGTGGAGACCGCGCCGAGAAACGACATCACGAAGGGGTTCACCGGGGTGTCGTAGACGTCCCTCGGGGACCCCACCTGTTCGATGCGGCCATCTTTGAGCACGGCGATCCGGTCGGCCACGTCCAGCGCCTCGGCCTGGTCGTGGGTGACGAGCACGGTGGTCACGTGCACGTCGTCGTGCAACCGGCGCAGCCATGTCCGCAAGTCCTCGCGGACCTTCGCGTCCAAGGCGCCGAATGGCTCGTCGAGCAGCAGCACCTTGGGGTCGACGGCCAGCGCCCGCGCCAGCGCCATACGCTGCCGCTGACCACCGGAAAGCTGACTGGGGTAACGGGTTTGGAAACCGCTGAGCCCCACCACCTCGAGCAGATTGTCGACCTTCTCGGCGATCTCGGCTTTAGGTCGTTTGCGAATCTTCAGCCCGAAGGCCACGTTGTCACGAACGGTCAGATGCTTGAAGGCCGCGTAATGCTGGAACACGAATCCGATGCCGCGCCGCTGCGGGGGGATGCCGGTGACGTCCTGGCCGTTGATCGTGATGGTCCCGCTGTCGGGTTGATCCAGTCCGGCGATGGCGCGCAACAGAGTTGACTTACCAGAACCGCTCGGTCCCAGCAGCGCCGTGAGCGAGCCGTGGGGCACCTCGAAGTCGACGTTGTCCAGTGCGGCGAAGTCGCCGTAACGTTTGTTGGCGCCCCTTACGACAATCGCGTTAGCCATTGGCCGCTCCTCCTCAAACCTGCTTGGCGGCGCGCTTGCGGCGCGCATCGAGAATCACCTGAACAATCAGAACCACCACGGATACCGCCATCAGCAGTGTCGACAACGCATACGCCCCGTATTCGGCACCGCGGTTGTAGCGGTCGGCCACCAGCAGCGTCAGCGTCTGCGACTCGCCCGGCAGGTTCGACGACACGATGAGCACCGCGCCGTACTCACCGAGCGTGCGGGCCACTGTCAAGATGATCCCGTACGTGAGGCCCCATCGGATCGACGGCAGTGTGATCCTCCAGAACGTCTGCCACCAGCCGGAACCCAGCGTCGCCGCCGCCTGCTCCTGATCGGTACCGATCTCATGCAGCACCGGCTCCACCTCACGCACCACGAACGGCAACGTGGCGAAGACGCTGGCCAGCACAATGCCGGGCAACCCGAAGATGATCTTGAACCCGAAGTCCTTCTCGACGAAACCCAGCAGACCCGCCGATCCCCACAACACGACCAAGGCCACGCCCACTACCACCGGGGAGACCGCGAAGGGCAGGTCGATGATCGCCTGCAGAATGCCCTTGCCGCGAAAACGATTGCGCGCCAGCATCAGTGCGGTCGGGATACCGAACACCACATTGAGCGGCACCACGATCGCCACCACCAACACCGACAAGTTCAGCGCGGAGATCGCCGCCGGCGTGCTGATCCAGTCGAAGAACTGGCCGATACCGGGCGTGAACGTCCGCCACAAGATCAGCCCCACCGGGATGATCAGCAGCAGGAAGACGTAGCCGAGCGCGAGGAAGCGAAGCAGGTAGCGGACCCGCAGCGAGGTCGTCATGCCGACAGCTCCTCACGTTTGGCCGCGCGTGACCCCACGGTCCGCAGGACGAACAGCACGACGAAGGAGATGAGCAGCAACACAACGGATATCGCTGCGGCACCGACGCGGTCGTCGTTCTCGATCAGAGTCCGGATCCACTGCGAGGACACCTCGGTTTTGCCGGGCACCGCGCCGCCGATCAGGACGACCGATCCGAATTCGCCGATCGCGCGGGAGAACGTCAGGCCGGCGCCGGTCAGCAAGACCGGGGTCAACGAGGGCAGCACGACGGTGGTGAAGATGGTCACGTTGTTGGCGCCCAGCGACGCGGCCGCTTCCTCTGTCTCCCGGTCGATTTCGAGCAACACCGGTTGCACGGCCCGCACCACGAACGGCAGCGTGACGAACGCCAGAGCCACGCCCACGCCCCACCCGGTGTGCTGCAGGTGCAAGCCCACGGGACTGTTCTTGCCGTAGAGAGCCAGCAGCACCAGGCTCGCCACGATCGTGGGTAACGCGAACGGCAGATCGATGATCGCGTCGACAACCCGCTTCCCCGGGAAGTCGTCGCGTACCAGAACCCACGCGATGAGCAGGCCGAAGAACATGTTGAGGACGGTGACGCCGGCGGAGATGGTCAGTGTCACCCGGAACGACTCGAGCGCGGCGTTCGAGGTGACCGCGAGCTCGAACGCCCGCCAGCCGCCACCGATCGACTGCCACGCGATGGCGGCCAACGGCAGGAGCACGATCACCGACAGCCACAGGATTGAGACGCCAACCCGCAATGACGTGCCGTCGCTGCGTAAGCTGTTGTGCGGCCATGTATTACCGCCCCCAGTCACCTCGCGCGTGATTGTCGGCGTCATCCGGTGGCCCTCGTATAGATCTTGGTGATGCTGCCCGAGCTCTTGTCGAACAGCTGCTTGTCCACGGTCGGCCAGCCACCGAGATCGGCGATCGTCCAGAGTTTGGCCGGAGCCGGAAACTTGTCCCGGACCTCAGCTGCGACGGCGGGATCGACCGGACGGAATCCTGCTGCCGCCCATACTCGTTGGGCCTGCGCGGTGTACTGGAAATTCTTGAACGCGGTGGCGGCGTTCAGATGGGTGCTGCTGGTCACCACTGCCACCGGGTTCTCGATCTTGATGGTCTGCGGCGGGTTGACGTGGGTGACCGCCTTACCCTGCCGCTCGGTGGCGATCGCTTCGTTCTCGTAGCTGATCAGCACGTCGCCGCTGCCCTGGACGAAGACGTCGGTGGCTTCGCGGCCCGACCCGGGGCGAAGCTTGACGTGCTCGTTCACCAGCTTGTGAATGAAGTCCAGACCCGCCTGGGGGTCGTGGCCACCGCCGCTCTTGACGACGTACGGCGCCAGCAGATTCCACTTCGCCGAGCCCGAACTCAGCGGGCTGGGCGTGATCACCTCAACCCCGGGGCGCAGCAGGTCATCCCAGTCTTTGATGTTCTTGGGGTTGCCGGGCCGCACCACCAACGTCACGACAGATCCGAACGGGATGCCTTTGGTGGCGTCTTTGTCCCAGTCCTTGGAGACCTTGCCGATTTTGACCAGTCGGGTGATGTCGGGTTCGACGGAGAAGTTGACGACATCAGCCGGCTTGCCGTCGGCGACGCCGCGCGACTGGTCACCCGAGGCGCCGTAGGAGGAGATCACCTGGATGCCCTTGCCCTCCTGCGAGGCGTTGAACGCCGGAATGACTTTGCTCCAGCCGGGTTCGGGCACCGAGTAGGCGACCAGCGTGATGTTGGTGTTCGCGTTGGACGGACCGCCACCGCCGACCACGTCGCTGGGCCCGCCGTGGCATGCGGCGAGCACGCTGGAGGCCACGGTCAATACGACGGCGTGCCGTAATCCGGCGACACTTCTGATGTCGTCGAACAATGGTCGACCTTTCGGGTTGGGCTTATCGGCTAGACGTATCCCGTCGCGAAAAGAGAGCGGAGCTCAGCGCGGGGAAATGGTCAGCGACAACAGTGCACGTCAGCTACGGCGCAATCGCCCACGGCAATGAGTGCTAAGACATGACACTCGGTGTTGCCGGACGCTGCATGCATGGCGGGAAGCCTAACAGAGTTCACCTGAATTGCAGCGCAGGTCAGCGGGTCAGCAACCAGGCGACGATCACCAGCACCACCAAGGCGACCAGCACCAACGTGACCTGCGATCGCGGCATCCCGGTCTTTCGGCTCATCCGGGTTCTTCATCGCTGTGCAAGATGCGCCGCATCACGTGAATACCGCGGCCCAGCAATGCGTCCAGCGCCACCGCCATGACGTAGGCCAATGCCAGCACGACCGGCATGACCACCACGGACTGCAAGACGAACCCCAGCCCGGACAGCCACAACTCGACGCCGTCCCACCAGCTGAGGATCCCGTTCATCGGGCTCAACCCTATTCCGCACGACCGCGGAAGCCAACATGCCAGGATCGGAACATGAGCCCCCGGGACGAGTCCACCTGCATCATCGCCGGCGGCGGGCCCGCCGGAATGATGCTCGGTTTGCTGCTGGCCCGCGCCGGCGTCGACGTCACGGTGATGGAGAAACACGCCGATTTCCTGCGCGATTTTCGCGGCGACACGGTGCACGCCAGCACGCTGCGTCTGCTCGACGAACTCGGGCTGGGCCCGCGGTTCGACGAGCTGCCCCATCGGCTCATCGACTCGGTTCGTTTCAACGTCGAGGGTGTTGAACTCAACGTCGACTTCCGCCACCTCCCGGGGGCTCACAAAGACATAGCGCTGGTGCCGCAGTGGGATCTCCTCGAAATGTTGGCCACTGCCGCCGACGCCGAATCGAGCTTTCGATTGCTGCGCAACACCGAAGTCACCGGCGTGATGCGCGACGGCGACCGGGTGGTCGGGGTGACATACCGCGACGCGGACGGCCAGACCCGGGACATGAAGGCCGCGTTGACCGTTGCCTGCGACGGCCGCTCGTCGACGTTGCGCGAAGCCGCCGGTCTGATCCCGCAGGCATTCGGCGCGCCGATGGACGTCTGGTGGTTCCGGTTGCCGCGCCACGACGGCGACCCGCCGGGGCTTGCGGGTGTGCTGAATGCCGGGCGGGCCGCCATCACCATCGACCGCGGCGACTACTACCAAATCGCCTACATCATCCCCAAGGGATCCGACGCGCAGCTCAGGGCAGCGGGAATCGGGGCGCTGCGCGGCAATCTGGTGAGCATGGTGCCGTCGTTGGCCGACCGAGTCGACGGATTGACCTCGTTCGACGACGTGAAACTGCTTGACGTGCAACTCAATCGGCTGCGCCGCTGGTATTGCGACGGACTGTTGTGCATCGGCGACGCCGCGCATGCAATGTCGCCCGTCGGCGGTGTAGGCATCAATCTCGCGGTGGCCGACGCGGTCGCCGCCGCCCGGATCCTGGCTCGCCCCTTGCGCACCGGGCGGGTCTCGCCGCGACACCTGGCCCATGTGCAGGTGCGGCGCTGGATCCCCACCGCGATTCTTCAAGCGATACAACGGACCATCCACGCCAACCTGATCGCGATCGCGGTGGGCGGTGGCGACAGAAACCCCAAGCCGCCGGCAGCCTTGACGGTGGTCAGGAACTTTCCGCTGCTGCGACGCCTCGCCGGATACCTGGTGGCGATGGGCCCACTGCCCGAACACGCACCGAAGTACGCCCGCCGTTAACTCAGCGTGTCGACCCGTTTCATCATCGCGTGCGCGATATCGACCGCGCTGGTGTCGGGGCTGGCCGATCCCGGATCCGACGGGTGGCGGTCGCCGAAGAAGACGACCTCCACCTCGACGATGCAGTTCAACCGCACGCCGACCGCGCGGGCCTGCGGGGTGGCCTGCAGGGGTTCCATGTTCGGCAGCTCGGCTGTCGCGGTATTGGTCGCCGCGACAAGGGAATCGGTGACGCGGACGTCGTTGATGACGGTCGTCGTTTTGATCGGGCCGGTCTGTTCGATCGTCGTCGCATCCTCGCACTGCTGCCATTGCTGCGGGAATTTCGCGAACAGCGTCTGGGCCTGCGCCGCCGAGGGCAACGAGACGACGCCCTCGATCACGCTGATCACCTGCGCCGGATCGCCGTCGTTCCACCACGTCTCCCACATGACGTCTTTGACGTCGGCGGGCTCGTAGGCGCTCTTCTGCAGCATCGTCGTCACGCCCAGGCAGTCGGCCGGCGACCCGGCACTGTCAGCGTCGCCGAGTTTGTCGGGACCGCCGAAGACTGGCGGCTGACGGTTCACGAAGGGCTGTTCAAGCATCCGGGACAGCGCGGTGTCGTCGAGTGGGACCTGCCGCAGGACCGAGCCGGTCAGTGGACGCGGTTTCAGATTCTTCGCCGGCTTCGCCGTGCCGGCGACGACCGAGGAGCAGCCGACCGCGAGTGCAGCGATAACCGCGCACGCCGTCACCGGTCCGACCATCCGCATGGGTTACTTCTTACCTTTGTCCCCTGCGGCGTCGGCGGACAGCGCGGCGACGAACGCCTCCTGCGGCACCTCGACCCGCCCGATATTCTTCATCCGCTTCTTGCCCTCTTTCTGCTTCTCCAGCAGCTTGCGCTTGCGGGTGATGTCGCCGCCGTAGCACTTCGACAACACGTCTTTGCGGATAGCGCGAATGTTCTCCCGCGCAATGATTCTGGATCCGATCGCGGCCTGTATCGGCACCTCGAACTGCTGGCGCGGAATCAGCTCTTTGAGTCTGGTGGTCATTTTGTTGCCGTAGGCCGCGGCGCCGTCTTTGTGCACGATCGCACTGAACGCGTCGACGGCCTCACCCTGCAGCAGGATGTCGACCTTGACCAAATCCGCCTCCTGCTCGCCGGATTCTTCGTAATCGAGGCTGGCATAGCCGCGGGTGCGT
>JBAWAV010000067.1:0-3627 GCA_049589475.1 Mycobacterium sp.
GTATTGACGATGTCACCGACGGCGGTAATCAATTTGATGATCCGCTTGGCCATGAAGTATCCCGGTGCGGCCTTGCCGCCGAAAACGAACGCGCGCGGCGCGACTACTAGGTCGGGATTTTGCTTCAGCCGGTTATAGAGGGTAATGATGTGCAGCGCGTTGAGGTGCTGGCGCTTGTACTCGTGGATCCGCTTGACCTGAACGTCGAACAGCCAGGTCGGATCGAGCTCCACGTCCGTCACCGCGTATAGGTATTCCGCGAGCCGCGTCTTGTTGGCGCGCTTGACTTCTCGCCATCGCTCGCGGAACGCGGGGTCATGCACGTAGGCCTCCAGCCCACGCAGCCGGTCCAGCTCCACCAGCCAGCCATCGCCAATCGTCTCGTTGAGCAGCTTGCGCAGCCCCGGGTTGGCCAGCGCCAGGAACCGCCGGGGTGTCACGCCATTGGTGACGTTGCCGAATCGCCGCGGCCACATCTCGTAGAAGTCTTTGAGCACACTGGCTTTCAGCAGCTCCGAATGCAGTGCCGCGACACCATTGACCGCGTGACTGCCGACGGTCGCGAGGTGCGCCATCCGCACGCACTTGCCACCGTCCTCACCGATCAGCGACATCCGCCGCACGCGATCCTCGTCGTCGGGGAAGCGCGCACGCACCTCGTCGAGGAAGGCTTCGTTGATTTGCAAAATGATCTGCAGGTGTCGCGGCAGCGCCTCACCGAAGATCGACAGCGGCCAGGTTTCCAGGGCCTCGGGCAGCAGAGTGTGGTTGGTGTAGCCGAAGGTGGCCACCGTGATTTCCCACGCCTGGTCCCACTCGATGCTGTACTCGTCGATCAGCAGTCGCATCAGTTCGGCGACGGCAATCGAAGGGTGGGTGTCGTTGAGCTGGATCGCCCATTTCTGCGGCAACGTACTGAGGGGCTGGCCAACCCGCTCTTGGTGGATGCGCAGGATGTCCTGCAGCGAGCAACTGACAAAGAAGTACTGCTGCAGCAACCGCAGGCGTTTGCCGGCTTCGGGCTCGTCGTTGGGGTAGAGCACCTTGGAGACGGTCTCCGAGATGACCTCTTCGTCGACCGCCTTGTAGAAGTCGCCGGTGTTGAAGACCTCCAGCGCAAAGGATTCCACCGCCCGCGCGCTCCACAACGTCAGCGTGTTGCAGGTGTTGACGCCGTAGCCCTGGATCGGGGTGTCGTAGGACACGCCTTTCAGGACTCGCTGCGGAACCCAGCGGGTATGGGCCAGGCCCGCGTCGTCCTCATACCGCTCGGTGAAGCCGCCCCAGTTGACGATGTAGCTGGCATCGGGTTTGTCGATCTCCCACGGATTACCGTAAACCAGCCAGTTGTCCGTCTTTTCGACCTGCCAGCCGTCGCGGATCTCCTGCTCGAATATCCCGAACTCGTAGCGGATGCCGTATCCGATGGACGGCCGCTCCAGGGTGGCCAGCGAGTCGAGATAGCAGGCGGCGAGTCGGCCGAGGCCGCCATTGCCCAGTCCTGGCTCTTTTTCGCAGGAGATGATGATGTCGAGGTCTTGCCCCAACTCCGCCAACGCTTGCCGCGCCGCGTCCTCGATCCCGAGGTTCAGCAGGTTGTTGCCCAGCTGCGGACCCATCAGGAATTCAGCCGACAGGTAGCACGTCACCTTGGTCGGCAGTTTGAGCCAGTCCTGGGTGGTGGCCATCCAGCGATGCTGCATCCGATCGCGCACAGCAAGCGACAGCGCGCGGTAGTAATGCTCCGGGGTCAGCACCGACGCGGGCCGGGCGATCGAGTACTCCAGGTGATCGCTGACAGCCTGGCGCAGGGCTCCGGCCGACATCCCGGTGCGCGCCGCGCTCGGTACCGTGCGGCCGGTTCCACGGCTGGTTGTAGTGCCGCGGGCTGATTTCTGCACCAGATCGGTCATGCGATGCGTGACGCTCCCGTTTGATTGGCCGCTCAAGGATTTGCCAGTCTGTCACCGTCGTGTTTCGGCGACGACAGGTCTTCGGGTCATTCCCGTGAATTCGAATTCGCCCGTTGCCGCCGCGACGCCGTCGGCCGTCAGTGACCGATGCCCAGAATCTGCAGCAGTTCTCGGTAGTCGGTGATGCGATGGTCGGGCTCGCAGTCTTCGTAATGCTTTGTGCCCTGGTCCGAGTCGAACATGATGGTTCGCATTCCGACCTGACGTGCGCCGTAGATGTCGCGGAACATGTCGTTGCCGACGTAGACCGTCTGGGCGGCCGGCACCCCCAGGCCTTGCAACGCGTATTCGAACAGTCTCGGGTCCGGTTTGCGGAAGCCGTGATCGCCGGAAACGACGATGGGATCGAAATAGTGCGTCAACCCAACCTTGTGCAGTTCACCACGCGCATAGGCGGTTTGGGCATCGGTGACGATCGCGAGCGGAAACCGTTGCCGCAACTGTTCGAGCATCTCCCGCACGTGCGGATAGAGTTTCAGCTTTTGGCGTGACACTCCGCGGTAGATCTCCGCCAGCGTCAGCGGTAGTTGGGCGAGGCGGTCCGGCGGTAACGCGTGGGTGTAGTCGCTGCCGAAGTCGTCGACGATCGAACGCCAGATGGCTACCGCGTCGAACTCCGGATATTGGTGTGGGCTCTCCCGTTGCTGGCGCTTGAGACGAGCGAAATACTCGTCACGCACCTGGTGCCGCCGCATATCGATGCCCTGGTAGGTCAGAAAGTGCCCGATCGACCGGAAAATGTCCTCACGGTGCTCATCGGTACGGATGTGCACGAGCGTGCCATTGACGTCGAACGCGATAGCGGCCACTCCGCTCAGTGCGGTGGCCACGATCAACTCGCCTGCAACAGCCGCTTGGACTGCCGGACGAGCTTATTGCGGTAGTCGGCGTGAATGTAATCGTTGCGGGCGACCCGCAGGAGGTTCATGGCCATGTAATAGGGAAGTCGCGCCGTGATGGACCGGAAAGCTGCGTCGCGGTCGGGGAAATGGCAGCAATATTCCCACAGGAAGTGACCGATGAACGGCTCCGCGCGGTCGGGCTTGCCGGTCGCCGACATGAATGCATGCTGCATCTCGCCCGCGACCCGACCGATGTCAAACATCCGGTCGCCCCACCTGGCCCGCTCGAGGTCGATCGCTGCCACGTCGAGGCCGCGGCCGAACAGAAAATTGGCCGGGGTTGCATCGCCGTGCAGCCATACCTGCCGATCGCCCCACATCGACGTCCTATCTCGCCACAGCCCCTGAAGCCACAGCAGTTCATCGGCGTCCCACGCGCCGACGCGGTTCCGGTCCGTCAGCTTATCGACCACGCTGCCGAAGTAGTGGCAGTCGACGTCGAAGTCGACTGTGGCGCCGTTGGCCGTCCTATTGTGTTGAGTGGCAAGAAAATACGCCAGCGCTTTCAGGCGCCAATACAGATGGCTGTCGTTGTAGCCGCGAAGGCAATGCTTGATTGCGTGACTGAACTGCTCGCCGGGATAGAACTCGATGGCCAGCACACCGTTGAGATCCACATCCACGCCCAGTGGCCGCACCACGTGATGCGGAGAGCCCACCAGGTCGTAGCTTCGCAGGCCTTGCATCGCATCGAACTCCCGGTAGGCCGCCCGCGCTGCGCGATCGCGGTCCCAGCCGAACCTCGGTCCGTA
>JBAWAV010000068.1:0-2928 GCA_049589475.1 Mycobacterium sp.
CCGCCGCGGTGATCACGCCGGTCTCGCAGGTGAAGTACGGCGACAGCGAATTCACCGTCGGCGACGGTGAACCCGGCGAAGTGACGATGGCACTGCGCGACACGCTCACCGGGATCCAGCGCGGAACGTTCGCCGACACTCACGGCTGGATGTCGCAGCTCGGCTGAACGCCCCGCGCCAGGCTAGTAAATCGGCCCGACTAGTGCGAGGGTGGAGGGATGACGTCCCCGCCGAGATCTCAGGCCGAAGCTCCACGGCCCCTGCTCGGCTGAATGTGGCGATCCACGAGCAACTACTCGCTGCCGTCGACGGCAGGCGTGGGGTCGAGGCCGCCGATCGGCTGTGCGAGGCCTGCGTGGTCCTCTTCGAGATTGACGCCGCAGCCATTTCGCTGGTCTTCGACGGGGCGAGCAGCGGAACTCTGGGATCCAGCGGTGCGCCTGCGCGGGCCTACGACGAGCTGCAATTCACCCTCGGGGAGGGGCCGTGCCTGGAGTCGGTCGCCCAGCGGATGCCGATTCTGGCCGCCGATCTCGCCGGATCCGACCAGGCTCGGTGGCCCGCGTACGGACGGGCCATGTTGGCCCACCAGGTCAGAGGCGTCTACGCGATACCGGTTGTGGTCGCCGGCGAGTTCGTCGGTGCCGTCGACTTTTTCGCGGCCCGGCCGGGCCCGCTGTCCGGCGAAGACCTGAACGGCGCGATCGCGGCCGCGGAGCTCGCAGCTATCCCGCTGTTAGACCTTCTGGATGCCGACTTGCAGGCCGCTGTCACCGATCCCAACAGCAACGCCTGGGCCGAACTCAACACGTTGAGCCGCGCGGAGGTCAGCCAGGCCACCGGCATGCTCGTCGCCCAGCTGGAGATCGAGCCGGCCGAAGCCCTGGTCCGGCTTCGCGCCCACGCCTACGCCACCAACCGCAGCGCCACCGACGTCGCAAACGACATTCTCGAGCGCCGATTGAAACTCGAGGACGCCTGATGCGGGGGCGGCGCCCTCGAGGCCGGAAAGGATGCCAAAGTGCCTGACAATTCTCGTGAAACCCGCGTGCTGGACGCCGTCGTCTCGCTCGTCGACAGCCTGCTGCACGATTTCGACGTCGTCGAACTGCTGACCAGTCTCACCGAGCGCTGCGCGGACCTGCTCGATATCGAGGCCGCGGGACTGCTGCTCGCCGATCCACTCGACCAGCTCCATCTGTTGGCCGCCACGTCGAAGGAGGCCCGCGAACTCGAGCTCTTTCAGTTGCAAGCCGACGAGGGCCCCTGCGTGGACTGCTTCACCACGGGCGAACCGGTCACGATCGCCGACGTCCGAGCGCAAGCCGACCGGTGGCCGCGATTTGTGCCGGGCGCGGTCGAGGCCGGCTTCTCGTCGGTGCACGCCGTCCCGATGCGGGCCGCCGGAACCGTAGTGGGTGCGCTCGGTTTGTTCGGAGTCCGGACCGGTCAGCTCAACGAGGCCGATGTGCTGGTTGGCCAGACCCTGGCACACGTCGCGTGCGTCGCGATCCTGCAGAAACTTCCACCCACCCCCGCGACCGTCATGCCGCAGCTACGCTCCGCGCTGACCAGTCGCGTCATCGTCGAACAGGCCAAGGGCTTCCTGCGCGAGGCGTTGGATGTGTCGGTCGAGGAGGCGTTTGGCCTATTGCGGGTCTATGCGCGGGACCACGGCAAACACCTGACCGACGTCGCCCATCAATTGATGGCCGATCGAGACTCCCGCCCGATCCTCGTGACGGAGCTGTCCGAACTGGTGGCCGTGCCACCACAGTGACGGGTTCAGCGATGTCGTGCCTGGGCCCGGCGCACGGCCTCGGTGACCAGGCGCTCGGCGACGGCATTGAGCTTGACGTTCTCGCCTTGGCTGATCTGAGCCAGCCGTTCAAAGGCCTCATCGGCGGTGCCCCCCGACCGGCTGCGGATGATGCCGATCGCCTGATCGATCACGGATCGGCTGTCCAACGCACGCTGCAACCGGATGGTCCGTTCCTGGGCACTGGCCAATAACTGCGCGTTGTAGACGGATATCGCGGCGGGCCTGGCGAATTGCGAGCCCAACCGCACGGCGTGTTCGGCGAAAGCGTCGCGGCTCTTGGCATAGGCGTTGATCGAACCGATCACCTGGTCACCGCAGATCAACGGCAGCGCCAGCGCGGAGTGCACGCGCATCCTGGCCGCCCGGCCGCCGAAGTGCGGCCAACGGCTGTCACTGCCCAGCGATCCGCTCACGGTCGGCCGTCGCGACTCCATGCAGGTAATGCACGGGCCCTCCCTCAGCTCTTCATATTGAGCCGTATCGATCTCGTGAACGAGGATCGCGGTTGCCGCCCAGGTCTGGACCGTAAGTTGGTGGTGCCGTGGATCGACCAGCGAGACGCCCACACCGTCGGCACCGGGGATCGCCTGCACGGCGAACTCCGCCACGTCTCCGAGAAGGTCGATCACGCCTTGGGCGCCGGCAACGAGACCGGCGATTTTGCGAAGTCCCGCATAGAGCTCGGCCTCGTCTGCCTCCAGCTGGCTGGCGGAGAGTTCGGGCAGCTCAGGAGCGGTGCGTCCGGGCTGGGAGTCGAAGTCGGCCAACGTCCCTCCTGCACCCTGGGGGACTGACAAATCTACTCCTTCCCGGCACCCGGAAGTCAGTTGACGAGCGCCAAGCTATGGGCCCGCCGCAGCTTGCCCGACGGGGTCTTCGGAATCATTCCCGGCTCGAGCACCACGACGTTGCGGGGCCGGACGTCGACTTCGGCGACGACCTCGTGCGCGACGCGCTGCTCTATGCGACGAACCTTCGCGGGGTCCTGCCAGTCGTTGGACTCCACAGCGACGGCAAACGTCTCCCGGCGGTGTCCGGCGTTCAGGCGCACTGCCACGGTGCAGCCTGGTCGGACACCGGAGACACGCGCGGCAGCGCGTTCGATG
>JBAWAV010000069.1:0-1878 GCA_049589475.1 Mycobacterium sp.
GTGTAGGTGTGGGCGCCGGCGCGGCGGCTGTATCCGGCGGCGGCTGCGGCGGCTCTGCCGCGGGCCGCTCTGGCATCTCAGCGCGCGGAATGGACATGTCCAGTCGGGTTTCTATCCGCTCGACACGTTGCAGCAGAGCCGATTCGGCATCGCTGGCCGACGGCAGCAGCAACCGCGCGCAGATCACCTCGAGCAGCAGACGCGGCGCCGTCGCACCACGCATCTCGGTCAGACCTGCGTGCACGACTTCGGCGTAGCGGGTCAGCGTCGCGCGACCGATCCGCGCCGCTTGCTCACGCATCCGCTCCAGCACGTCCTCCGGCGCATCGACCACACCGCGGGAGGTCGCATCGGGAACTGCTTGCAGCACAAGCAAATCGCGGAACCGCTCGAGCAGATCGGTGGCGAATCGGCGGGGATCGTGACCGGCGTCGATCACCGATTCCACCGCCCCGAACAACGCCGCCGCATCCACGGCTCCCAGCGCGTCGACCGCCTCGTCGATCAGGGCCACGTCGGTGGCACCCAGCAATCCCAGGGCGCGCTGGTAATGCACCCGGTTGCCGTCGGCACCGGCAAGCAACTGATCGAGCACCGACAACGTGTCCCGCGGCGAACCGCCACCGGCCCGGATCACCAGCGGGTAGACGGCGTCGTCGACTACGACGTCCTCTTGGGCGCAGATCCGTTCGATCAACCCGCGCATCGTCCGCGGCGGCAGCAGCCGGAAGGGGTAGTGGTGGGTGCGCGAGCGGATCGTCGGCAGGACCTTCTCCGGCTCGGTGGTGGCGAACACGAAGATCAGGTGCTCGGGCGGCTCCTCGACGATCTTGAGTAGCGCATTGAACCCCGCCGTGGTGACCATGTGTGCCTCGTCGATGATGAACACCCGGTAGCGCGACTGAGCCGGCGCATAGAACGCGCGATCGCGCAGTTCACGAGTGTCGTCCACGCCGCCGTGGCTGGCCGCGTCGAGTTCGACGACGTCGATGCTGCCGGGACCGTTGGGGGCCAGGCCGACGCACGAGTCGCACACCCCGCAGGGCGTCGCCGTCGGTCCTTGCTCGCAGTTCAACGAGCGGGCCAAGATCCGCGCCGACGACGTCTTGCCGCAGCCGCGCGGACCGGAGAACAGATACGCATGGTTGATTCGGCCCGCCGTCAGCGCGGTCGACAGCGGCTCGGTGACGTGTTCCTGCCCCACCACTTCGGCGAAGGTCGCGGGGCGGTACTTGCGGTAGAGAGCCACGGTCAGCAAGGCTACTCAGCGCGACCGACGATGCGAACCCGGAGTGACGCGGCCTAGTTGTGATGTCACCTAGTCGCGGTTGAGCAGAGACTCGCTCGCGGCGAGCAATGTGCACGTCGCCAAGCCGTCGATCGCATTCCGCAGATCGGACTCCGGCGGGAATGTCGGAGCGATCCGGATGTTCTTGTCGTCCGGGTCTTTGCGGTACGGGAACGACGCGCCCGCCTCGGTGACGGCGATACCGGCATCCTTGGCCAACGCGACCGTGCGCCGCGCCGTGCCGGGCAGCACGTCGAGGCTGATGAAGTAACCGCCTTCGGGCTCGTTCCAGGACGCGATCTTGGATTCGCTGAGCCGCTTGTCCAGAATCTCCAGCGCCAGCGCGAATTTGGGCGCCAGCAGCTGCTGGTGTCGCAGCATCTGCAGCCGGACACCGTCGGCGTCGCCGAAGAACCGCAGGTGCCTCAGCTGGTTGATCTTGTCCGGCCCGATCGACTTCTTGCCGGCGTACTGCAGGTACCAGGCGATGTTGCCCAGCGATCCGCCGAAGAAGCTGACGCCCGCACCGGCGAAGGTGATCTTCGAGGTCGATGCGAACACGTACGGGCGGTTCGGATTTCCCGCGGCGG
>JBAWAV010000070.1:0-20562 GCA_049589475.1 Mycobacterium sp.
CAGGGTGTCGCCGATCAGGCTGTCGCCGACGGGCGCCGCACCGGTCAGGAAGGGATCGTTGGTGATGTGCAGGAGCTCGGTGCCGTCGGGAAGATATTCGCCGGGCACATACGGGTAATAGCGGAAGACCTGCGCACCGACGACGACCACGAGGTCGTGACCGCGCAGCACCTCGGCGACCTCGGCGATCGTCATCGGCAACAGCCCCTGCCAGAGGGCGTGGTTCTCCGGGAAGCCCGCCCGGTCCGTCAGCGGGCTTCCGTAGACAGGCGCGTGGACCTTCTCGGCGAACTCGACGCCGGCATCCCAGGCATCGGCGCGGTCGACCTCGGGACCGATCACCAGGGCGGGTCGCTGCGCCCGGTTGATCCGATCGGCGAATGCGCGCAGCCGGTCCGCGTCGGGTGCGATCCGCGTGCTGGCTGTCCGCACGACGGCGGGACCGAGCGCCGGTTTCTCCCAATCATCAAGTGGGATGGACAGATACACCGGCCCCGCCGGCGGTTGGATCGCGACGGTGTAAGCCCGCATGAACGCTGCCGGGACATCCTCGGCCCGTGCCGGTTCATAGGCCCACTTGACCCACGGCAACGGCAGCTGCGTCGCGCTGGTGTTGGTCAGATACGGCTCGCACAGCGACATCTCGCGCGTCTGCTGCCCGGCCGTGACGATCAACGGGGTGTTGCTTTTGTATGCGGCGATGAGACTTCCCATCGCGTTGCCGGTGCCCGCGGCGGTGTGCACGTTCACCAGCGCCGGCTTGCCGGCGGCCTGCGCGAAGCCGTCGGCCATGGCCAGCACCGACGCTTCCTGCAGGCCCAGAACATAGGTGAAGTCGTCGGGGAAGTTCTTCAGAAACGTCTGCTCCGTCGATCCCGGATTGCCGAACACCGTCGTCAGGCCCAAGGTGCGCAGCAGGTCATAGGTGACGTCCCAGACAGTGGGTTGCGAGGTCATGGAACGAATTTTCTCAGGATGAGTATCGATTCGTCGATGTTGCCACCAACAGCATCTCGGGGTCGTCGCTGTGCCGAGCCACACTCAGAACGCGGCGGACTGCTCCACGATGTTGACCATCAACCGCAGCCCGACCGCCAACGCACGCTCGTCGAGATCGAACGTCGGCTGATGCAGATCGAGCTGTGGGCCATGACCCGACCACACCCCGAGCCGGGCCATCGCCCCCGGCACTTCCTCCAGGTACCAGGAGAAGTCCTCACCGCCGCCGGACTGCCGGGTGTCGGCCAATGCGTCCGGGCCGAGCGCCTCGATGGCGTGGGTGATGATCCGCGTCGAGACTTCCTCGTTGACCACCGGCGGAACACCCCGGTTGTACTGCACGCTGTGCTCGATGCCCAGCGGTGACAGCAACGCCGCCACGGTCTCGCGGACGATGTCCTCCAGGCCCAGCCAGGTTTCCCGGCTGGCGGTGCGGATGGTGCCGGCCAGCGTGCCGCTCTGCGGAATAGCGTTGGCGGCCACGCCGGCATTGACCGCGCCCCAGACCATCACGGTGCTGTTGCGTGGGTCGATGCGCCGCGACAACACCCCGGGCAGCCCGGTGATCAGCGTGCCCAACCCGTAGACCAGATCACCGGTCAGATGTGGCCGTGAGGTGTGCCCGCCCGGCGACGACAGGCTGATCTCGATCATGTCGGTCGCCGACGTGATCGGCCCCGCCTTCACCGCGATCTTGCCGACCTCCAGCCGGGGGTCACAGTGCAGGGCGAAGATCCGGCTGACCCCGGACAGCGCGCCCGCAGCGATGGTGTCGATCGCACCGCCGGGCATCAGCTCTTCGGCCGGCTGGAAGATCAGCCGCAGCCCGACCGGCAGCTCCGGTGCCCCCGCCAATGCGAGTGCGGTACCCAGCAGGATCGCGGTGTGCCCATCGTGGCCGCAGGCATGCGCCGCGTTCGGCATCGTCGAGGCGTACGGGGCGCCGGTGCGCTCGGCCATCGGCAACGCGTCCATGTCGGCCCGCAACGCAATCCGAGGCTCGCGGTCCGGGCCGAAGTCGCATGTCAGTCCGGTGCCGCCGGGCAACACCTTCGGGTTGAGCCCGGCGTCGACCAACCGTTCGGCGACGAACTGCGTGGTGGCGTACTCCTGGCGGCCCAGTTCCGGGTAGCGGTGGATGTGCCGCCGCCACTCGACCAGGTCGTCGAAGTGTGCGGCCAGCCAGGAGTCCGCGATCGGTGCAAGGCTCATCGGCGCCGCTCCGACTGTGCCGCCAGCACCCGGTCGCGTTCGCCCGGCGACTCGGCAAGACGAACGACCGTGCGCGCCAACATGATTGCACCATCGAGCACGGCCTTGTCGGCGGATGGGCCGGCGGCAGCCGCGGTGAACGCGGGCTGGTGCAGCGACGCGCCGCCGGCATCGACGGCGACCATCGGATGGATGCCGGGCAGCAGCTGGGTGACATTGCCCATGTCGGTGCTGCCCAGGGGGAGCGCGGCTTCCAGCGCCTTGTCGACCGGCTCGCGACCGAGTCGCGTCATCTCGGCGCGGACGGTCTCAGCCAGCCACGGGTCCGGCTTGAGTGCGTCGTACATCGGTTCGGTCTGCTCGACGCTGTATTCGCAGCCGGTGGCGACCGCGCCGGCCAAAAAGCAGTTGCGGACCTTGGCTTCCAGATCGGCCAGCGACGTCGCCTCGGTGGCCCGCATCGTGTACTGCAACTCGGTGTGCGCGGGAATCACGTTGGCCACCTGGCCACCCTCGGAGACGATGCCGTGCACCTGCTGTCCGGGTGCGAGCTGCTGGCGTAGCAAGCCGATCGCGACCTGCGCGACGGTGACGGCGTCGGCGGCGTTGACGCCCTGATACGGCGCGGCCGACGCATGCGCCTCGCGCCCGCGGTAATCCACCCGAACCGCCGACAGGGTCAGCGACCGGGCCGCAGCGATGTCGACCGGCCCGGGATGCACCATCACCGCGAGCGCCAGGTCGTCGAACACACCGGCATTGAGCAGCAACACTTTTCCGCCGCCGAATTCTTCGGCGGGAGTGCCCAGCAGCACCACCTTCAGCCCGAGTTCATCGGCGACGTCGGCCAGTGCGAGCGCGGCGCCGACGGCCGACGCGGCAATGATGTTGTGGCCGCAGGCATGACCGATCCCCGGCAGCGCGTCGTATTCGGCACACACGCCGACGGTCAGCGGCCCGCTGCCGAACTCAGCGCGGAACGCGGTGTCCAAACCGCCCGCTGCTGCGGTGATCTCGAAACCCCGCTCAGCCACCAGCGCCTGCGTCTTGGCACAACTGCGATGCTCGGCGAACGCCAACTCCGGTTCGGCGTGGATCGCGTGCGACAACTCGACGAGGTCTGTGCTGCGACGCTGCACCGTGTCCTCGACGTGATCCAGCACCGGGGTTGGGGCCATCGTCGCAGTATCTCACCGCCGGTGACGAGCGGACTAAGCTGCCGCTCTGTGACCGGTCCACCAGACCCCGACGCGCTCGCCCGGACGGCTGCGCAGTTCATCGCCGACATCACCGAGATCGCCGAGCACGACGTCGCGATCGTCTTGGGGTCCGGGTGGTCGCCCGCCGTCGCCGCGCTGGGCCGCCCGACCGCCATACTGCCGATGGCCGACCTGCCGGGCTTCACGCCGCCGACCGCGGTCGGGCACGCGGGTCACGTGTTGTCGGTCGGCATCGGCGCGCACCGCGTGCTGGTGCTGGCCGGCCGGGTGCACGCCTACGAAGGCCATGACCTGCGGCACGTCGTTCATCCGGTGCGGACGGCCTGCGCGGCTGGCGCGCGCGTGGTGGTGCTGACCAACGCCGCCGGCGCGATCCGGCCAGACTTCGCCGTCGGCCAGCCGGTGCTGATCACCGACCACCTGAACCTGACTGCACGATCACCCCTGATCGGAGCCCAGTTCGTCGACCTGGTCGACGCGTACGCGCCGAGGCTGCGGGCGCTGGCTCGCGAGGTGGACCCGACGCTGGCCGACGGCGTGTACGCCGGGCTGCCCGGTCCGCATTTCGAGACGCCCGCCGAGATTCGGATGTTGCGGACGCTGGGTGCCGACCTCGTCGGCATGTCCACCGTGCACGAGACGATCGCCGCGCGGGCGGCGGGCGCGGAGGTCCTGGGCGTCTCGCTGGTCACCAACATGGCCGCGGGCATTACCGGTGAGCCGCTCAGCCACGTCGAGGTGCTCGCCACCGGTGCTGAGGCGGCGACCCGGATGGGCTCGCTGCTCGCCGGCGTCGTCGCGCGGCTCTGAGGCTCGCGTGACGCCGGAGGACTGGATCGCCCACGACCCCGACCCGGTGACGGCGGCCGAACTCGCCCGTTGCGATCCCGCCGAGCTGACGGCGCGGTTCGCCAGGCCGCTGACCTTCGGCACCGCCGGACTGCGCGGCCCGGTGCGGGGCGGGCCGGACGCAATGAACGTCGCGGTGGTGCTGAGGGCGACCTGGGCGTTGGCGACGGTGCTCACCGATCGCGGATTGGCCGGCTCGACGGCGATCGTCGGACGGGACGCGCGACACGGGTCGGCCGAATTCTGCGTGGCAGCAGCGGAAGTTCTTGCCGCCCAGGGATTTTCGGTGGTCATGTTTCCCGATCCGGTACCCACGCCGGTGCTGGCGTTTTCCGTGCGACATACCGGCGCCGCAGCGGGCATCCAGATCACCGCTTCACACAATCCACCGGCCGACAACGGCTACAAGGTGTACCTGGACGGCGGGATTCAGATCGTCTCCCCCACCGACCGGCAGATCGAAGCGGCGATCGCCGACGCCCCGTTCGCCGACGAAATCCGAAGGACGCCGGTCGAATCCGGCGGTGCCACGCTGGTCGAGCGCTACATCGAGCGTGCGGCTCAGCTGCGGCGATCGCCAGGACCGGTTCGCGTCGCGCTGACGGCCCTGCACGGCGTGGGGGGTGCGGTTGCCGTGGAAACGCTGCGCCGCGCCGGCGTGGACGACGTGCACACCGTCGCCGGCCAGTTCGGTCCCGACCCCGACTTCCCGACCGTGCGGTTCCCGAATCCCGAAGAGCCGGGTGCCGCCGACGCGTTGCTGGCGCTGGCGGCCGAGGTCGACGCGGATATCGCGGTCGCGCTTGATCCCGATGCCGACCGGTGCGCGGTCGGAATACCGACACCCACCGGTTGGCGGATGCTCTCGGGTGATGAAACCGGCTGGCTGCTTGGCGATTTCATCCTCTCACGCACCGAGCCGAGCGAGCTGGCGACCAGCGTGGTGGCCAGCACGGTCGTATCGTCGCGGATGCTGTCGTCGATCGCGGCCGACTGGGGCGCACACCATGTCGAGACCCTGACGGGCTTCAAGTGGCTGGCCCGCGCCGACGCCGACCTGCCCGGCACGACTTTGGTCTATGCCTACGAAGAGGCGATCGGGCACTGCGTCGACCCGGCTGCGGTCCGGGACAAGGACGGCATCAGCGCCGCGGTGCTGGCCTGCGATCTGGTCGCGACGCTCAAACATTCAGGGGCCTCGGTACTCGACGCACTCGACGACCTCGCCCGGCGATTCGGTGTCCATGTCGGCGCTGCCGTGTCGAGGCCGGTGGCCAACCCCGACGAGGCGGCAGCGTTGATGCGCCGTCTGCGGGCCTCGCCGCCCACGAGGCTTGCCGGATTCGCTTCATCCACAACAGATCTGATGAATCGGACCGATGCACTGATCTTCACCGGCGGCGACGCCGGTACGTCGCTGCGCGTCGTGGTCCGGCCGTCCGGCACCGAGCCAAAGGTCAAGTTCTACATCGAAGTCCGGTCCGACACCCGCGGGCATGCCGCCGCTTTGTGCGACGAGCTCGCGCACTCGGCACAGAGTTGGTAGTTCAGCGCGGGCCGAACTGGCGATCGCCTGCGTCGCCGAGACCCGGCACGATGTAGGCGGCCTCGTTGAGCCCGTCATCGACGGCTGCCGTGAACAACCGCGCCCCAGGTGCCGCCTTTTCCAGCGCTGCAACACCTTCCGGGGCGGCCACCACACACAACGCGGTGATGTCGTCGGCACCACGGCCGCGCAGCAAGCCGACGGTGTGCACCATCGAGCCACCGGTGGCCAGCATCGGGTCGAGGACGAGCACCGGTAGGCCCCGCAGATCATCGGGCAGCGACACGAGATATTCGTCTGGCAGAGCGGTTTCCTCGTCGCGGGCAACCCCGACGAAGCCGACGGCCGCCTCGGGTATCAATACATGCGCCTGCTCGACCATGCCCAGACCGGCCCGCAATATCGCCACCAGAAGCGGCGGCGTGGCCAGCCGCGCACCCGTGGTTCGGGTCAACGGGGTGTGGATATCGACGGCGTCGCGCGGCGCATCACGAGTGGCTTCGTAGACCAGCATCAGCGTCAGGTCGGCCAACGCCGCGCGGAAGGTGGCGTTGTCGGAGTGCTCATCGCGCAGCGCGGTGAGCCGGACCGCGGCCAGCGGGTGGTCGACGACATGCACATCCATCGCGTCGACCCTACGGGCCGCCTGGCGCCTAGGCGCCGAAGAAGTTGAAGATGTCGAACCCGTACCCGACGAGGTCGATCAACGGCTGCCCGGAGATCAACGGCGATCCGTCGAGGATGGCGTCCGGACCCAGCGACGGGATGCTCGCGGTCGCATCGGTCCAGGCGGTCAGCAACGACGCGTCGAGTTGGTTGGTCAAGTCGTAGCCCGACAGTGCGAGCAATGAGTCGACGAACGATGCCGGCAGCGGCGACTGGCCGGCATCCCCCAAGAGGTCGTTGATCGGCCCGACGAACGTCTGCACCGCGGCGTACTCCACGCCGGCCAGCATCTGCAGTGGGTCCATCTTGGGGATGAAGCCGTCGACGCCGGAGGCCATCAATTGGCCCGTCGCGTCAACCTGCCAAGGGCCGGCAACGCCGATCGGGTTGACCCCGTCGACGGTCAGGCCGCCGCCCGGATCACCCGGGTTCCCGTAGCCCCAGTCGTCCACCAACGTCGCAAAGGGGGCGAAGGTGTCGTAGAAGAAGTGCCCGGCGGGCCCGCCGTCATACATGAACGCCAACGTCGGCAGCGGCGCGGGGATCGCGTAGAAGTTGGTGTCGCCGATCTTTCCCAGGTCGATGATGTTCCCGGTGTCCAGGTTCACGCCGGGGGTCGGGTCCGGGTAGTACGGGTGCACAGTCTCGATGCCGATCAGGGCGTTGAGGTCGGCGAACAGGTTGCTGGGGTCGGAAGGAAAGTCGGCCCAGCCGTCGTATTCGCCCATGTAGATATCGGTGGCGATGCCGCTAGTCGGGGTCGGGTCCAGGCCCAGCGGGATGTCGAGGAACGGAACGTGTTGCGGCTCAGGGCTCAAGCTGAACGCGCCGACGCCGTCGGGAAATTGGAAGCGGTCCAGGATGCCGCCGATCGGACTGTTCGGATCGCCGAGCAGCGTGAAATGCAGGTCGCTCAAGTTCACGCCGGCCGGGGTGTGGTTGATCAGGTCGTTCATCTCGACCGTGGCGACGGTCGCGCTCTGCGAGTAACCGAGCACCGAGACGTTGTCCCCCGGCACGATCGCATTGTTCAGGTCGGTGACGCCGGCATTCACCGAGTCACCAAAACCCAAGTCGGGCTGGCCGGCCAAGCACTCGATCGGACAGAACTGTTCCGGGGTCTCCAGTCCTTCGAAGTTGTACCCAGCACCGTTGTTCAGGTACAGCGCTTCGACGCTGCTGAGGTAGCCCTGATCGGGCACCGGGTTAGCGGTGCCACCCATGATCAAGCCGTCGTTGGCAAGCAGGCCGACCTCGGCCATCAGCGAGCGCACCGCAGACGGTGCTGTCACCGCCAGGGCCGTGCCTAACACAGCCGCCGAGAACGCGACACCCAGCGCACGACCCCGCACAACAGTCATCGCGACCTCCCTGCCGTGCGAGTCCCCCGACCCCTGCGGCGTGGCTGAATAGTAGTGCAACACGGCAAATTCACAGATATTTTTCATTGAAACAACAGCCGACACGTGTAAAGCAGCGCCGAAGGGTCCGGCAAACCGGCCATATACTCCCGCAATGCGGCGCCGACCAGGACGGAACGGAAAGCGAAGTCGAGCGGTCAGCCTGTTCGGCGTGTTGACCGTGGCGACCGCGCTGATGTCGTGGCCGTCGCCTCCTCAGCTGCCGGGTAGCGCCCCGATCGAGTTCCGGGCGGCCACCGTGCCGACCCCCGCCCACGTCGTCATCGTGGTGGAGGAGAACCGCTCGCAAGCCAACATCATCGGGAACAAGGCGGCCCCCTTCATCAACCAGCTGGCCGCCGGCGGCGCGATGATGGCGCAATCCTTCGCCGAGTTGCATCCCAGCGAACCCAACTACTACGCCTTGTTCGCCGGCAACACGCTCGTCACGGCGAACGTCTGTCCGGTCAACGGCGGCAACACGCCCAACCTCGGTTCCCAACTACTCGGGGCCGGTTATACGTTCGCCGGCTTCGCCGAAAGCCTGCCGGAGGTGGGCTCACCGGCCTGCAGTGCGGGGAAGTACGCCCGCAAGCATGTGCCCTGGGCCAGCTTCACCAACATCCCGAGCTCGCGCTCGCTGCCGTTCTCGGCCTTCCCGGCGCCGGCCAATTACGCCGCCCTGCCGACCGTCTCGTTGGTGATTCCCAACCTCGACAACGACATGCACGACGGTTCGATCACGCAGGGCGACACCTGGCTGTATCAGAACCTGTCGCAGTACGCGTCGTGGGCTCGGGCCAACAACAGCCTGCTGATCCTGACCTGGGACGAGGACGACAACACCCCGCGCAATCAGATCCCGACGGTGTTCTACGGGGCGAACGTGCGGCCCGGCGCCTACAACGAGCCGATCAGCCACTACAACGTGCTGTCCACCCTCGAAGAGATGTACGGGCTGCCCAAGCTCGGCTACGCCACCCGAGCGCCCGCGATCACCGACATCTGGGGTGCCTGACCCCGCAGCCGGCTAGCTCGTCGCTATTGTTTGCCGCATGGCTGCTGACCTCGTGCCAATCCGCTTGAGCCTGACCGCCGGTGACCGCTACACGGTGTGGGCGCCCCGCTGGCGCGACGCCGGCGACGAATGGGAAGCGTTCCTGGGCCGCGACGATGACCTCTACACCTTCGAGACGCCCGCCGACCTCGTCGCGTTTGTGCGCACGAACACCGACAACGACCTTGTCGACCACCCGGCGTGGAAAGAGCTGACCGAGGCCAATGCGCACAAGGTGGCGCCGGGCGACGACAAGCACTTCGACCTGGTCGGCGTCGAAGAGCTGGTGTCGGACAAGCCGACCGAAGCGTCGGTGGCCACGCTGGCCAACGCGTTGGCGATCGTGTCGTCGATCGGCTCGGTCTGCGAGCTGCCGGCGGTGATGAAGTTCTTCAACGGCAACCCGACGCTGGGCACGCTCAGCGGCGGCATCGACCACTTCACCGGCAAGGCGGGCCTCAAGCGCTGGAACGCGATCGCCGCGGTAGTCGCACGCAGCTGGGACGACGTGCTCAGCGCCGTCGACGCGATCGTCAGCATTCCCGACGTGGACTCGACTGCGGCGGACGCCGCTGCAGCCGAGCTCGCGGAGCCGTTCGAAGAACAGGAGGTCGAGACTCCTGACGAAGAGGACGCCACCACCGAGACCGCCGACGCCGAGGAGGCTGAGGCCGACACGCCGCGCGCGTCCGGCGAAGAGCTGGTGCTCGGCGGCGACGACGACTTCTGGCTGAAGGTCGGCATCGACCCGATCCGGATCATGACAAGCTCCGGAACCTTCTACTCGCTGCGCTGTTACTTCGATGACCGCCCGATCTTCTTGGGGCGCAACGGTCGAATCAGCGTGTTCACCTCCGAGCGGGCACTGGCCAGGTATCTTGCCGACGAGCACGACCACGACCTGTCCGACCTGAGCACCTACGACGACATCCGCACCGCGGCAACGGATGGATCGCTGCGCGTCGACGTCAGCGACGACAACGTCTACGTCTTGACTGGCCTTGCCGACGACTTCGCCGACGGGCCGGACGCGGTGGACCGCGATCAACTCGACCTGGCCGTGGAGCTGCTTCGCGACGTCGGCGACTACGCCGAGGAAAACACCGTCGACAAGGCGCTGGAGACCGATCAGCCGCTGGGTCGGCTGGCGGCCTACGTCCTGGACTCCGACTCGGTGAGCGCGCCCAAGCCGCCGTATACCGACGCGGTACACGCGTGGCAAGAGCTTGAGCAATTTGTGGATTCACGCTTGAGGCGCGAATAGCGCGCCGTCACGAGCCTGGGAAGTTGACGTCCTTGGTCACCGATTTCCACTGCTCGATCGACGATGACATGGCGGCGATCTTGTCGCGCATCGCCTTCAGCACGTCACGGCCCAGCAGCAGCCGCAGCGGCGGGTCGTCGACCTCGGTCACCATCAGCACCGCCTCGGCGACCTTGCGCGGGTCGCCGGGCAGATGGTCGGCGAACTGCTTGATCAGATCCTTGCGCGCTGCCACGTCCGCGTAATCGGCGATCGGGGTGCCCGACTCCTTCATCGAGCGGGTCGCCCAATCGGTGCGAAATGCGCCCGGCTCGATGGCCGTGACCTTGATACCCAACGGCCGGACCTCGGTGGCCAGCGCTTCGGTGACGGCTTCGAGCGCGAACTTGGTCGACGAGTAATACGCGTTGGGCGGGTTGGCCACCAGGCCGGTCATCGACGAGATGTTGACGATATGGCCCGACCTGCGCGCCCGCATGGCCGGCAACACCGCTTTGATCATGTTGACCGCGCCGAAGTAGTTGACGTCGAACAGCTTTCGGACCTCGGCGTCCTCACCTTCCTCCACCGCCGACAGATACCCGTGCCCGGCGTTATTGACCAGGACGTCGACGCCGCCGAACGCGTTCTCGGCCGCCGACACCGCGTCCGCGATCTGGCCGGCGTCGGTGACATCGAGTGCGACGGCCTTGGCCCGGTCGCCGAATTCGTCGGCGAAGTCCTGCACCGCCTCGGACCGTCGCGCGGTGACCACCGCGCTATGGCCGGCCTCCAGGACCGCGCGTGCGATCTCGCGCCCGAAGCCGGTCGAGCATCCGGTGATCAGCCAGCGCGCCATTTCAGGCCGTCCCTTCCGGTAGGCGCCGCAGATAGGCCGAACGCCGTTCGGCGAGTTCGGCTTTCCGCTGCTCCGCCGTCACCCGGGGCAGGCCCGGCACATCGCTGTCGAGCCGGTCCAGCTTCACCACCCTGCCGCGGGCACCGAGGTCCTCGCGCGGACCGGCCGCGCCGAATTCGGCCATCCGCAGCGTCAGGATGCCTTCGCGCAGGCCGTCGGAGTCGATCCAGTTGACCACCCCGGGATCGGTCGGCGAGATCACGTAGGTGTAGCTGCCGTCCCCGTTGGCGACCGACTGCGCCTTGTTGAGGCTGCCGGTGCGGTCGACGATGTCCAGCGTGGTGCCCCAGATGTTGCTCAGTGGCACGGTGAAGTATTCGGCGCCGCCATCGCTGAGGTCGACGACGAACGCCTCGTCCGGGGCGAGCTCGAAGCGACCCATCACATAGACCTGGTTGCGCATCGCACCGACCTTGTCGGCCGACCACGCCAGGTTGAAGTGATTGGGCGCCATCTTGTACACGCCGTGGCTGAGTTTGCCGGTGAAGTTCGCGAAGTACTCCATCATCGCGGCCGTCGCCTCGGCCTGCTCGTCCACCGTGCGCGCAGGTGTTGCGGCGGGGCCGCCGAGGCGTTGCACCTCAAAGTGATTGGGGTCGTCGTGGCTCCAGTCCAGCAGCACATCACGGATGTAGAACTCATGCGCCTCAGCGGTCGACTGCACGTGGTTAGGCCGCCCGTCGGCAGGTCCGGAGTCGACGGTGATGGTGAAGCTACCATCGGAATCCACCTGCATGGTGCGACCGTTGAGCACGTCGACGGTGCCCATGTGGGCATCCCACAGCGTGAAGTAGTTCTCCGTCATGCGGTGCGCGCCGACCCGGCCGTGGATCTCGTAGCGTTCGTCGCCCGATAGCGGGATCACTCGGTACACGCTGTCGGGATTGTCGATCCCCCAACGTGATCCCGGGATACGGTGGCTGTCGACCGGATGCGCGAGCCGGGTGATGCAACTGACCTTGGGTCGCAGCTTGTCCTGGTTCGACGACCACATCGCCGCGGAGAACATCACCTCGGCGAACGCGTCGTCGAAGCGCTCGCGCATCGCCGGTGATGCCTTCGCCCGTCCCAGCCACGTCTCCGCCACGGTGCGGTACGCCGCGGTGACCGTGGGGTGCTCGATCAACTCGAGCGCAGCCAATTCCTGCTCGTGCTGGGCCGCTGTCGCGACCGGGTCGTCTACCATGGGCTCTCCTTACATCCCGGTATACTGTCGAAACCGATTGTTGTACATCGTGAATCGCTCATCAACGTGCTCTGGCCGCAGGCCGTAATCCGCCAGATCGTAAGGTGGGCGTGCCGCCTCGCGCGGACGTTCTTTCAGCCAGCCTCGCATCGCTCCTTCGGCCTCGACCGTCAACGGCAGGCCGGTGGCGTCGTAGACCCGCGCCACCTGGCCGATCGGGTCGGCCACCGCGTCGTCGAAAGCGATGTCGGTCACCCGCGCAGCGACTCCGCCAGTTTCGCGGTCCCAGCGGTTACGTACCGCCATCGCGCGGTCGTTGGTCCAGCCCATCCGCTGTAGCCACTGCGCGCCCACCCGTTCTACGTCGACGGAGTCGGCATGCATCGCGTGCAACGTCGCGTTCAGACTGGCGCCCGAGGCGATCGTGGCGCGCGGGTCACGATGCATGTGCACGATGTGCAGGTCGCCGAACTGTGCCCGCAACTCGCCGAGATAGCCGAGGTGGGCCGGCGACTTGAGCACCCAACGGGTCGCCTCGACCCCGCGTGAGCGTTTCTGCCACTGTAAGAATTGCAACATCCGGTGCAGATACGTGTAAGCAGGGGTGAAATCCTGTGCGTCGAGCCAGGATCGGTAGTTCGGCAGGTGCGCGCCGGATTCCGGGACATGCGACAAGAAGGCGTCGGCCAGGAAGACGATCTCCTCCTCGGCCTCCCGCGCATACATCGGATGAATGGCGAACAGGTCGGGCGCCAGCTCGCGGGACTTGGCTTCGCGTCCTTCGCTGACGGCGATCCGCGGATCGACACCGGTGAACGGGTAGTCCAGTCGGGGCGCGGCTTCGACGACTTCCCAGCCGTACGCGCAGTGGAAACGCGGGTCGGCGGCCAGCAGTCGCTGCAACAGCGTGGTGCCGCTGCGCATCATCCCGACAACGACGACCGGCGCGACGACGCGTTCTTCGAGAATCTCCGGGTTCCGGCGGATCCACTCCTGAGCACGCAGTCGCATGCGCAGGCTGTGCACGATGCCCGCGCGCAGGATGAGCACGCCGGTCGCGTTGAGGTCGGCGGTCGCGTAGTCGGCCAACAGCACATCCAGCGGACGCTCGAAATCGCCTGGCCCCCAGTCGGTCAGCGACTCCTTGCGCTGTGCGTCGGCCAGAACGGCCGCGAGGTCGAAAGGCTGCGCGTTGTCCACGCTCAGAACTTCAGGTGGTGGCTGACGTCGCCGACCTGGTCGACGAACATAATGCGACTGTCGAACCACCACACGCCGTCCAGCCGGTGAAACGTGTCTTTGTAATGTCCGGTCACGATCACCTGCAACGGCAAGTCCGGCGTGGCCTGGGTGACGCTGTAGTAGGACCTGCTGCGCGCGGTGCCCTGGGACTCGTCGATCTCGAGCTGCACATTGCTGGTGTTGTGTCGGGTCTTCGGCGTGCCGTCGTCGTAGATCCGAGTGGCCATCTCATACATCTGTCGCACGCCGGTGGCCCCCTCGAAAACCGTCTCCGGCGGTCCGTTTTCGACTCCGCAGATGCGCCCGTGCGCGAACAGCCCGGCCACGCCGTCCAAGTCGCCGCCGTCGAGAAGTTCGGCGTAGCGGTAGATCAGGTTGGTGATCTCTCGCCCGCTATTACTCATATCGCCCGCTCCACGCTGAAATCCTGGCAGAACCGACCCGAGTCTCCGTCGTTTTGGTCTGAATCGGACGGTACGTTCCTCCCATGGGCGAACTAGACAACACGGTCGCGGTGATCACCGGCGCGGCGCGTGGCCAGGGGCGCAGCCATGCCGTTGCCCTGGCCGAGCGAGGGGCCGACATCATCGCCGTCGACATCTGCGCCGATATCGACACGATTCCCTACGCATTGGCCACCAAATCCGATCTCGAGGCAACCGCGCAGCTGGTGCAGGCCGCGGGCCGCAAGGTGGCGCCGGTGATCGCCGACGTCCGCGACCTGGATGCGCTGGAGGCCGGCGTGCAGGCCGGCATCGACGCGCTCGGCGACGTCGACATCGTCGTCGCCAACGCCGGAGTCGTGGCGATCGGCGACCCGCAGACCCGCTCCGAACCCCTCTTCACCACGATCGTCGACACCAACCTCAAAGGGGTGTGGCACACATTGTTGGCGACGGTGCCATCGATCATCCGCAAGGGCAACGGCGGGTCGGTCGTCCTGGTCAGCTCGTCGCAGGGCCTGATCGGCCGCGGCGGGGACGGCAGCACCGCGATGTTCGCCTACGCCGCGTCCAAGCACGGCGTGGTGGGCCTGATGCGTTCGGCGGCAAATGCTTACGCGCAACACAAGATTCGGGTCAACTCCGTTCATCCCAGCGGCGTGGCGACGCCGATGATCCTCAACGACTTCGTAATCAACGGAATGCTGGAGAATCCCAACCCGGCAGTCTCGCAGATGCTGCTGCCCGACGTGCCGCTGGTCGAGCCGCAAGACGTCACCGAAGCGGTGCTCTGGTTGGTCAGCCCCCGGGCACGCTACGTGACCGGCATAACCGTTCCGGTCGACGCCGGCCACGTCGTGATGTAACTAGCCGATGAGCACGGCGTAGCGGGGTTTGATCACCTCGTCGATGATCGCCAGCCGCTCGTCGAACGGGATGAACGCCGACTTCATCGCGTTGATGGTGAATCGCTGCAGATCGGTCCAGCCGTAGCCGAACGCGTCGACGAGCAAAGCCATTTCACGGGTCATCGTGGTATCGCTCATCAGCCGGTTGTCGGTGTTGACGGTGACCCGGAATCGGGCGCGGGCCAGCAGGTCGAACGGGTGCTCGGCGATGCTGGCGGCGGCGCCGGTCTGCACGTTGGAGCTCGGACACATCTCGAGCGGAATCCGCTTGTCCCGCAGGATCGACGCGAGTCGGCCGAGTCGGACCGTGCCGTCCTTGGCGATGTCGATGTCGTCGACGATGCGCACGCCATGTCCCAGCCGGTCGGCCCCGCAGTATGCGATCGCCTCCTGGATGGACGGCAGACCGAACGCCTCACCTGCGTGAATTGTGAAGCGGGCGTTGTTGTTTCGCATGTATTCGAAGGCGTCAAGATGCCGGGTCGGCGGGTAGCCGGCCTCGGCGCCGGCGATGTCGAAGCCGACCACGCCTTTGTCCCGGAAGCGGATCGCCAACTCGGCGATCTCCCGGGACACCGCGGCATGACGCATCGCGGTGACCAGACACCGCACCACGATGGGATGCCCCGCCGCGGCGGCGGCCTTCTCCCCGTCGGCAAAACCGGACAGCACTGCGTCGACGACGGCGTCGAACGACAGCCCGCGGTTGATATGCAGTTCGGGCGCGAACCGCACTTCCGCGTAGACGACCGCATCGGCGGCCAGGTCTTCGACGCATTCGGAGGCCACCCGGTGCAGCGCCTCGGGGGTCTGCATCACCGCGACCGTGTGCGAGAACGGTTCGAGGTAGCGCTCCAGCGATCCACTGTGCGAGGCGGTGCGAAACCACAGCGCAAGCTCGTCGACGTCAGTGGCGGGCAGACCGTCGTACCCGGTCTGTGCAGCGATGTCGACCACAGTCGCCGGGCGCAGTCCGCCGTCGAGATGATCATGCAGCAACGCCTTGGGGGCCCGTTTGATCTTCTCCACGCTCAGCGGCGTCGTCATGGCGTGATCCGATCGATGATCAGCGGCCGCCGGACCGGCGGGGTGTCGGTGATCGTGAAACCGGCATTCAGCGCGGCCATCGCAGGCTCGAAACGTTCGGGGGTATCGGTGTACAGGGTGAACAGCGGCGCACCGGCCGCCACCGGGCTTCCGGGTTGCCGGTGGATCTGGATGCCGGCGCCGAACTGGACCACCTCGCCCGGACGGGACCTGCCCGCTCCGAGGCGCCACACCGCCAGCCCCACTGCCATCGCATCGATATCGCCCATTGTGCCGTCTTCCGCGGCGGTCACGGTTTCGGAGTACTTACCAACCGGCAACGGTACGGCCAAGTCTCCGCCCTGCGCGGCGATCAGCGCGCGGAATCGGTCCATCGCGGTGCCGTCTTGCAGCGTCTGCGCGGGATCGCGCCCGTCGATCCCGGCGAGCTCGAGCATCTCGCAGGCCAGCCGGACGGTCAGCTCGACCACGTCGGCCGGCCCGCCGCCGGCCAGCACCTCGAGGGCTTCGGCGACTTCGAGCGCGTTGCCGACGGCCGCGCCCAGCGGACGGTTCATGTCGGTCAGCAGCGCGCAGGTCGGCACGCCGTGCGCAGCACCCAGCGCGACCATGGTTTCGGCGAGCTCGCGGGCCGGCGATTCGGACTGCATGAAGGCGCCGGAGCCGACCTTCACGTCGAGCACCAGCGCGCCGGCGCCTTCGGCGATCTTCTTGCTCATCACCGAACTCGCGATCAGCGGCAGCGACTCGACCGTCGCGGTAATATCCCGCAGCGCGTAGAGCTTGGCGTCGGCGGGTGCCAGCTGCCCGGCCGCGAAGATGGCCGCACCGACATCGCGAAGTTGTTGACGGACTTGGTCGTTGGACACCAGACCAGAGAAGCCGGCGATCGATTCCAGCTTGTCCAAGGTGCCGCCGGTGTGACCGAGTCCACGGCCGGAGGCTTGCGGTACCGCTGCTCCGCACGCGGCGACCACCGAGACCAGCGGCAGCGTGATCTTGTCGCCCACGCCGCCGGTGGAGTGTTTGTCGACGGTCGGCAGCCGATGACCGTCACGGCGCAGATCGGTGAAATCCATCCGCTCGCCCGAGGCCACCATGGCCGCCGTCCAGCGCGCGGTCTCCCCATAGTCCATGCCGCGCAAAAACACCGCCATCAGCAGGGCTGACATCTGTTCGTCGGCGATCCACCCGTGGGTGTAGGCGTCGATGGTCCAGTCGATCGCGGCATCGGACAGTCGGCCGCCATCGCGTTTGGTCCTGATTACCGTCGGTGCATCGAAGGTCATGCTCGACGCTCCTCAATCCCGGCTACGCCGGCATCTTCGTCGCCGTCGAAACTCACCCCTGGTCCTGCCGGTAGGCGTCGAGATCTTTCCGACCGAACGCGTCGGGCAGTAGTTCACCGAGCCGCTTCGCCCCGTCGGGGTGGTCGATGAGCATGTCGGCTCCGCCGTGCTCCATCAACACCTGACGGCACCGACCGCACGGCATCAGCAGTTCGCCTCGGCCGTCGACACAGACCAATGCCACAAGCGTGCCGCCGCCGCCCGTCGTATACAGCGCGCACGCCACCGCACACTCGGCGCACAGACCCAGGCCGTAGGAGGCATTCTCCACATTGCAGCCGGTGATTATCCGGCCGTTGTCGACCAACGCTGCCGCGCCCACCGGGAAATTGGAATATTTTGCGTACGCCCCTTTGGCTGCCCGGATTGCTTCGTCCCGCAGCGCTTTCCAGTCGATTGCGTCGGTCACGTTCGAGCTACCACCCATGTTCACCGTTGGCTAATGCACCACGTCACTGTAGATTCTCCGCACCGGTCGGTGGCGCGAACGCGGCGAAACCGCCGCCCGTCACGTCCGGCCAGGCTGCCTCGTCTGACTGTTATGACACAGAAAACACGCATCGAACCCCTGCCTCCTCGACGGGCCAATTGGCTCATCCGCGCGATGTACCGGTATTCCAAGCGGCGCTTCGGCGAAGTTCCCGAGCCTTTCGCCGTTGTTGCACACCATCCACGGCTACTGGTCACCAACGCCGTGCACGAGACCCTGCTGCAGTCGGCGTCGCGGCGGCTGCCGGCCAATGTGCGCGAGCTGGCGGTGTTCTGGACCGCGCGCACGATCGGCTGCTCGTGGTGCGTCGACTTCGGGTCCATGCTGCAGCGCCTCGACGGATTGGACGTCGAGCGCCTCAAAGACATCGAAAACTACGCCACGTCATCGCGTTTCACCGACGACGAGCGGGCCGCTGTGGCATATGCCGACGCGATGACCACTGACCCGCACACCGTCACCGACGAGCAGGTAGCCGATCTGCGCGCCCGATTCGGTGACGACGGGGTGATCGAGCTGACCTACCAGATCGGCGTCGAGAACATGCGTGCCCGGATGAATTCCGCCTTGGGCATCACCGAGCAGGGCTTCAGTTCCGGTGCTAGCTGCCGGGTTCCTTGGACGACCGAGCCGTCGGCTGAGTCCGCAACGGCGAGCCAGTGAATTTGTCGGGATTGGCGACATCCCACAGAGCGCCGACCTTGCCGTCGCGCACCGTGACGACAGTGATTCGCGGCATGATCGGCTGATACCCGTCGTCGCCCGGGGATCCCGAGGTGTACGCGCCGAGTTCGCCGTTGACGAGCGCCAACTGGCTCGTGGTCATGAAGGCGGGCCCGTAACGCTGTGCAAGCCCGAACAGGAACCGCGCGACCTTGTCCGGCCCGTGGATGACGCGGGCCGCTGTCGGCGCCTTGCGGTTGGAGTCGCCAGTGAACGTCACGCCCGGATGCAAGAGGGCGACCGTGGCGACCATGTCGCCGGAGGTGATGGCCGCCATCAGCTTTCCCACCACCTCGTCATGCGAGGGATCAGGTTGGGGCGGTGGGTCTGCGGCGACCGCCCGTCGCGCTCGCGAGGCCAGCTGGCGAGCGGCGGCCTCGGTCGTGCTCAACACATCTGCCACCTCGGCGAACGGCACCGCGAACCCGTCGTGCAGGACGAACGCGACGCGCTGATCGGGCGACAGGCGCTCCAGCACCACCATCGCCGCAAACCGCGCATCCTCGTGGGCGACCACCACCGACAGCGGATCGTCGCCATCGAATCCGGTCACCACCGGTTCCGGTAACCACTGGCCCACATAGCTTTCCCGCCGGTGCGCTGCCGACCGCAGCCGGTCCAGCCCGAGTCGGCTGACGACCGTCGTCAACCAGGCGCGTAGATCGACGATCTGACCGTCGTGCGCTTCCCAGCGCAGCCAGGCGTCCTGCACGATGTCTTCGGCGTCTGCCACGGTGCCGGTCAAACGGTAGGCAACCGACGTGAGATGCGGCCGCAACGCCTCGAATTCGAGGACCTGATTGCCCGGCTCCTCCTCAGAACGCTGCGCGTTCCGCATCGTCACCGGGTGACCTGCTCGGCGGAGGTCATGGCTCGAGCGTATCTTGAGCCAGTGCACGTCTTGTCAGTTAATGTGGCCCGGCTCAGCACAAACCCCGATCCGCGCGCGCAATCGAATTTGACGGGTATCGACAAGCGTCCCATCGCCGAGCCCGTCCTGGTGCGCCCGCCCGGCCACACGCAAGATGATGCCAGCGGTCTGGTCGGCGACCACATCGGAAACACCAGGTTTCACGGCAAATCCGACCAAGCCGTCTACGCCTACGCCCGCGAGGACCTCGACAACTGGGAAGCGCAACTCCGGGTCACGCTCGACAACGGAATGTTCGGCGAGAATCTCACCACCGTCGGTGTCGATCTGACCCAGACCCGGATCGGCGAACGCTGGCGCATCGGGACCGGCACGCTGCTTCTCGAAGTCTCCGCCCCGCGCACACCGTGCCGGACCTTCGCGTCCTTCCTGAACCAGCCGCACTGGATCAGGACGTTCACCGACGCCGGAATGCCCGGTGCGTATTTCCGCGTGCTGTCCTCGGGTCAGGTGCGCGCAGGTGATGGCATCACGATCGAGCACCGTCCCGACCACGACGTCACCATCGGGGTGGCCTTTGCGGCCCGGATGAAAGACCCGGGCCTGGCTCCCGAGTTGTTGAAGGCCGACGCGCTGTCGGCCGAGTTGAAAAGCTTCGCACGGCAACGTTTACATGACTGATCACCTTTGGCTGCACTTCGCACGGCAGGGTCCCGGCGTCAACCCGCCGATCATCACCCGCGGCGACGGCGTGACGATCTTCGACGATGCCGGCAACAGCTACCTCGACGGCCTGTCGGGTCTGTTCACCGTGCAGGTCGGTCACGGCCGCGCCGAACTCGCCCAGGCCGCCGCCCGTCAAGCCGAGACTCTGGCGTTCTTCCCGCTGTGGGGATACGCGACGCCCCCGGCCGTCGAGCTCTCCGACCGGCTCGCCCGCCACACGCCGGGCGATCTCAACCGGGTGTTCTTTACCAGCGGCGGCACGGAGGCCGTCGAGACCGCGTGGAAGGTCGCCAAGCAGTACTTCAAGCTCACCGGCAAACCCGGTAAGCACAAGGTCATCTCGCGAGCGGTCGCGTACCACGGCACCACGCAGGGGGCGCTGGCGATCACCGGCCTGCCGAAATACAAGGCGCCCTTCGAACCGGTGACGCCCGGCGGCTTCCGGGTGCCGAACACCAACTTCTAC
>JBAWAV010000071.1:0-9194 GCA_049589475.1 Mycobacterium sp.
GCACCTTGGGCTTCTCGGTCTGCGGCGCCACTTCGGTCTCGGCGGCAGCGTCCAGCTCGTAGCTGCTGTAGTGATACGGCGTCTTGGCCTCGAACTCCGCGGCGCAGGTGTCCACGGTCTTGTACACCGGGTGGATGCCCAGCCGTCGCCGCAACGAACGCACGCCGTCCTCGCCGGCCAACTCCGGCCGCAGGGCAGCGATCTGGCGGTCCGACAGTCCGCTGTGCTTACTGCGACGCAGCAGGTCCGCGTCGAGCACGGGCGCGTCGCTCACATCGTGTCGTAACGTCAGGAGCTCGGCGATCTGCGCGACGAACCACGGGTCGATGCCGGAGGCTTCGGCGACCCGGTCGATCGACGCGCCCAGGCGCAGCGCCAATTCGACGTCGTAGAGCCGACCCTCGGTCGGTGTCCGCAGCCGCTCCAGCGCGTCCTCGGCGGTGCCTTCGGTGTCCGGCTTGGTCCAGAACCCGGCGCGACTGGTCTCCAACGACCGCATCACCTTGCCGAGCGCCTCGATAAAGTTGCGGCCCAACGACATCGCCTCGCCCACCGACTTCATCGTGGTGGTCAACGTGGCATCGGCGCCGGGGAATTTCTCGAACGCGAACCGCGGCGCCTTGACCACCACATAGTCCAGCGTCGGTTCGAAACAGGCCGGGGTCTCCTTGGTGATGTCGTTGAGGATCTCGTCGAGGGTGTAGCCGACCGCCAGTTTGGCCGCGATCTTGGCGATCGGGAAACCGGTGGCCTTGGACGCCAATGCACTTGACCGCGACACCCGCGGGTTCATCTCGATGACGATCAGCCGGCCGTCGCGCGGATCGACGGCGAACTGGATGTTGCAGCCGCCGGTGTCGACGCCGACCTCGCGCAGGATGTCGATGCCCAGATCCCGCATCCGTTGGTATTCCCGGTCGGTCAGCGTCATCGCCGGCGCCACGGTCACCGAGTCGCCGGTGTGCACACCCATCGGGTCGACGTTCTCGATCGAGCACACGACGACCACGTTGTCTTTGCCGTCGCGCATCAGCTCGAGCTCGAATTCCTTCCAGCCGTAGATCGATTCCTCGATCAGCACGTTGGCGCTCGGCGATGCGGCCAGGCCGGCGCCGGCCATCCGGTCGACCTCGTCGGCGGTGTGCGCCAGGCCCGAGCCCAGTCCGCCCATGGTGAACGACGGCCGGACCACCACCGGCAATCCGAGTTCACCGACGGTCTCGCGGACCTCGTCCATGGTGAAACACACCCGGCTGCGGGCTGATTCGCCGCCGACCTTGGCGACGATGTCCTTGAACATCTGCCGGTCCTCGCCGCGCTGGATGGCGTTGAAGTCGGCGCCGATCAGCTCGACGCCGTGGCGCTCCAGCGCGCCGTTCTCGTACAGCGCGACCGCGGTGTTGAGCGCGGTCTGGCCACCCAGGGTGGCCAGCAGCGCGTCGATCTTGTGGCCGCGCTCGGCCTGCTGGACGATGACCTTCTCCACGAAGGCGGCCGTGATGGGCTCGACATAAGTGTGGTCGGCATATTCCGGGTCGGTCATGATGGTCGCAGGATTGGAGTTGACCAGGCTGACCTCTAAGCCCTCGGCGCGCAGCACCCGACACGCCTGAGTCCCGGAGTAGTCGAATTCGCAAGCCTGTCCGATGACGATCGGCCCGGAGCCGATCACCAGCACGTGGTGCAGATCGGTGCGACGTGGCATTACCCGTTCTCCCCCGTCATCAGCTCGACGAATTGGTCGAACAAATACTCTGCGTCGTGCGGACCCGCCGCGGCCTCCGGATGGTATTGCACCGAAAATGCCCTTCCGTCAACGAGTTTCACACCTTCGACGACGCCGTCGTTGGCGCAGGTGTGGCTGACCACCGCCTGGCCGAACGCTGTGTCGAACCGCTGACCCGCCTCGCCTTCCAGTGCGAAGCCGTGGTTCTGCGCGGTGACCGCGATCCGCCCGGTGGCGTGATCCATCACCGGGATGTTGATCCCGCGGTGGCCGAACACCATCTTGTAGGTGGACAGACCCAGTGCGCGGCCCAGGATCTGGTTGCCGAAACAGATGCCGAACAGCGGGATACCAGCGCCGAGCACGGCACGAGTCACCTCGACGATGTGGTCAGCGGTCGCCGGGTCGCCGGGGCCGTTGGACAGGAACACCCCGTCCGGATTGAGTTCGGAGATCTGCTCGAAGGTCGCCGATGACGGCAGCACACGGGTGCGCACTCCGCGGCGGGCGAAGTTGCGCGGGGTGTTGGTCTTGATGCCCAGATCGACGGCGGCCACCGTGAATCGTTGCGGCCCTTCGGGTTCCACGATGTAGGCGTCGGTGGTGCTGACCTGGCCAGCCAGGTCGGCGCCCAGCATCGATTGTTGGCCGCGCACGCGTTCCGCAAGCTCTTCAGGCGCCGCCAGGGCCGCACCGGAGAACACGCCGGCTTTCATCGAGCCGCGGCTGCGCAGGTGTCGCACCAGCGCGCGGGTGTCGATGCCGGCAATTCCGACGATGCTCTGCCGTTTCAGTTCGCCTTCCAGCGTCCCGGTGGCACGCCAGTTCGAGACCCGTGGCGAAGGATCACGCACCACGTAGCCGGCCACCCAGATCTTGTCGCCGCGGCTTTCGCCGTCCTCACCGTTCCACCCGGTGTTGCCGATCTGCGGGGCGGTGGCCACCACGATCTGGCGGTGATAGCTGGGGTCGGTCAGCGTCTCCTGATATCCCGACATTCCGGTGGAAAACACTGCCTCGCCGAGGGTCTGGCCGATCGCGCCGAACGCGCTGCCGGTGAAGGTGCGGCCGTCTTCGAGAACCAGCATCGCTTTCACAGCGCAACCCCTTCCGGCCAGCTCTGTAGCCAGCCCTCGTACTCGTCGCGGTTGTCAGCCCGAAATCCGGTGTCGATCTTCACGCCTGACGGAAGACGCCACCGGATCGCCAGGATGCCGTCCCGGGCGCCGATTTTTCCGGCGATACCGTGCTCAGTGCGGATACCGGAGATCGACTCCCGCGGAATCCAGATCGGCTGTGCGCGAACACGTTGCACCAGGACGCCCTCGGGATGGCGGGTCAGCACCGCTTTGCCGCGGAAGCCGAGGTCGCCGGCGGTGATCCGCTGGCTCCAGGCCGGAGCCATGGTGCAGCCGACGTAGACACCCGGGGTAGTGATGGCCGCGGAGCCAACCTGGCTCGGGATGTCGGGCAGCGTGCCGAGCGATTCGGCCTGCTGGCGCGAGCGCTCGCGCCAGCCGCGCATCCTCAGCTGAATGATGAAGGTGATCGCCAGCGCCAGCACCCCGGCCAGGATCAGCGAAGCGACCAGCGCTCCCGAATTCATGCCGGACTCTTTCCGTCGCGGGCGGTGATCTTGCCGCGCAGCAGCGTTGCCGTCACGGCCGCGGGCAACGTCATCGCCTGGTACGGAGTGTTGGCCGACCGACTGGCCAATTCGCCGCCGTCCACGGTCCAGGTGGCGTCCGGATCCACCACGGTCAGGTTGGCCGGCTCGCCGATTTCCAGGGGCCGACCCTGATCGGGCAGCCTGGCGATGCGGGCCGGGTTTTCGCTCATCACCCGTGCGACGCCACGCCAGGTCAGCAGCCCGGGGTTCACCATCGTCTGCACCACCGCCGACAACGCGGTCTGCAAACCGAGCATGCCCGGCAACGCGGCGGCGAACTCGACGCACTTCTCGTGCTCGGCGTGCGGAGCGTGATCGGTGGCCACGCAGTCGATCACCCCGTCGGCCAGCGCCTGACGCAGCGCGACCGCGTCGCTGGCCTCACGCAGCGGCGGATTGACCCGGTTCACGCCGTCGTAGCTGACCAGTCGGCTGTCATCGAGCAGCAGATGATGCGGCGTGACCTCAGCGGTGATCGAAATACCTTGATCCTTGGCCCATTTGACGATCTCGACCGTCCCCGCGGTGGAGGCGTGGCAGATATGCACCCGCGCTCCCGCGTCGCGGGCCAACAGGGCGTCGCGGGCGACGATCGACTCCTCTGCGGCCCTCGGCCAGCCGGACAATCCCAGCTTTGCGGCGTTGGGACCCTCGTGCGCGACGGCGCCGACGGTCAGCCGGGGCTCTTCGGCGTGCTGGGCGATCAGAACACCCAGGCCGGTGGCGTATTCCAGTGCGCGACGCATGATCAGCGGGTCGTGCACGCACTTGCCGTCGTCGGAGAACATCCGCACCTGCGCGACGCCGGCGGCCATCATGCCCATCTCGGTGAGCTGAGTGCCGGCCAGCCCGACGGTGACCGCACCGACCGGGTGCACGTCGACCAATCCGACCTGCTGCCCGCGATGCCAGACGTGGTCGGTGACCACCGGGCTGTCGGCAACCGGGTTGGTGTTGGCCATCGCGAACACCGCGGTGTACCCACCGAGAGCCGCAGCGGCCGAGCCGGTTTCGATGTCCTCGGCGTATTCCCGGCCGGGCTCGCGCAGGTGGGTGTGCAGATCGACGAACCCGGGCAGCAGCACCTGCCCGGTGGCGTCGATGACGTCTAGGTCTTTTTCGAGTCCTCCGGCCTCGCGCAGCCCGATGCCGATATCGGCGATCTGGCCGTCGTCGACCAGCACGTCGACCCGGTCCCCCTCGCCGTAGAGCCGCACCCCACGCAGCAATACACTCATGCCACAATCACTTTCCCGCCGAGCCCTTCGGCGGGCGACTCGGTGCCCACCAGCAGATGGAACAGCACCGCCATCCGCACGTGGACCCCGTTGGAAACCTGTTGCAGCACGGCCGATTGCGTCGAGTCTGCGACAGACGAGGAGATCTCCATGCCGCGCAGCATCGGGCCGGGGTGCAGGACGACGGCGTGACCGGGCAGCAGCGCCTGCCGACGATCGGACATTCCGTACAGCACCGAATACTCCCGCGCGGAAGGAAAGAAGCCGCCGTTCATGCGCTCGGCCTGCACGCGCAACATGAGCACGGCGTCGGCGGCGGGCAGCTCGGCGTCCAGGTCGTGCGACACCGTCACGGGCCAGTCGGCGACCCCGACCGGCAACAGCGTGGGCGGCGCCACCAGCACCACCTCGGCGCCGAGCGTTGCCAGCAGCATCACGTTGGAGCGGGCGACCCGGCTGTGCAGGAGGTCGCCGACGATGACGACGCGGCGACCCTCGATGTCGCCGAGCCGCTGCCGGATAGTCAACGCGTCCAGCAGCGCCTGCGTCGGGTGTTCGTGGGTACCGTCGCCGGCGTTGATCACCGACGGTCCGCCCTCATCAGTGGCGGTCCAGTCCGCGAGCCGTTGTGCCGCACCGGAAGCCGGGTGCCGGATGATCAGCGCGTCGGCGCCCGCCGCGCGCAGGGTCAGGGCCGTGTCGCGCAGCGATTCACCCTTGCCCACCGACGATCCGGCGGCGCTGACATTGATGACGTCGGCGCTCATCCACTTGCCGGCGACCTCGAACGACACCCGGGTGCGGGTGGAGTTCTCGTAGAACATGGTGATCACCGTGCGACCGCGGAGCGTCGGAAGCTTGCGGACCTCGCGACCCACCAGGGCCTGTGCGAACCGGTCGGCGTCGTCGAGGATCGCGGTGGCGTCGTCGCGGGACAGGTCGCCGGCGGCCAGCAGATGCCTGCTCATGACGCGTCCTCCCGGGCGATGACCACGGCGTCACGGCCGTCCTGCTCGGCGAGAAGGACATGCACGCTCTCGCTGCGTGAGGTAGGGACGTTCTTGCCGACGTAGTCGGCGCGCAGCGGCAGTTCGCGGTGGCCGCGGTCGACCAGCACGGCCAACTGCACCGCGCGGGGGCGGCCGACATCGCGCAGGGCGTCCAGCGCGGAGCGCACTGAGCGACCGGAGTACAGCACGTCGTCGACGAGGATCACCAGCGCGTCATCGATGCCGCCGACCGGTATCGACGTGGTCTCCAGCGGACGCGGCGGCTTAGTCATCAGATCGTCGCGGTAGAGCGTGATGTCCAAAGCACCGTGCGCGACCTCGGCGCCGGAGAATTCGGCGATGTTCACGGCGAGCCGGTCGGCCAGAGTGACACCGCGGGTGGGGATTCCCAACAACACCACCCGCGGCGCGTCGGCGCCGTCCAGAGCGGTCTTTTCGATGATCTGATGCGCAATGCGCGAAATGGTACGACCCACATCGGCCGCCGACATCAGTTCGCGGCCGGTGGCGGCGTCACCCGCGGCACCCATGCGAGATCTTGACCTCCTTCTCCGCCTCTCTGGACGGATCGTTAAAGGATGTCGACTGCCGGGCAGCGTAGCATTCCGCACTTGTCCGGCGAAAATGACAGGCGCGAGTTCCCGATCAGAATCCTCGACGGAGACACCGTGCGGAGACGGTTAATGTCTGTGGCGATGGTTCTGGGAACACCGCAGCCAAATCGAGGAACGGATGAGCGACAAGTCGAACAGTCCAGCCCGGCCCCTGATCGGATTCACTACCGGTGAACACGCTCCGCCGATCGTGCCGGCACCGACCAACCGGGACTGGATGTCAGCGACGCGCCGAGGTTGGGCGAATCGGTGTTTACCGCTGCTCATCGCCAATCAGAGTGGCTGGGAGTTACGAAATCCAAGCGGGTTCACCGCGACGTGGATGGGTGGGGACGACCCTGGGGCGCTGATGATCGCGCCAGACAGGCGCGGCCCCGGTCAGCTTCTGCCCGCAAGCAACTTCGGCTACGGCATTCTGACCTGGCATCTGCCGATTCTGTTTCGCACTCCGCCCGGCTACGACCTGCTGGTCCGCGGGCCGGCGAACCATCCGAAAGACGCCATCTCCCCGCTGGAGGGTATCGTCGAAACCGACTGGGCAAGCTCGGTTTTCAGCATGAACTGGAAGATCACCCGCCAATTGATGCCGGTGCGATTCGAGGTCGACGAGCCGATCTGCATGATCGTCCCGCAGCGCCGGACCGAGCTGGAGGAGTTCGCGCCCGAACTGCGTCCCATCGGATCTGATGACGATCTGCGCCGCAAGCATGAGGTCTTCCTTCGCTCGCGTCACGAGACGGGACAAGCCCAGGCCGCGACGAATGCCGCCGCGGGAGAGCGGGTGCCGTGGCAGGGCGATTACACGCGGGGCAGCCACGCCGACGGCGAGGCCGGGGCGGATGATCACCGCACTCGTCGCGATCTTCGTCCGTTTGTTCAGCCGCAGCATGAGCAGCACCAAGGGTGAATCTCGACGGCAACCAGGCCTCCATCCGAGACGCCTGCGACGCAGGCCTACTCGCCGGTGCGGTGACCATGGTGTGGCAGCGCGGAAAAATGCTGCAGATCAACGAGATCGGCTATCGCGATGTCGACGCCAAGCTGCCCATGCAGCGCGACACCCTGTTCCGCATCGCGTCGATGACGAAGCCGGTCACCGTCGCTGCCGTGATGAGCCTGGTCGATGAGGGCAAGCTCGCACTGCGCGACCCGATTGTGCACTGGCTGCCTGAATTCGCCGACATGCGGGTGCTGGACGATCCGAGCGGACCGCTGGATCGGACTCGCGGGACCCAACGGGCAATCCTGGTCGAGGATCTGCTCACCCACACCAGCGGTCTCGGCTACGGATTCTCCGTGGGTGGCCCCATTTCCCGGGCCTATGTCCGACTGCCGTTCGGACGCGGTCCCGACGCGTGGCTGGCCGCACTCGCCGAGTTACCACTGGTGCATCAGCCGGGCGAGCGTCTGACCTATGGGCACTCCACCGACGTCGCCGGCATGCTGGCGTCTCGTGTCGAAGGAAAGCCGTTCCACGAGGTGCTCGACGAACGGATCCTGCAGCCACTGGGCATGAGCGACACCGGCTTCCATGTGACCCTCCAGGGTCGACGGCGCGCGGCGACCATGTACCGACTCGACGGCAACGATCAACTCCAGCACGATGCGATGGGCCAACCGCACCTCACCCCGCCCGACTTTCCCAATGCCGGCGGCGGCCTGTGGTCGAGCGCGGACGACTACCTGCGATTCGTCGAAATGCTCTTGGGCGGCGGGACTCTGGACGGTGTGCGGGTACTCTCACCGGAATCGGTGCGGCTGATGCGCACCGATCGCCTCACCGACGAGCAGAAGCGACACCCGTTCCTTGGATCGCCGTTCTGGGTCGGGCGCGGTTTCGGGCTCAACCTGTCGGTAGTCACCGACCCGGCGAGATCGGCACCGCTGTTCGGGCCCGGCGGTGTCGGGACCTTCAGCTGGCCGGGCGCATACGGGACATGGTGGCAGGCCGACCCGGCCGCCGAGCTGATCGTGCTGTACCTGATCCAGAACATGCCCGAATTCTCGGCCGACGCCGCCGCTGCTGTCGCGGGCAACACGTCACGTGCGAAACTGCAAGCGGTGCAACCGAAATTCGTGCACCGCACCTATCGCGCGCTGGGTCTGTGATGGCTGAGTTCACACCCGAGCGCATCGAAGGGCCGCGACTGCTGCTGCGCGTGCCGGAGACCGACGACGCCGGGCCGCTGTTTCAGAGGATCGGCCGCGATCCCCAGGTCACGAAATATCTGCTGTGGACACCGCACCCCGACGTGGCGGCGACGCGGCGAGTGATCACCGACCGAATGAATGTCGATGCGCACGTGCGGACCTGGGTGATGGCGTTGCAGCATAGCGAGGAGATCGTCGGGATGATGAGCTGCAGCCGCCCGGTGCGGCATTCCGCCGAAATCGGCTACTGCGTCGGCCGACGTTGGTGGGGCAAGGGTTTGATGTCCAACGCGCTCGACATGCTCATGGCCACCCTGCACGCCGATTCCGACGTCTACCGCGTGTGGGCCACCTGCAATGTCGACAATGAGCGCTCGGTGCGACTGCTGGAGCGCGCCGGGTTCAGCTGCGAAGGTCGGCTGGCCCGTCATGCGATCTACCCCAACCTCGGGCCCGAACCACGCGACAGTCTCCTCTACGCAAAAGCGCTACGCTAAACCATCGCGAACGGTGAGACTTTGGCGCCGATCTCCAGCGCGCCGGCCAACTCACGGCTGACGTCGTAGTCGAAGACCACATGCCCGGAAATCACATCCACGTCGCGCTTCGCGCGCTGTAGCGGATTGTTCAGAAACTGTGCGCTCGCACCGGATGACTCGAGCAGATCGGCGATGACCGAGCGCGATTCGTGCACGACGTGTGCCGCGGCAGCACGCACGCCGGCACGTGCCGCGCGGCCCACATGCTGCCCGCCGCTGACCCTGGCCTGAATATCCTCGGCGGCGG
>JBAWAV010000072.1:0-1580 GCA_049589475.1 Mycobacterium sp.
CAAAAATCCAGTCGCCACAACGCAAGACCAGAGGTGTCCTGCACGGAACAAGTCGTCTACGGCTTCACGCAATAGTGGTATGGCACCGTCGCGGTCGCCACGCCTGGCCCGCTCCCGCGCGGTGCACGCGTCCACGGCCGCAAGCGTGAACTGGTAGGTCCGCCCCTCCAGGCACATGTCGCGGACCTGCCCCAGCACCGCCAGTCCGCGCTCACGCTCCGCCGGGGACTCCCGATGCAGCAGCGCCACACCCAGGATCCACCGGGCATAGCTCAGCGTGACATCCTCACTCCATCGCTGCGTGATCTCAAGCGCCTCCTCGAGGTCGCGTAGCGCCGCGTCGTCGGCCAGCAGCACTCCGCTCGCTATCGTGAAACCGTAGGCGTAGGTGTTGACGCTGGCACGCGACATTGGGTCGGCCCCCCGAGCCATGGCCAGCGCCCGGTGGTAATCGTCGCGCCACCCCGCGCGGCCCAGTGCCCACCGGGCGCTTCCGCGCGATGCCAACGCCGCCGCCAGCGGCGATCCGAAGAGGATGTCCACTTTGGTGGTGTCGCCGTCGGTCAGCTCGATGACGGCCTGCGACCAGCGCAGCGCCTCGGCCATCTCGCAGGTCTGAGACTTGACACCGATTGCCACGAGGGATAGCCGGACCGTCAAGGTCGGCTCGCCGATCGACTCGACCAGCGCCATGGTTTCGGAGGCCAGCCGCGACGCCTGGAGCACCCGGCCATGATGCATATGCTCCATCATCAGTCCGGCCATACCGGCGGCCAGCGACGGCTTGTCCCCAGTGGAAGCGGAAAGCTCTCGCAGCTCCTCAAAGAGGCCATCGGAGATATCGACATGGACTCGGAAGGCGTTGCCGCACAGCCAGGCGCGGGCGGCGATGCGCATCGCGGTGCGATTCGCATCGTCGGTGGGCAGCGCGTCGGCGACTTGGCGTGCCCGCTGGCAACTGGCCCACGCCGCCACAATGTCGCGGGTTTCTGCCCAGGCTGCGGCGCGCATGTGCCAGCCGAAGGCTGCGTGGAGATCGCCTGCAGCCTCAAAATGTTCGGCAATTAACGCCGCGTTCTGGTCGGCCGAAGCCGGGCCACGCGCTTCGATCGCGGAGGCCAGCCGCCGGTGCAGCTCGGCGCGATCCGATTTGAGTTGTGATTCGTAGGCCACGGTGCGGATCAGCGGATGATGGAACACATACTCGGGCTGTCGGGTGAACCTGATCTGATCGATCAGCTCGCCCCCCACCAGGTCCTCCAGGACAGGATCAATCCCCAGCGTTTCCAGGAGGTCCCGGCTGAACTTCGCGCCGATGACCGCCGCAGTGGCTAGGGTGCGTTTCGCTTTAGGGTTCAGCCGGTCGATGCGGGCGGCGATGGTGGCCTGCACAGTGGCGGGCATGTTGACCTCCGCCACATCGGCCATCGACGTGTAGGTGCCGCAGTTGCCGCGAAGCACACCGCGCTCGGCCAGCTCACGTACCATCTCCTCAGCGAAAAATGGATTACCGGCGGCCCTTTCGGCGATCATGTGACCCAACTCGCCCACGGAGGGGTCCGACCCGAGCAGCTGCGCGA
>JBAWAV010000073.1:0-12750 GCA_049589475.1 Mycobacterium sp.
CGCCGCCGACCTCGCCGCGCAGCGCAAGGCCGTCGCCGCGTTCGACCACGCCGGGGCGAACACCGTCCAGCGGGCCCACCGAAACGATCGTCGAGCCGTCGGCGATCCGGGTGAACAACGGGGCCGCGGCGCTGCTGTCCACGCCGAAACGCAAGAGTGCACGAGGCGCCGCGACGGCGCTGGACAGCCACGGCCCGGGATGCAGCCCGGCGCCGAGTTCTTCGGCGACGATGCCGGCCTCGACCATCGTCATACCGGCACCGTCGTATTCCGGCGGCACGAGCAGCCCGGTGGTGCCCAGCCCGGCGAGACCTTGCCACACCTGCTCGGTCGTCCCAGTCTCGTCGTCGAGCAACGGACGGACGTGCCCGGCGATCGAGGCCTTCTCGGCGAGAAAACGTCGCACGGTATCGCGCAGCGCGACCTGCTCGTCGGTCAACTCCAGATTCATGATCGCGGCAGTCCCAGAACCCGCTGTGCAGTGATGTTCTTGTTGATCTGCGTGGTGCCGCCCGCGATGGTCAGGGAGCGCGATGTCAAGCGGTAGTCGGCCCATCGACGGTTGCCGGGGAGCAGGTCGAAAGCCAACGCGCCGATCTCCTGCCCGACCTCGCCCCAGATCGTCTTGGCAAGGCTGGCTGAACCGAACGGGTCTCCGCCGTACAGAATCGCCGAGATCGACCGTTTGCACAGCACCTCGAGATACTTGATGCGCACAGCGATTTCGCCGAGACGCCGCAGCGGCACGGGGTCGTCGAGCACTGGGCGGTCGTCGATCCGCGCACCGGCGAGGTCGGCAACCAGCTCTGCCAGCCGCTCCTGCATCTCGGTGTAGAGGCGCGCGGCACCGGCCCGCTCGTAGCTCAGCGTCGTGGTGGCGATCCGCCAGCCGCCGTTCACTGGGCCGAGCAGCGCGTCGGCCGGCACCCGCACGTCGTTGAAGAACACTTCCGCGAAATCCGCCTCGCCACTGAGCGTGACGAGCGGCCGGACCTCGATGCCGGGCAGCGACATATCGAGGATCAGGCAGGAGATGCCCTTGTGCTTCGGCGCGTCCGGGTCGGTGCGCACGTACAGCTGGCACCAGTCGGCCCGATGGCCGAGTGAGGTCCATATCTTCTGGCCGTTGACGACGAAGTGGTCGCCGTCACGTACCGCCCGGGTGCGCAGCGAGGCGAGGTCGGAGCCGGCTTCCGGTTCCGACATCCCCTGGCACCAGATGTCGTCGGCGCGCATCATCCGGGGCAGCAGAGTGCGCTTCTGTTCTTCGGTCCCGTACTGCATGATCGCGGGCGCGATGTTGTTCATCCCGATCACGTTGAGGTGGACCGGCACCCTCGCACGGGTGGTCTCCTCCGCGTAGACCAGTTGTTCGAGCACCCCCGCACCGCGACCGCCGTACTCCTGCGGCCAGGAGACCGCGCCCCAGCCGGCGTCGGCCATCGTCGCGCTCCATGCGCGAAGGGTCTGAAAGGCGGCCTCGTCCCTACCTCGCCCGCGATTGGCGGCGATGACGTCGTCGGTCAGGTTCGCGGCCAGCCACGCACGCAACTCCTTGCGGACTTGTTCCACCTCGGGTGGGTATGAGAAATCCACGTTTCCTATTGACTCAGGGCAATTGACTACGGTCAATGCCGAACCCTACGGTGGAACAGATATTTGGTCAACCGACCTCGGTCGGGTAGAAAGATTGGCTGACGAGTGACGGGATGGACGGCCACCAACACTGCCCCTTGCCAACCGACTGCGTTCCGGTAAGGCTCTCCATAGTATTCTCCGACCGGCGCTCTGCTCAGCGTCCCATCAACGAAAGAGCGACAAACATGACTGAGACTGTAAAGGTCCGCTTCGAGCCGAAGATGATGATCGACGGCAAGTTGGTCGACGGTCAGGCCGGCACGTTCACCAACATCAACCCGGCAACCGAGGAGTCACTGGGGGAGGTCGCTGACGCATCGAAGGAGGACATGCTCCGGGCTATCGACGCCGCCCGGCGGGCCTTCGACGAGACCGACTGGTCGACCAACCACAAGCTGCGTCAACGCTGCCTGCTGCAGTTGCACGAGGCGATCGAATCGGAGAAGGAGGAGCTGCGCGAGGAGCTGATCCTCGAGGTCGGCTCCCCCCGCGCCATCACGTTCGGACCCCAGCTGGACGCCCCCCTGGAGGACGGCCTGAAATATCCGGCGCGGCTGATCGACGAGTACGCCTGGGAGACCGACCTGGGCGACAAGGTGATCAGCCTGACCGGCACGCTGACCACCCGCAAGGTTTGGCGGGAGCCGGTCGGTGTGGTCGGTGCGATCGTGCCGTGGAACTTCCCGTTCGAGGTCACCCTCAACAAGCTCGGCCAGGCGTTGGGCACCGGCAACACCGTCGTCCTCAAGCCGGCGCCGAACACCCCGTTCACCGCGAACCGGCTGGGCCGGCTGATCGCCGAAAAGACGGACATCCCAGCCGGTGTCGTCAACGTCGTCACCGCATCGGATCACTTCGTGGGCGAGGAACTGACGCTGTCGCCCAAGGTCGACCTGATCTCGTTCACCGGCTCGACGGTGGTCGGCAAGCGGATCATGGAAAAGGGCGCGGCCACCATGAAGCGGCTCTTCCTGGAGCTCGGCGGCAAGTCGGCCACCATCGTGCTCGAAGACGCCGACTTCGGTACGGCATGCATGGTCGGCATCGCGCCGTGCATGCACGCGGGTCAGGGTTGCGCCAACCCGACCCGGCTGCTGTTGCCGCGGTCCCGCTACGACGAGGGCGTCGAGATCCTCAAGAACATCTACGAGAACGTCACCTGTGGTGACCCGCAGGACCCCGGAACGCTGTGCGGCCCGGTGATCTCGCAACGACAGTTCGAGCGAGTGACCGGCTACATCCAGAAGGGCGTCGACGAAGGCGCCACGGCGCTGGTCGGCGGCCCCGGTGCAGCCACCGGTTTCGACAAGGGATATTACGTCCGGCCAACGCTTTTCACCAACGTCGACAACAAGATGACCATCGCGCAGGAAGAGATCTTCGGGCCGGTGCTGGCGGTCATTCCGTTCGACGACGAAGAGGATGCGATCCGGATCGCCAACGACAGCGTGTACGGCTTGGCCGGCAACGTGTTCTCGGGTTCCCTCGAGCGTGCGCTGTCGGTGACCCGCCGGATCAAGGCCGGCTTCATGGGCGTCAACGGCGGTGCGCCGTACGGTGCCGACACACCGTTCGGCGGATACAAGGAAAGCGGCATCGGCCGCCAGAACGGTGTGGCCGGTTTCGACCAGTACACCGAGATCAAGTCGGTGGCCTACCCCGCCGTCTGACCTTCCTGCGCGCGCCGTGCCGGCGCGCATCGTCGGCGGGCTGGGCTGAATTGCCCGCCTTCTCCTCGCGCCGTGCCGGCGCGCATCGTCGGCGGGCTACCTTATTTCGGTGACCGAAGCAGGACAAGCGCAGCGGGCGATCGGCCGCAACATGGCGGTCCGCTATGCGGCCGGCCTCGCCGGCGGCCACTTGCTCGGGACCGCCGATGCCGCCGCCATCGTCATCCCGCTGCACGGCCAGTTCGCCAACAACGCGCAGGCGTATTTCGCTCCGACAAGCGTGTTCGTTGTGGCGGCCATCGTTGTTCTTGGAACGCTTTCCGTCGCCGCCGCTGGTATCGCGAACCTTGTTCCGGTCCTGCGGTGGTTCGTCCGTCGACAGCAACCGGACCCTGACCAACGACGAGCGGCCACGGGCCTGCTCGGTCGGCAATCGATGATCCTGGCGGCAGTGTGGGCGCTCAGCGGCGTGACCTACCTCCTATTCAATCTCGACGGGCTTGCGGCCCTTGCGGTCCCGACCGTCTTAGCGGTCGTCTTCGGCGGGACCGCGGCCGCAAGCCTGAGTCTTCTGCTCACCCAGCGGTCGCTGCGCCCCATTCTGCTGGCGGCAACGCGGGGCTCCGAGGGTGTGGTGATCGCGCCCCGTGTGCTCACCCGGTTGGTCGGCATGTGGCTGTTGGGCAGCGGACTGCCGTGCCTGGCGATCGTGGGTCTGGTGTTAACTCGCTCGAACGGGTGGCTTATTCAGAAGACCGGTTCGGTCGAAATGCCCATCTTGGTGGTGACCCTCGTCGCGATCCTGATCGGCCTTCCGGTGATGATTCTGACCTCCCGGTCGATTTCGGACCCGATTCGCGAAGTTGTCGACGCGATGGCACAGGTCGAACGAGGCCACATCGACACCGTCGTCGGGGTCTATGAAAAGTCCGAAATCGGCCGACTGCAAAGCGGATTCAATCGCATGGTCGCCGGCATCGGTGAACGTGACCGGCTGCGGGATCTGTTCGGCCGCCACGTCGGCGCCGATGTGGCGCGCCGAGCTATCGAGGAGGGCACTTCTCTGTCGGGTGATGTGCGCGACGCGGCAATCCTTTTCATCGACCTGGTGGGCTCCACGACACTGGCCGCGAGCCAACCGCCGCAAGAGGTGGCTCGGGTACTCAACGACTTTTTTCGCATCGTCGTCAGCGCCGTCGACGACCACAACGGCCTGATCAACAAATTCCAGGGCGATGCCGCGCTGGCGATCTTCGGAGCGCCGCTGGCCTCGGATGGCGCCGCGTCGGCTGCGTTGGCGACTGCGCGCCTGCTGCGCGACCAACTGCGACGGCTACCGATGGTCGACTTCGGGATCGGTGTCTCGGCCGGTCCGGTGTTCGCCGGAAACATCGGTGCCGAAAACCGTTACGAATACACCGTTGTCGGCGACGCGGTCAACGAGGCGGCGCGGCTGGCTGACTTCGCCAAAACGCTGGACCAACGGATCGTGTGTTCCGCCGCCGCGATCGACCGTGCCGAGGCGAGCGAACGCGGCCACTGGGCTGCCAACGGCGCGACCGTGCTACGCGGTCGCGCCGAATCCACCACTGTGTTCACACCGGCTGACAAAAGGGTGTAACCCAGCCGCAGCCGTTGCCGAATGGCTTACAGTTGACCAGTCAGTCGGGCCGGCTGATCGGTTCTCAGCGCGCGAAGGGGCGAATATCCCGATGACCATTCCCCGATATCCGGACGACATCACCCTCGAGTGGCTCTCGACCGTTCTGAACAGTGGCGACGCGCGTGCGACGTTGTCCGACCTTGATGTCAGCGCCATCGGCACGGGCCAAACCGGGGCGACGTACCGGTTGTCGGTCAGCTACGTCGAAAACCCCGGTCGTCTGCCGGACACCTTTGTTATCAAACTGCCCGCCCAGGACGACACCGTCCGCGACCGGGTGACCATCGGTTACCGCAGTGAATGCGCCTTCTACACGGGTGTGGCCGATCGGGTGGAGGTGCCGACGCCGCAGTGTTTCTACTGTGAGATCAGCGACGACGCTCTCGACTACGCGCTGCTTCTCGCCGACCAGGCGCCGGCGGTCCAGGGCGATCAGATTGCGGGCTGCGGCGACCGTGAGGCACGGCTGGTCGTCTCTGCGCTGGCCGGTCTGCACGGACCCAGCTGGTGCGACGCGCGCTGGTTGGACTTTCCCGGGATTGCCTTCGCCCGGCCCGATGTCGCCTCGGCCGCCGGCCTCGGCGAGGTGGCGCGGATGAGCGTCGAGATCACCCTGGACAAGTTGGGCGATCGGATGAGCGCTGCCGATCGGGAGACCTTCACCGCGGCAATGGATTTGACCACGCCGTGGCTGCTCGCCGAGCATGACCGATTCGCCCTGCTGCACGGCGACTACCGCTTGGACAACCTGTTGTTCCTCCCCGACGCCGCAGGCGTGACGGTGGTGGATTGGCAGACGCTCGGCGTAGGTCTACCCGCGCGGGATCTGGCGTACTTCACCGCGACCAGTCTCAAGCCGGACCTGCGAGCGTCGATCGAGCATGACCTTGTCGATGAGTATCACCGGGCTCTTGTGGGCTACGGAGTCACCGACTATAGCCGCGAAACATGTTGGCGGGATTACCGACTCGGCGTGCTACAGGCTCTGCTGATCTCGGCTCTGGGATTCGCCTTCGCGTCCGCCACCGACCGCGGTGACGACATGGTGCTCACCATGCTGGCTCGCGGATGCCAGGCGATCCGCGAACTGGGCACCATAGCTCTCGTCAGCGAGTATGCGTCGCAGCAGGCGACGACGTCGTAGACGCGAATCAGAACTGAGTGGAGCCCTGGTCGACGGGGACTGCCGCGGCTGTGACATAGCGTGATTCGTCGCTGGCCAGCCAACACACCGTGTCGGCGATATCTTCTGGCTCGGCAACCCAATTCGGCAGAAACGGGGTGAGCACGTTCGCCATCTGCGGAATGGCCTCGTTCGCCTTGGCCACCGCGGTGACCATGTCGCCGCTGCCCATGGCGGTGTTGACCGGACCGGGGTGCACGCTGTTGACCCGTATCGAGTGCCGGCCCAGTTCCGCGGCGAACGCGCGGGCCATCCCGGTCACCGCGTGCTTGCTCGCGGTGTAGTGCACCATGAACGGTTGCATCTTGAGGCCGGCGGCGGAACTGATCAGAATGATCGACCCGCCCCGGCCACCGTCGATGATCTTCTGCGCGCCGGCCATCACCGTGTTCCACGTTCCCGTCACATTGACGTCGAGCACGTCGCGGAACGATTCGGGCGTGATCTCGTTCCAGGCCTGTGGCGACGAGATGCCGGCGTTGGCGACGATGACGTCCAATCGCCCCAGCGACGCCACCGCGTCGTCGACCATCTCGCGGAGGCCGTCGAAGTCACGAATATCGTTTGTCGAAGCGATAATTCGGCGGCCGGTGTCCTCGACGAGCCGTACCGTTTCAGCCAGGTCTTCCGGGGTCGCCGAGTCGTAGGGCACACAAGCCGGGAGTTTGCCCGCGATGTCGACCGCGATGATGTCGGCACCTTCGCGCGCCAACCGCACGGCATGCGCGCGTCCCTGGCCGCGTGCCGCCCCGGTGATAAAAGCCACCTTGCCCGTCAGACGACCGGTCATGTGCGCTCCGTATCGTAAAGGTCACTGTAAAGCGGACGATAGCACCCGACCGTCACTGTCTACGCTGTGCCGCCTTGACCAGGTTCGAGCCGATGATCAGCCGCTGAATCTCGCTGGTTCCCTCGTAGAGTCGCAGCAGGCGCACGTCGCGGTAGATGCGCTCGACCGGAACCTCGCGCATGTAGCCGCTGCCGCCGTGGATCTGAACGGCGAGATCGGCGACCTTGCCTGCCATTTCGGTGCAGAACACCTTGGCCGCCGACGGGGCGACCCGGCGATCCTCCTCGGTGAGCCAGAGCCGGGCAGCCTCGCGGACTAGGGCGCGACCGGCCATCACGCCGGTCTGCTGGTCGGCGATCATCGCCTGGACCAACTGGAAGTTGCCGATCGGGGTGCCGCCCTGAGTGGCGGTTGCCGCGTAGTTGACGGATTCGTCGAGTGCCCGCTGCGCGGCTCCCACGGCCAACGCGGCGATGTGGATCCGCCCGCGGGCCAGCGACGTCATCGCTGCCCGGTACCCGATGTCCTCGCTGCCGCCGATCAGCGCGCCATCAGGGACACGGACGTCGGTGAAGCGCACGTCGGCGGTCCAGGCGCCCTCCTGTCCCATCTTGGCGTCCTTTCCGCCGACCTCGACGCCGGCTGCGTCCGCGGGCACCAGAAAGACGGCGATGCCCGGTCCGTCGTCGTCGGCCGGTCTGGTCCGGGCGAAGACCACGAACAGGTCCGCAACCGGGGCGTTGGTGATGAACCGCTTCTCTCCGGAGATCAGCCAATCCGACCTGTCGCGAATTGCCTTGGTGCGCAACCCTGCCGGATTGGATCCAGCGCCCGGCTCGGTCAGCGCGAACGAGGCTACTTTCCCGGACGCCAGCCCTTCCAGCCAGGCGGCCTTCTGTTCGTCGGTGCCGAAGCCGACCAGGACCTGGCCGGCGATGCCGTTGTTGGTGCCGAACATCGAGCGCAACGCGAGCGAGGTGTAGCCCAGCTCCATCGCGAGCTCGACGTCTTGGGTGATATCGAGACCGAGCCCGCCCCACTCCTGCGGAATCGCGTACCCGAACAGCCCCATCTCTTTGGCTTGCTCGCGAAGGTCATCGGGCACCTGGTCGTTGGCCAGAATCTCGTGTTCCCGCGGCACCACGACGGTGCGGACGAACTGGCGGGTCTGCTTGAGGATCTGCTGGAAATCGTCGTCGTCGACGGCAGCAGTGGGCATGGATTCAACGCTCCTTCTCCGGCGGTGCGGTGTGGGCGGCGAACGTGAGGCCACCCGGGCACCGATCATATATGAAATATGATGTGCGATGATGAGCGCGTTCAGGACTACATAGAAGGACGGTGATCGTGTGTCGTTGTTGACCGGTCAGACCGCAGTCATCACCGGTGGCGCCCAAGGACTCGGCTTCGCCATCGCGCAGCGATTCGTCGACGAGGGCGCCCGGGTGGTGCTCGGTGACGTGAATCTCGAGGCGACCGTGTCGGCTGCCAAGCATCTGGGCGGCGACGACGTCGCCATCGCGGTGCGCTGCGACGTGACGTCCGGGGACGACGTCGACGCGTTGGTCGGCGCCGCGGTCGACGGGTTCGGCGCGTTGGACATCATGATTAACAATGCCGGCATCACCCGCGATGCGACGATGCGCAAGATGACCGAGGAGCAGTTCGACCAGGTGATCGCGGTGCATCTGAAGGGAACCTGGAACGGGTTGCGTAAGGCCGCGGCGATCATGCGGGAGAACAAGCGCGGGTCGATCGTGAACATGTCGTCGATCTCCGGGAAGGTCGGCATGGTCGGCCAGACCAACTATTCGGCGGCCAAGGCCGGTATCGTCGGCATGACCAAGGCCGCGGCCAAGGAACTCGCCCACCTTGGTGTGCGGGTCAACGCGATTCAGCCCGGGCTGATCAGGTCGGCGATGACAGAAGCGATGCCGCAACGGATTTGGGACTCAAAAGTCGCCGAGGTGCCGATGGGCCGGGCCGGCGAGCCCAGCGAAGTCGCCGGCGTCGCATTGTTCCTGGCCTCGGATCTGTCGTCATACATGACCGGAACCGTCCTCGAGGTGACCGGCGGGAGGCACCTGTGAGCGCGCGCGAGGCCGTGATCTGTGAGCCCGTTCGAACTCCGATCGGTCGCTACGGCGGAATGTTCAAGTCCCTGAACGCCGTTGAGCTCGGGGTAGCCGCGCTGACCGGACTGCTCGACCGAACCGGCATTCCGGCCGACGCGGTCCAGGACGTCATCCTCGGGCACTGCTACCCCAACAGCGAGGCGCCGGCCATCGGACGCGTCGTCGCGCTGGATTCCGGGCTGCCGGTGACGGTGCCCGGTATGCAGGTCGACCGTCGGTGCGGGTCGGGGCTGCAGGCCGTCATCCAGGCGTGCCTCCAGATCACATCCGGTGACAACGATCTCGTGGTCGCCGGCGGTGCGGAAAGCATGAGCAACGTTGCGTTCTATTCCACCGATATGCGGTGGGGCGGCGCGCGGGGGGTGCAGGTGCACGACGGGTTGGCGCGCGGCCGCACCACGGCCGGTGGGCGTCATTACCCGGTGCCCGGCGGCATGTTGGAGACCGCGGAAAACCTGCGCCGCCAATACGACATCTCGCGACGGGAACAGGACGACCTCGCCGTGACGTCGCATCAGCGAGCGGTCGCTGCGCAGAAGGACGGCCTGCTGGCCGAGGAAATCGTTCCGGTCACCGTGCGCAGCCGCCGTGGCGAGGACGTCATCGACACCGACGAGCACCCGCGCGCAGACACTACGGTGGAGTCGCTGAGCACACTCAAACCCGTTCTGCTCAAGGATGATCCATACGCCACGGTGACGGCGGGAAATGCCAGCGGCCAGAACGACGCCGCGTCCATGTGTCTGGTGACCACCCCGGAGAGAGCTGCCGAACTCGGTCTGACCCCGTTGGTGCGATTGGTGTCGTGGGCCGTCGCGGGTGTCGAGCCGAAGGTGATGGGCATCGGGCCGGTGCCGGCCACCGAGCGTGCGCTTGCCAAAGCGGGTCTGCGATTGAGCGACATCGATCTGATCGAGCTCAACGAGGCATTCGCCGCGCAGGCTCTTGCTGTGATGCGGGAGTGGGGCTTTGGCGCCGCCGATCAGGAGCGGACGAACGTGCACGGCTCTGGTATCTCACTGGGTCACCCGGTTGGCGCGACCGGCGGCAGAATGCTGGCCACGCTGGCCCGTGAACTCAACCGTCGGGATGCGCGCTACGGGCTGGAAACCATGTGTATCGGTGGCGGGCAAGGCCTGGCCGCGGTTTTCGAGCGAGTCGGGTCACGGTGAGCACGCCGCTGGCCGACCTCACCGTCGTCGAAGTCTCCAGCTTTGTCGCCGCGCCGTTGTGCGGAATGACATTGAGCCAGTTGGGCGCCGAGGTGATACGGGTCGACCCGATCGGTGGCGCATCCGATATCAACCGGTGGCCGTTGGCCTCCAGCGGTACATCGATCTATTGGACCGGCCTGAACAAGGGCAAGCGGTCGGCAACCGTCGATATGCGTTCGGCCGACGGGCAGGAGTTGGTCCAGCGGCTGATCGTCGAGGGCGACGGCGTGGTGGTGACCAACGCTTCCGGCTTGTCCTGGTTGTCATTCGACAAGCTCGCGGCTAAACGGCCGGACGTGATTCACCTACAGCTGCTGGGCCGCCACGATGGCTCCACCGGCGTGGACTACACCGTCAATGCGGCGGCCGGCTTCCCGTTGGTCACCGGTCCTGCGGACCATGCCGGCCCGGTTAACCATGTGCTGCCGGCGTGGGATGTCTGCTGCGGCTTGTATGCCGCGCTCGCGATCGTTGCGGCGGTGCGGCGCCGCGACCAGTCCGGTGTCGGAGCCCAGATCAGCGTCGCGCTGGAAGACGTCGCATTGGCCACCGCCGGCAACCTCGGATTGCTGACCGAGCCTCAGGTCAACGGCGGCGCCGAACGCCAACGGCTCGGCAACGCGATCTATGGACAGTACGGCCAGGACTTCACCAGTCGCGACGGCGTCGCTTTCATGGTCGTGACGTTGACCAAGCGCCACTTCCACGATCTTGTCGAGGTATCCGGCACCGGGGCAGCAGTGTCGGCGCTCGCCGAGTCGTTGGGTGCGGATTTCGCCGACGAAGGACAGCGCTACCGGTATCGCGACGTGCTCAGCGGACTGTTCCGGATGTGGTTCGCCGATCACACATCCGATGAGATCACGACGGCGCTGTCAGAAACCAGCGTGTTGTTCGAGCGCTATCGGAGCTTCGCGGAGACCGCTAAAGATGCACGCGTGATTGACAATCCGCTGTTCTCCCGGCTGCACCAGGACGGCCTGGGCGACTACCTCGCCCCGGGGATGCCGACAATCTTCGACGGCGAGCACTTCGCCGGCGGACCCGCGCCCACACTCGGCGGCGACACCGCCGACCTACTTACCGCCCGTTTGGGACTGAGTGCTGCCGACATCACGCGTCTGACCGCTGCGAAGACGATCGCCTGCTGACTGGAAGAAAGGCGTCACATGACCAAACTCGCCGAGACAGTCGGCCTGACCGAATTCCAGGCCGAAATCATTTCCACGGTAAGGCAATTCGTCGAGAAGGAAGTGATCCCGAACGCGCCGGAGCTTGAGCGCACCGACACCTATCCGCAAGCGATCGTCGACCAGATGCGAGAGATGGGTCTGTTCGGCTTGATGATCCCGCAGGAATACGGCGGACTGGGTGAGTCGCTGCTGACCTACGCCCTGTGCGTCGAGGAACTGGCCCGCGGCTGGATGAGCATCTCGGGAGTGCTCAACACCCACTTCATCGTCGCCTACATGCTGCGTCAGCACGGCACCGACGAGCAGAAGCAACGTTTTTTGCCGCGGATGGCCCTCGGTGATGTTCGCGGGTCGTTCTCGATGTCCGAGCCGGAGTTGGGTTCTGACGTCGCCGCGATCCGCACTCGCGCCACCCGCGGCAGCGACGGCGACTACACCATCAACGGCCAGAAGATGTGGCTGACCAACGGCGCCAGCTCGAGTTTGGTCGCGGCGTTGGTCAAAACCGACGAAGGCGCCGAGGCGCCGCACCGCAATCTGACCGCCTTCCTGATCGAGAAGCCGACCGGCTTCGGCGAGGTGGCACCCGGACTGTTGATCCCGGGCAAGATCGACAAGCTGGGCTACAAGGGAATCGACACCACCGAACTCATCTTCGACGGATACGTCGCGAGCGCCGATGACATCCTGGGCGGCAAGCCGGGTCAAGGTTTCTACCAGATGATGGACGGCATCGAGGTCGGACGGGTCAACGTATCGGCCCGGGCCGTCGGGGTGGCGCTACGCGCATTCGAGCTTGCCGCGCGTTATGCCCAGCAGCGTCACACCTTTGGCAAGCCGATCGCCGAGCACCAGGCCATCGCATTTCAAATCGCCGAGATGGCAACGAAAGTCGAGGCCGCTCACCTGATGATGGTCAATGCGGCACGGCTGAAAGACTCCGGTGAACGCAACGACGTGGCTGCCGGCATGGCGAAGTATCTGGCCAGCGAATTCTGCTCGGAGGTCACCCAACAGAGCTTCCGCATTCACGGTGGGTACGGATACTCCAAAGAGTACGAAATCGAGCGGCTGATGCGCGATGCCCCGTTCCTGCTCATCGGTGAGGGTACCAGCGAGATACAGAAGTCGATCATCAGCAAGCGGCTGCTTGCCGAGTACCGGATTTGATCGTGAGCGTCCCGGATTTCGCCGCGCGACCGCAACTGTCCGAAGACGTTGCGCGCTATGTCCGTAGGCGGATCTTCGACGGCACCTATTGCGC
>JBAWAV010000074.1:0-1809 GCA_049589475.1 Mycobacterium sp.
TGCTCGCGCGCCGCTATGAGTTGCTGGACGAGCAACTGTCGCAGGCCGGCCTCGACTGGTACGAGGTGTCGAACTGGAGTCGCCCCGGCGGGGAGTGCCGACACAATCTGGGCTACTGGGACGGCGGTCAGTGGTGGGGCGCCGGGCCCGGCGCGCACAGTTTCGTCGGCGCGACCCGCTGGTGGAATGTCAAGCACCCCAACGCTTATGCCCACCTCTTGGCTGACTCGACGTTGCCGGTCGCCGGTTTCGAGCAGTTGGACGACGACAGCCGCCACACCGAGGACGTGTTGCTGCGAATTCGGCTGCGCCAGGGTCTGTCGGTGGCACTGCTGGACGAGGCCGAACGCCGACGCGCCGACACCGCGATCGGGGACGGCTTGCTGATCCGCGAAGGCGAACGCCTGGTGCTCACCGACCGGGGGCGGCTGCTGGCCGACGGCGTGGTCCGCAGCTTGCTTGGCTAGACCGGGTGCCGTCAAAAGGGCGGCGGATCGTCATCCGCTAGGTGTTTTCGGCGTTGTTTGGCGAGTATCTCGTGAGCAAGCCGTTCTTCGTTGATTCGGCGCTCCGCGGCGACGCGGTAGCGGTGATCTTCTGCCCGCGTGCACTTCCGTCGCGGCATCATCAAACCCTTTGCACGACTATATGATTCATCCCTTCGAGCAACCTTGAGCTCTCCTGTTGAGGTGGCCAACACAGGAAAGAAGAGGCTGCCGCCGGGCTTTGTGGTGTAGGTGTGGCCGGTAGGTGCGGTCCACGTGACGGTGCCGTCTGGCAGCTGACGATCTGCCCACCCGCCACATCCGCTGTAGAACGTTTTCAGCAAGTGATGGTAGCGGCAAAGCAGTTTCACATTCGATGCGTGTGTTGGACCCGCCGGGAATGGCACCGTGTGGTCGAGATCGCATACGTCAGCAGGTTGGTCGCATCCGGGAAATCGACACGTCAAGTCCCGACAACGAACGAATTCGGCCAAGGCCGACGACGGTCGATAACCCCGCTCGGGACCCGTCGAGGGCACCACCAACGGCTTGAGCTTGGCCGTTGTCGCGATGTCGCGCAATGTAGTTGAGGCTATGGGCCCAAACTTCGCCAGGTAGCCGGGGGATTGGGAGTCACCCACGATCGTCGCCTGCTCAGCCAGGACATGAATGACTACGTCGGTGGCCGGGCGTCGTTGCGCGGCCGAACAGTCCGGAGATCCGCATTGACAGCGCATCTCCGGGAGCCCGGCAATCAAAGCGGCCAGCGCGTCGGCGCGACGTTGCTGCTTGGTGCGCGGATCTGCCGCGCAGACGGTTTGGGCGAGCGCATCCAGCTTCTGATCTAACGCCACACCATCGGTGGCGTGCAGCTGTGCCCAGACCCCGGCCAAACCTGCATCGGTGGGCGCGATTTCGACATAGCGATTCTCAGTGTGTTGTCCCGGCACTCGCTTGCCGGCCGGATCGAACCGCACTACCCACATGTCGATGCGCTCGAAAAGCTTGGGTCCCGAGAGGCGCATCCAGTTTGGCGCATGCCTGGCGATGGCCGCATCGAGCTTGGCAATCAAGGTCGGATCTTCAATCAGCTCGGTGCGGGATACAACCGCGGACATCATTCGAAAATCGATCAGTCCTCTGGCGAAGACCTCGGCGACACGGGGCAGCCGCTCGCGCAAGACGATCGCATAACGCAATCGTCCCCGGGCACGGCCCCGACTGATATGCAAGGCCGCGGCTATCTCAGCGACGACGTTCTCATGGCCGTCGATGGCCCAGTTCTCGCGATCGACATCATCCTCGGGTGCGCGACGCACGTACA
>JBAWAV010000075.1:0-3110 GCA_049589475.1 Mycobacterium sp.
CTGCGCTTTCCGAACGCGTCCTGTGGCCCGCGATGGAGGCCGAGCAGGCCGGCATGGAGGATGCCCGGTTCGTCCGCTTCGTCGACGACGACGGCTCGGTCACCTACTACGCCACCTACACGGCCTACAGCGGATCCCATATCAGCCAGCAGTTGCTCAGGACCAAGGAGTTCCAGTCCTTCAGTTCGAGGCCGCTGGCTGGAAAGGCCGCGGCCAACAAGGGCTTGGCGCTGTTCCCGCGTCGAATCAACGGTCGCTACGCCGCCATGTCACGTTCAGACCGCGAGACCAACACCGTCGCTTTCGCCGACCACCTTGCGGTCTGGACCATCGCGTCGCCCTGCCAGCAGCCGACCGAATCCTGGGAGGCGCTGCAACTCGGAAACTGCGGTCCGCCAATCGAAACCGAGGCGGGCTGGCTGGTGCTCACCCACGGCGTCGGGCCCATGCGCACCTACAGCATCGGTGCGATCCTGCTCGACCTCGACGATCCGACGAAGATACTCGGCCGACTCCGCCGCCCATTGCTCAGCCCTGCCCTCGACGAACAGAACGGCTACGTGCCCAACGTCGTCTACTCCTGCGGCGCACTCGTTCACGCCGACACCCTGGTGATCCCCTACGGAATCGCCGACAGCGCCATCGGCCTTGCCACCGCACCACTTCCAGAGTTACTTTCCGAAATGAGGTCACCATGAGCACGACGAGACGGACCACCGACGACACGCTTAACCCGCTCGGAGAGTACGTCCTGCACATGGGCGCGGGCTTCGTCGCCAAGGAACGTCCGCACGTACTCCAGACGTTGGCCACCCTCGCGTCCCATCTGGGCCGGTGGGATCCGCTTGACGTCAGATTGGAAGTCTCGCTGCAGGACCGCGGCCGTAGGGAGCAGCGCGTCACGCTGCGGACGACGTTGCCCGGGCTCAGTCCGCTCGTCGCGGTCGCCGGTCACCCCGACGTCACGCGCGCGCTGCACGACGCCAAACACGAGTTGATCCGCCAACTGGAACATCAGAAGTCAACGTTCGCGCCCAAGCACGATCGCCACACCATCCGTCACCTCGGCGCCTCCGCCGACCGACGCCCCAGGTAGCAGGTCTGCGTTCATTTCCTGCGGAGCCCCCTGTCGGGATTGAACTGACGACCGCTCGCTTGCGAGGCGGCTCAGCTCATTTCGCGTATCTGGTCCGGCGGCCGAACCTATGAGATGCCTCCGGGTCCGACGGTTACCGTGCCTTGCTTTAGTTAAGTAAATGTGGTATTGACGGCGCTGCCGACATGCTGGATGATCTAGGCTAATCTCGCCAGAACCCTAGGGAGATGGGCCTGAACGGTGCTCCGGCGCCGAGTCTAAGATCGCCGTGCGTTGAGAAGACAGCGTATGCGCAGTGAGGTTTCGCGATGCTGCTGGGCGATCTTTCGCCGCGGCAAGACAATTCCCTCATCGCCGAATCGTGCCGACTATCTGCTCTTGGGGTGCTGAAGCAGTGCCCGGTTCCTGTAATAGCTGTAGCGCATGACGGTACCGTCTTGTTCGCTAATTCGGCGTTCGCGCATTTTCTTGACTACTCATGTGAAGCGATCACCTCGCTCAGCTATGAAGACATCTGCTCAGTCCTGCCGGCTGATGAAACACTCTTCGCGGTTACTCGGCTGCGCCCGAACGTCATTGGGAGCCTGATGCTGTCGGGCCAAGTGACAGTTTTCGTCAAGATGCGCCGGTCGGCGATACTCAGCCGCAATGACTCGTATGCAGTAGCGATGTGTAAAGAGCTGATGGAACGCCTGTCGCGCTAGCGAAGCCGGTAGGTCCGCCGTCGTGCTTACTTCGCGACCATGCTCCGTCGAAGTCGTTGGCGCTCAAGCGCCGCCCCTTTTGGCAAGAGGTTGTGACGCCTCAGCGAGCGACCTTTCGAACAACTTCGCGGTGTGTAATCGAGAGATTCATGCAGAGCCCCCTGTCAGGATTGAACTGTTGAACCAATCATGACCACGATGTCGAACCGGCCACCATTACGGCATCGCCTCCGCCCACACGATATGTCCTTCGAAGCCAAGCGTTCTCGCTGTGTCGCGGTAGCGATCCCTGGAGCGCGTGTAAGCGTCGGCATCGCCTTGAGCCCGCGCCAGTAAAGCTCGTAGCCGCTGCAGCCAGATCTCGGTTAGCATCAGGCCCTCATCAGCCGGCGCAGCCGCTAACCGCTCGATTGCGGCCACGGCTTCGGTCACGTCACTTTCGGCCCCGCGCTCGAGCAGTGTCTCCACCAGAACACCAATCGCCGGAACACCCCACGACAGCAGTTGTCCACCATCGGCGAGTTGGTCGACGGCGTCGCGCATCAGCGGTATCGCCTGGTCGCGATCGCCACGGCGCGCCGTCTCACGGGCCACGTAAACATCAAGCATCGGCAGGTCGCACAAGAAGTGCCCCCCGCGCCGGAAGACTTCGCGGACCTCCGCCAGCAGCTTCTGTCCGCGATCACGCTCGGCGTCCGTGTGGCGGTGCACCAGCGCAAGCCCCAAGGTCAGCCAGGCGACACCCAACTGGAGGTTATCGCCGGATGGCTCGGCGATCGCCAGCGCATCCTCGATCTCGCGCACAGCGGAATCGTCGGGTCGCAGCGCACCACCGGGTATCCCCGCGGTGTAAACGTAGCTGACGACCGTGACGTAGGACAGGGAATCGGCGCCGTGCGCCACGGCCAAGCCGCGGCGCAGGTCGTCTCGCCATCCGGAACGACCCAGTGTGTAACGGGCGATAGCCCGCTGCGCGAAGGCAAGCGCTAACGGAGACCCGAAAAGGAAGTTGCCCTTTGTGGGGTCACCGTCGGCAAGGTCAATAACGCGCTGCGCCAAGCGAAGCATGTCAGACCACTCGCCGCTTGCCATCTTGGCGCGTATCGGCGTGAAGGACAGCCCTACCGTCAAGGTGGGGTCGCCGATGGACTCGATGAGGGCGATGGCTTCGGAAGCCAGCCGTGACGCCTCGCGCACCCTGTCCTGGAACGTGTGATCCACCACCAGCCCTGCCATCGCGATTGCCAGCGACGCCTTATCCCCTGCGCCGCTGCACAACTTCCGCAACTCGTCGAAGCGGTCCCCGACGT
>JBAWAV010000076.1:0-6912 GCA_049589475.1 Mycobacterium sp.
GAGCCGACTTGGAAAGACTGAAATGCCCGGAACTCGATTTGACGCTGTCGTATCGTCTGCGCCGGTGCATCGGCGTCGTCGATGTGGCCGGCTAGAAGCAGGGCGCCGATGTGGGCGTCGGTGATGATGACGAACGCGCGTATCGGAACTGGGTAACCGGCCTTTGCCGCTGCTGCGGCTTCGCCCGCGCGACCCGCTTCTCCGAACGCAAGGGCAAGGGCCCAGGCGGTCACTCGCTGGGCGACGAGGTCGGGCAGCGCCTGCCAGGTGAATTTCTCGGATGACTCGATGGCCGCGTGCGGCTTGCCCATCGCCGCCCAGTACACCGTCAGAAATGCGTCGATACAGCTGCGAGCCTGTGGACCTGCGGCGCGCGATGCATCGTCGATGAGTTCTTTCGCCCCTACCGGGTCGGCCAGGGTGAACAGCCGATTGGTGGCCCGCAGGAAGGCCACCCGCCCGTACACTGCGTCGGCCAACTCGCCTGCCTGAATGTCGGCGAGCAAAGCATCGGCTTCCTCACCGCGGCCCGTACACGACAAGGCATACGCACGAATGAGTTTCGCGTTCGCGGCCCCTCCTGCAATGGTTGCGGCGGCTGAAAGTCGATCAGCAAGGGGGAATTCCCATAGCCACACCGCGCCACTGGCGGCTCGAACAAGCAGTTCTGCATCGGGCTCGAGGTCCGAGTCGAGGCTGAGAGTCGCGCGGCGGACCACCACCTGCATGTCATCACGATCATCCGATGCGGCAAGTTCGGCGGCGACCAGACCACGCAGCCGTCGTAACCTGGTGGCGGCAGCCCGATTTCGTCGGACCTCTCCGTATAGCGGGTGCGCTAACCTCGCCTCCACCCGATCGCCTACTTGGTCAAGGGCGATGAGACCGCGAATGTCCGCCTGCTCGACCGCGGCCGGATCGGTTATTCGGGTTAGTGACCCAAGCTCGATGGGTTCGCCGACGGCCAGGGCGTCGATCACGTCGCTGACCGAGCTTGGCAGGCCTCCGATCCGGCCTTCGACCAGTTCGATCAGGTTGGGCGGTAAGACCGGATCACCCAACCAGCGCCAACAGTCGTCCTGCATTGCGAGCCGTTCGTCGGCAACCTCCTGCTCGACGATGTTGCGCAGGTACAACGGATTGCCGCGGGTCAACGTCCACAATCGTTCGGCGGCTTGCGGATCCACCGGCCCGCCCAACGTTGCCGAGATGAGCGCGGTCGTTTCGGCTTCGGACAACGGTTGAAGGTCCAGACGGTCAAGGTTCCCGCCGTCCCATAACTCCCGCACCCCCGCCGGAATCGATTGACCTCCGCGGATGGTGAGCACGACCTTGGCGGCGCGGCGCTGAATGATCTGGTGCACAACGAATATCGATAGATCGTCGAGCAGGGCCACGTCATCGACACCCAGCACGACTGTCTTGCCGGGCGACGAGGACGTCAGCGAGGCGATTGCGTTGCGGATCAATTCAAGGTTGTCGTCACCGGCAGACTCTGTCCACGAGGACAGCGCCCCCAACGGTATCGACCGCGCCGACGACGTGCCCACTATCCACCGGACCTCACACCCCTGCGACCCGGCAGACCTCAGCGCTTCGCGAGCGATCCGACTCTTCCCCACGCCGGCAGCCCCGCAAACCACGACCCCGGCCGGGTCCGAGTCGGAAATCGCGGCTTGGATGAGTCGCTGTTCTTTCGAACGGCCGGTCAAGGGCCACGTCAACCGCACGCATACAGCCTAGAAGGGGTAACCCGGCCGGCGAGACGAAAGATCAGTATCGGTCTACTGACCTGACGTTGCGAGACCGGAGCAACGATTGCGTCGCGATCAACAACCGCAAACGCCCAACTGAGATGTTCCGAGCGAGGAGTCGTCATGACCGCCGACACGATGCCTACCGAAACTTGCCCGAATGTCTTCGAGGCGGGGCTCCCGAGCTTGGCCTACGAGCATCTGGATCCTGAACGGGCGCACCGAGTCATCGCAGCGGCCCGCAGTCGGGCGCCGATCGCGATCGGAACGCATGGCCCGGAAATATTGCGCTATGAGCTGGTTCGTAGCGTGCTGCGCGACCCACGATTTCAGATGCCGAAAGGGATGTTCCTTGCCGGCCAGGGCATCACGTCGGGCGCGATATGGGACCGTGTCAGCGCGAGTCTGATCAGTCTCGACGGAGACGAACACCACCGCCTGCGTCGGTTGGTGTCGAAGGCCTTCACACCTCGGGCCACCGCACGGCTGCGCTCGACGATCATCGAGGTCATCACCGAACTCGTTGAACGCCAGGCGGTCCGCGGACGCTGCGATGTGGTGGCCGACATCGCGCGTCGATATCCAATCCCGATTATTTGCGCGTTGCTCGGCATACCAGCCGAGGACTGGGAGTTGTTCTCGGATTGGACCGACGACATCTTCAATGCCTTCAGCTGGAACGTCGCCTACAACTCGGACTCCATCCTGGGGGCCTGGGAGGCCGTCGACGCCTACGTCGACGATATGGTCGCTGACCGCCGCGACGCACTAACCGACGACCTGATCTCCGAGCTGATCGGGGCCGAACACGACGGCGATCGGCTCGCCGCCGACGAGTTGCGCATGCTGGTCGTGGGTCTGCTGATAGCGGGCACAGACACCACTCGAAACCAGCTCGCGGCCTCTGTGCAGGTGCTCTGCGATCATCCCGGCCAATGGGGACTCCTGGGTCAGCACCCCGAGCTGGCCGCGAACGCGGTCGAGGAAACCATGCGACACTCGCCGATCGCCTGGGGCACCCTGCGCGTCGCCCTCGAGGATGTCGAACTCGCCGGAGTCGTCATCCCAGCGGGCACTCTGGTCGTCGCCAACACCGCCTCGGCCAACCGGGATCCCACCGTGTATCACAACGCCGACCAACTCGACATCACCCGCGACGGCGCCGCCATGCAGACCTTCGGTGCCGGCATGCATTACTGCCTCGGCGCCAACCTCGCGCGGCTCGAACTCGCCGAAGCACTAATCGTCATGACACGAAAGATGCCAAACGCCCGGCGCACCGGGCCTGCGCCGTGGAAACCGTTGACCGCCCTGACTGGTCCCGCCACGCTGCCAATCGAATTCGACGTCGCGCCAACCAATTAGCGGATCACCAGGCTTGCGCGATATCCCCGTGCTGGCTGATCCAGGTATGCATAGCGATGCCCGCCGCGACCGAAACGTTGATGCTGCGGGTCGACCCGAAATGGGCTATCGACACGGTCAGCGGAGCGCCCGCCCGGGCGTCGTCGCTGATGCCGGGACCTTCCTGGCCGAACAACAGCATGCAGTCCCGGGGCAGCGCGGTCTGTTCGATGCGTGCCGCACCAGGCACGTTGTCGACCGCGACGACCGTCAGGCCCGCGTCGAACGCGAAGCTGAGCAGCTCGGCGATGTTGTCGTGATGACGCAGTCGTTGATATCGGTCGGTGACCATGGCGCCGCGGCGATTCCAGCGGCGACGGCCGACGATGTGCACGGTGTCGACGGCGAACGCGTTGGCGGTCCGTACCACCCCGCCGATGTTGGCGTCGTGGCCGAAGTTCTCGATGGCCACGTGCAGCGGATGCCGCCGGGTGTCGATGTCGGCGACGATCGCCTCACGCGTCCAGTACCGGTAGGCGTCGACGACGTTGCGGGTGTCGCCGTCGCGCAGCAGCGCCGGGTCGTACTTCGGGTCGTCGGGCAGCGGACCGGCCCAGGGGCCGACTCCGCTTGCCGGAATACCCCATTCGGTCGGACCTGGCTGCGTCATCGGATGGTCCAGACTGCGGCGTGGGTGCCGACGACCGAGACGGTGGCGTACAGCAGCGCCTCGTTGATGTCGCCTTGGGTGCACAGCGACGCGCTGACGTGCACGGCGTCCAGCGACGCCTCGGGCAGGATCAGCACCGACGACCCGTAGGCCGAGCAGGCCTCGCTCAGCCCCGGCGGTGGCAGGGTCGGCGAGGTCAGCAGCATCATCGGCCCGCCCCGGGCCGCAGAGTCATCGCGATACTTGGCCGCAATGGTGTCGGCGTTCAGGCCGAGCAACATGTAGCCGCTGCCGGTGAAGGCGGCCGGGTCACCGAGCGAGGCCTGAGTCAACTGGGTTCCGTCGGCGCGCCACGCGTCGACGCTGCTGGTTTTGACCACCAGGCCGGTGTCGTTCTCCTTGGTCGGCAGTAGCCCGACCGGGAACGCCGCCGGGTAAGCCGCGGCGGTGTCGGCGATCCGGTCGCGGGGCGAGTAAAGGTACACCCCGCGGGCGGCGCTGCGATCCTTCAGCGGACCCAGGCACACCGTGCCGGTCAGCCGCTTGCCGCCCGGTGAGGAAAGCGATTGGATGACAAGGTTTCTCATGTTGTCGCAGCTACCGATGCCGGCGACTTCCATGGGGTGCGCCGGCGCTCCGTACAAGCCGAAGCGAATATCACGGGCATCGGCATGCGGCTTGGCCTGGTCGCTCGGCGCCCCGTCGACGTCGACGAGCACGTAGTCGTCTTGCCACCGCAGATTCGATAGCGAAGCGTTCCAACCCAGCACCGCCAGCGACTCGCCAAGTCGAGCGGTGCCCGCGCCGTACACCAGGTCGCGGTGACCGCCGCCAGAGCACGCCGCGCAGAGCGCGAGCGTCGCCACGAACGCGAGAATGCTTCGCACGGGAGCTAACTCAGCCCGAGGTCCGCCAACCCCAGCACGCTGCGGTACGGAACGCCCTCGGCTTCGATGGCTTCGGCCGCGCCCGTCGCGCGGTCGACCACGGTCGCGACGCCCACCACCTGGGCCCCGGCGTCCTGCGCGGCGCGCACGGCGGTCAGCGCTGACGCGCCGGTGGTGCTGGTGTCCTCGACCACCAGAACCGGTCGACCGGCAATATCGGGGCCTTCGATAAGACGTTGCATGCCATGGGTTTTCGTCGACTTCCGCACGACGAATGCGTCGATCGGCCGACCGGGTGCATGCATGACGGCCGTGGCAACCGGGTCGGCGCCCAAGGTAAGTCCGCCGACCGCCGCGTAGTCCCAGTCGTCGGTGAGGTCGCGGATCAGCCGGCCGATGAGCGGGGCGGCCCGGTGATGCAGGGTGGCCCGGCGCAGGTCGACGTAATAGTCGGCTTCCTTACCGGACGACAACGTGACACGGCCGTGCACCACCGCCAATTGGCGCACCAGGTCGGCCAATTCGGCCAGGTCAGGTCCGGCCACGGCCCCGACCGAACACGCTTGTGGCGGCGCGCGACAAGGTTCGCGGCACCATCCGGCTGACGGTAGTGATCGCCTTGTACTGCAGCCCCGGAATGATGAGCACGTTGCCGCGGGCGACCGCGGAGAGTGTTTCGCGGACCACGTCGTCGACATCGAGCCACATGAACGACGGCAGCGATGTCATGTCGATGCCGGCCCGGTCGTGGAATTCGGTGTGCACGTAGCCCGGGCACACCACGTGTATCCCGACGCCGGTGCCGCGCAGCCCGACTGCGAGGCCTTCGGTGAACGACACCACGTACGCCTTGGACGCCGAGTAGGTCGAGCCGCGGCCGGAGAGCAGACCCGCGACACTGGCGACGTTGATGACCGTGCCGGTGCCGTTGTCGATCATGGCCGGCAACGCAGCGCGAGTCAGTTGCATCACCGCGGTGACGTTCACGTCGAGCTGGGATTGCAGCACCGCGGGGTCGGCGGTCCAGAATTCGCCCGAGGTGCCGAAGCCGGCGTTGTTCACCAACAAGTCGACGCCGGCCGCGAGCCGGTCGGCGACCTTGGCCCGGCCGGCGGATTCAGCGAGGTCGGCCGGCAGTACTTCGACGCCGCTGCCGCCCTCGTTGGTCAGCTCGGCGGCCAGTTGGTTGAGCCGGTCCGCGTCACGGGACACCAGCACGATGTCGTAGCCGTCGGCGGCGTAACGGCGGGCGAAACCCTCGCCGATTCCGGAAGTGGGCCCGGTGATCAGGGCGACGCGACGAGGCACGGCGTCAGTGTACGAGGCGAGTCCGGTGTCACCTTCGGGGAGAGGGGACACACAATGTGCCCGCCTTCGAGCGATTAGCGAGACTAATCGCTAAGAGATGGGCACATCGGTTATCGCTGGCACGACAGACTGACGCCGCTGGTACTCAGACTCAGCGCTGGTGATGCGACGCCTGGTGCCCGTTTCGGCTCGTCGGCGGGCGGTGGATGGGCTCTTGGCGCGCAGTCGGCGGGGTCACGGCGGCATGCGACGTGGAACCGCTCTCACGGGTAGGAGACTCCGCGTGCCGCTGTGGCACTTCGGCGCGGCCGGCGGGAGCCAGCGGACGGCTGGGGGCCGACTTGCGGCGTGCAGACGCTTGCGGCGCCCCGGCTGTTGGCGTTGTCTGCGGCACCGGTGGAAGTACCCGCAGCAGGTCGTTGAACTGGCGTACGGTGCGCAGACCCTCGTCCCACTGGGCGCGAGTGCTGCCGATCGGCATGCTGACCAGCGTCCAGTTCTGTTCGTTCCACATGATCTCGGCGCAGTCGGGTGCGGTGTGGGCGAAGGTGACCATGCGGCGATCGCAGGCGCGACGGGCGGCGTCCAGATTGGTGGAGTAGACCATCCGCGGCCCGATCGCGCCGAGCAGCCAAATGTCGTTCTCCCGAGGCTCTTTCAGACCTTTGAGCCGCACGTCGACGACGACGTTGGTGCCCACCTTGCGGTGCAAGGCGATCACGGTGGCGACCTCTTCGAGGTCGAAGATGAACACCGCCTCGCCGCGGATCTGGCCGAGCACGACATTGCGCGCCGGGATGTTGCTGCCCACGGTCGACATCACGCCGCGCTTCCAGCGCTTGAGGATCTCGGTGGATTCCTGCTCGTAATCGAATCCATGCGACCGAGCCCACGACTTACGGCGCCGCCCTCGTCCACGGCGGCGGTCGATGTCGACGTACAGCAACAC